>NZ_CYPR01000231.1 GCF_001408515.1 Jannaschia seosinensis | reverse complement strand
TCATCTTGGAACCAGACCTCCAGAGGCTTTTCCTTTGCCTCCTCAGGCAGGGCCGTGCGCACCAGTTCTGGAAAGTTTTTTATATAGCTCCTGGGCGTCTGGATCGCTCTGCGGATGACGCGGCCGCGCCGACAGCTTCACGAAGCCGAGCCGGCGGAGGATCGAGCTCATCGTCCGCTCCGCCACGCGAATGCCAAAGCGGCGCTCCACCACTGCGCACAGATCAACCCGCCGCCAGCGCACAACTCCGTCCATCTCCGGGTCCGGCCCCGCTTCGACGATCGCCGCCAGCTCGCTCATCTGCTCCGTGCTGAGCATGGGCGTCCGGCCCGGAAGAGGACGATCGATGAGACCCGAAAGCCCCTCCGCATTATAGCGATGAACCCAGTCGCGCAGGGTCTGCCGATCCATCCCGCAACTCTCTGCCGCCTCCGTCCGTGTCCGCCCGTCGAGCACGAAGGCCAGCGCAAGCATCCGCCGCGACGCCCTTGCGTCCTTCGCCCGCGCCGCCTCGCGCCGTAGGTCCGCCGCCGACAGCTCCCTACGCGTGATCTCCACCCCCATGCTGATCCTCCCTCACATCCCAGAGAGAGTGAATCAGCAACTGACACACCTGGGAAGCCCTCACAGAGTCAAAGCCTCGGGCCGTTGGTATTAGTTTCCGCTGCTCTCACCGGCGCATCAGCTTATGACAGGCGAGGTTCAAGCGTTTCGCCAACCTGATACTGCTTCAAGACAACAGATTTCTTTTCTTGAAGTGATGCCCGACTCAAGCACCCAAAGCCGTTGCCCGAAGGTATTTCTTAATTCCATCGAGAAAACCGAGACCTGAGCGTTATTGCCCGCCGGACCAAGAACGGTCATGAATTTCAGCAGAATGCGCAATCAAAGTCTCCACAAAATGGAAAAGACCCGCCGCGCAAAAACGCTGCGGGTCCGATGCTCAGCCACGGGGCTTGCACTAAACAAACCACCGCAGGAGCCTTCACCGCAAAGCGGCGGAGCTTTATTCGACGACGCGCACTTCCGTCATCACATCGGGGCTTTCGGTCACGGCACCGCCGCGTCCGCGTCCCCGCTTGATCTCATCCACCACGTCCATGCCGTCGGTAACCCGACCGACGACGGTGTACTGGCCGTCCAGATGCGGCGCGGGTTCGAACATGATGAAGAATTGGCTGTTGGCCGAGTCGGGGCTGGCGGAACGCGCCATGCCGACCACGCCGCGCTCGAAGCTTTCGTCGGAGAACTCCGCCGCGAGGTCCGGCCGGTCGCTGCCGCCGGTCCCGGCAAGCGCGAGGTCCGCGCCTTCGCGTCCGTATTGCACGTCGCCGGTCTGGGCCATGAAGCCGTCGATGACGCGGTGGAAGACCACGCCGTCATAGGCCCCGGCCTCGGCCAGCGCGGTGATCTGCTCAACATGCTCGGGCGCCACATCCTCCAGAAGGTCGATGGTGACGGTCCCGTTCGCTTCGCCCGCGACGTCGATTTCGAGGGTCGTGGCCGCGGCGGGCGTGGCGAGAACCAGAAGGGCTGCAAGAATATTACGCATCGGCGGCAACCTTCACGCTGACCATCTTGTCGGGGTTTGCGGGCGGCTCGCCACGGGTGATCTTATCGACATGCTCCATCCCCTCGATCACGCGGCCATAGACGGTGTATTGCCGGTTTAGGAAATGGTTGTCGGCGAAGTTGATGAAGAACTGGCTGTTGGCCGAATCCGGGTTCTGCGACCGCGCCGCGCCCAGTGTTCCACGGTCATGCGGCACGCCCGAAAACTCCGCCTTCAGGTCGGGTTTGGACGATCCGCCCGTGCCGGCGCGGCGCGTGTCGCCGTCTTCCTTGCCGTGCTCCACATCGCCGGTCTGGGCCATGAAGCCCTCGATCACCCGGTGGAAGACGACGCCGTCATAGGCCCCTTCGCGCGCCAGTTCCTTCATGCGCTCCGCATGACCGGGCGCCACGTCGGGCAGCAGTTCCACGACGACGTTCCCGTCCTCGAGCTCGATGATGATCGTGTTTTCAGGGTCTTTGATCTCGGCCATGCCGATCTCCTTCATTTTGCTTCGGGGCGACACCTATGCGCCGTGCGGCGCAAGGGAAAGTGGTGGGGCGGGTTACGGGGCGGCGCCTGGCCAGCCCCGGCACCGTCAAACGGGTTTTCCCGCCGCATCGTGCAGGCGCGACACCTCCGCCGGCTCCAGCGCCAGAGCGGTGGCGAAGCGGCGCAGGAAGTCGCGCTCCGCCGGGTGGTCGGGGTCGATAGCCGTCAGCGCGGCGGCGTAGACTTCGGATTCGTGGTTGCGCGGCACATCGCGTGCCAGACGCTCCGGGTTGACCGGCTCGCTCAGCGCGGCATCGAGCGCGGCGCGGTCGGCCTCGGTCTCGGCCTCCCCAAGGATCTCGTCCAGTGCGCTACGCTCTTCCGCGTCGATATGGCCGTCGGCGCGCACCGCCTGACCGATCGCGCGCACCATCGCGGCGGCGGTCGCCTCGTCCTGCGGCCCCGCCTCGACGCGCGCCATCCTCGCAGTGTCGTCGGCCTCCTGTGAGGCGCCGGTCATCGAAGCCAGACCGCCCATCAGGCCGCCCGACGCCGCACCACCGCCGGCAAGCGCACCGATCAGGCCGGCCAATCCGCCGCCCGAGCCGCTTGTGCCCTGCAACGCGCCCATGAGGCCCCCGGACCGTCCCGCTGTGGGCCCGGTCCCGCCCCCCGAGAGCAGCCGTTTGACGCCGTCCAACCCGCCATTGTCGCGGTAGGCGCGGTATCCCTTCGCGGCGGCAAAGGCGACGGCCATCTTCATCGCCGTTCGTTTCAGTGACATGCGCGTTCTCCCGTTCGCGTGACCCCTGACAAGTAGAGTCGCCGCGTTCGGGAACAATGCCTCAGTTGTTGGGAAGGAGGCTCGGAACGATGGTCACGATCGCCGGAAACGCCCACAGGATTGCCAGCCCCAGCACCTGGATCAGTACGAAAGGCAGCACACCGCGATAGATGTGACCGGTCGTGACGCTCGCCGGGGCGACCCCGCGCAGGTAGAACAGCGCGAAGCCGAAGGGCGGCGTCAGGAACGACGTCTGCAGGTTCACCGCGATCATGATCGTCACCCATTTCGGATCGAACGTGCCCCCGTAGATGACGGGACCGACGATCGGGATGACGATGTAGATGATCTCGAGGAAGTCGAGCACGAAGCCCAGCACGAACAGCACCAGCATCACGATCAGAAACACCTTCAGCTCGCTGTCAAAGCTGAGCAGGAATTGCTGAATGTAGTGCTCGCCCCCGAAGGAGATCAGCACGAGGTTGAGAAGCTGGGAGCCGATCAGGATGGTGAAGACCATCGACGTCACCTTCGCCGTCTCCCGCACCACGGGCCCCAGCACACCGCTGCGCAAGAGCACCCAGCACGCGTAGAGCAGGCCGAGGAACGCGGCATGATACGCGATCTGCGTCACGAACAGCGCGATCCGATTCGCCACCGTCGTCGTCGCCAGCCCGGAGCGAAGGTCGAAGTTCACGCCAACCAGAAGCATGACCGCAAGGCCCAGCGTGGCGAGTAGGATCCAGCCGCCGCCGCGTCCTTCCTCGCCCAGCTTGCGATAGGCGGCGAGCATGATCGCCCCCGCCGCGCCCAGAGCCGCCGCCGGCGTGGGATTGGTGATCCCGCCGAGGATCGAGCCGAGCACCGCGACGATCAGCACGAGCGGCGGAAAGACCACGCGCAGCAATTCGTTGCGCGAGAGCCGCCGCGCCGCTTCGGCAACGCCGTAAAGCGTGATGGCCGTCGGAATGGCTAGGATCAGGAACGCGGCCCCCGACGACGTTGTCGGCCCGATCAGCGCGAGGTCCGCCGCGATCGCCAAGGCGACCCCCACGGCCCCGATCACGAGGGGCCGCCCATCCTCCAGCGGCGCGATGCCCCGCGCCACCGCCAGCGTCAGCGCGAAGAGAAGGAACAGGACCGCCACGCCCGTCCCGATCGGCGGGGCCGACAGGATGGCGAGGGTGCGGGCCTCCATCATCTCCTCGGGCGTCCGGGCCCGCGCGAGCTGCGCACCGCCGGCCTGGTTGATCGCCTCCTGCTGGGCGACCGCCGCGTCCCAGGCGACCTGGCCGTGCAGATCGATCATCGCGGCCTTGCAGGCATCCGAGACGTTCGTGCGCAACGACGCGCCCTCGCTTGCCTGCGAGAAAGCCGAGACGTTGATCGACTGGCTGCCGATCACGTCCACGAGGCTCAGCGCCACGACACCGCCGATCAGGACGACCGGCACGGCAAGGAACCAGAGCAGCGCATCGTCGCGCGTGGTGGTCGAGGACCGCCCGCCCTCAAGCCGCACCGCAGGCGCCTTGGACGGGTTCACCAATGCGAAGCCGAAGGAATACGCACCGTAGAGAAAGGCCAGGAAGATGCCCGGCAGCAGCGCCGCCTGAAACAGCGTGCCGACCGAGACAACCGCCGGCTGCCCCAGATATGTCAGCGCATCGCCACAGCCGACAGCCTGCGCCCGCGCCTCCTGCGAGGTGGAATAGATGTCGCCCGCCAGCGTGCCGAGAAGGACGATCACGATCGAGGGCGGAATGATCTGCCCCAGCGTGCCCGAGGCGGCGATGACGCCCGTGGCGAGTTCGGGGGAGTAGTTGTTGCGCAACATCGTCGGCAGGGCCAGCAGCCCCATCGTCACCACCGTCGCGCCGACGATGCCGGTCGAGGCGGCGAGGAACGCGCCCACGATCACGATCGACACGGCCAGACCGCCGGGCAACGGGCCAAATACCCGCGCCATCGTCGTCAGCAGGTCGTTGGCGATCTTCGAGCGCTCCAGCGTGATGCCCATCATCACGAACATCAGCACCGCCAGCAGCGTCTCGATCGAGGCGCCGGCGATGACCCGCTCGTTCATACGCTGGATGATCAGGCCCAGCTCGCGGTTGATCGAATCCTCCCACCCGCGCGCGAACAGCGGCTCCTCGATCCGCGGCAGCTCCGGATATCTGAAGATGGAGATCGCCTCGCGCGCCACCCCTTCGGCGACGAGGCCGGAATATTGCGCGGACCCGGTATCGATGGCCTGATGGATCAGGATGCCGGCACTGTCGAGGGCGGCGATGATCGCGAAGCTGATGACGCCCGCGCCGCCGATCGAGAAGGCGACCGGAAAGCCGGACATGATGGCACCGAACAGCGTCAGGAAGACGATGATGATGCCGATTTCAACGCCGTCGAGGCCGAAGATCATTTCCTGTGTCCCCCGCGGCGCCGCCGCCGCATCTCGTGCCGGATCTGCGCCCGGTCAGTGTATGTTGGCGGTTTTTTCTGCGTCTTCGTCGCCGAGGACGTCACGGTCGAGATAGCGGCCCGCGCTCAGCTCGCCCTCGCGGTATTCCAGCCACGACCGCCAGAAGAAGTTCACGGCCTGCACCATCGCCGTCACCGCGAACAGCGCAATCAGCACCTTGAACATCCAGTAAGCGTCGAAGCCGTTGGGACTGAACCCGATGGTCTCCACGTTCCAGCGCACCCCGCGCGAGCGTGTGAGCAGCGTGTCGAGCGTCATGTCCGCGCCCAGCCGGGGGCTGATCAGACTGCCCCAGAGATAGAACCAGCCGTAGAGCCAGATCAGCACCAGCGCCGGCACCATGAAGAAGAGGCTGCCGAACATGTCGATGGCGCGCTTCGTGCGGTGGCCGACGGCGGAATAGACGAGATCGACGCGCACATGCCCGCCCTGGATGAAGGTCCAGGCGACACACAGGCACACGATGATCGCGTTATAGAGCTTCAGTTCTTCGGAATACCACGACAGGTCACGCGTAAAGGTCGTGCCGAACGGGCCGATCGAGATTTCCGAAACCCGGAAGATCCGCTGCAGGAACACGATCAGCACCTGCTGCAGCACCATGAGAAGCCCGGCCCAGGCGGCGACCCGGCCGATGACGTTCATCGTGCTTTCGGTGCCGCGCACGATGGACCACAGGAACCGGCGCGAGAAATAGCCGCCGATCGTGATCCCCGCGAAGATCCAGAACAGCACGAAGAACAGCTCCGCCGAGGCGCCGTAATAGATCAGCCGCACCAAGGACTGCTTCGATTCCGGCTCGGAGAAGTCCTGCGTCCAAGCCAGCCACGACGACGGATCGGACAAGGCGAAGACGAGGTTGAACGGCGCCTCGAACAGATGACCCAGCACCCACTGGATCGGCCCGCCGTCGCGAAATGCGTCGAGACAGGCGCGCGTCCCCTCTTCGGCCGGTGCGAAGAACCCCGTGCAGGCTGCGTCCTCTTCCATCCCGAACTCTCCCGGAAATCCCTTGGATGCGGCCCGACCCATTCGGAGGATCATGCCGCAGAACATGTGAGCGGCCCCTCCCCGACACGGGGAACGGGTCCGTTTGCGTCAGCTTGGCACGCGTTCGTGCAATGTGGGGCAAACGCCCGCGGCACGTTGGCCTCCGGTCGTCGCGCAACAGCCTGTCACGCAGTCCCGCGCCAACTTCGCACCGGACACAAAACTTTTCAGGATTGAACGATTGTCCAAGCATCCCCCCATCGCAATTGCGGCTCCCTGCTCTCCCGGCACGGTATCCACGCTCACACGTAATTCGGGCGGACCGTAGCGAACGGCCCGCCCAAGTGGAACAGCTAAAAAAGCCGCAGGACGGAGAAATGCGAACGCCGGCCGCACTTTCGGCGGCGTCCGCACTCTCCCGGCTCAGATGCCGAGAACGCGGTCCCGCTGCTCGGTGAAGGTTCCCTGCGAGCGGCCGATCCACTGCGCGGACTTCTCCAGCGACGACTGATAGCTGTCGTAGACGCGCTTGTAGAACTCGTCGCTCGTCGGCTCCTGGACGACTTCCTGCGCGGCTTGGCCGAACGCGTCCCAGACCTCGTCGGAGAATTCGTAGAGCTCCACGCCGCCCTGTTGCAGGCGCTGCAGCGCCGCACCGTTATTGGCCATGAACAGCGTCGTCGTCCAAAGATTGTCGGCACGCGCGACTTCCTGGACGATCTGCTGCTGCGTCGGCGTCAGGCTCTCGTAGACGTCAAGGTTGAACACGAGGTTCAGGTTCGGGCCAGGCTCGTGGAAGCCGGCGGGGTAGTAGATCTTCGAGATCTCCTGGAAGCCGGCCTTCTCGTCGGCCCAGGGTCCGATCCACTCGGTCCCCTCGATCGCGCCCGTCGACAGCGCCTGGTACACTTCCGCACCCGGCAGGTTCTGCACCGATGCGCCCAGCTTGCTGAGAACCTGTCCGCCCTGCCCCGGCATCCGGAATTTCAGGCCCTGGAAGTCCTCAGGGGAGTTGATCGGGCTCTGGAACCAGCCGCCCGATTGCGGGCCGGTATTGCCCGCCGGGAACGCCTTGAGGCCGTAGATGGAGTAGAGCTCATCGGCCAGTTCGCGCCCGCCATCGTGGTAGAACCAGTTGTTGAACTCCATGAACGTCATGCCGAACGGGATCTGCGAGAAGAACGACAGCGACGGGTCCGTGCCGAGGAAGTAGTAATCGACCCCGTGATACATGTCCGCCTGCCCGGAGGAGACGGCGTCGAACACTTCGAACGCACCGACAAGTTCGCCCGCCGCGCGCAGGTCGACCGTCAGTTGCCCGTCCGTCAGGGCGGTGATCTTGTCGGCGGCGTATTGCGCGCTGTCGTGCACGCCGGCGAGGCCACGGCCCCATGTCGTCACCAGGGTCAGTGTGCGGTTGCCCTGTGCATAGGCCGGTGCGGCGAGCGCGGCGGTGCCGGCGGCACCGGCCCCGATCGTCGAATTCTTCAGAAATGAACGACGGTCCATTAGTTCCTCCCAGTTTTTTCTGTGCCGCCGCGGCGTCGCGACGACACGTCGCACCGTTTACAGCGCGACTCCTTGCACAACAATACAAAGGCCCGTCGCATTCAACCCTTCACGGTCGCCGGCTCAAGCGCCTGCGGCCGGACGTCGCGGAACCATCGCGCAGCATGATCATTGCCTGCTGAACCACCAACACGCAGGGGATTCTGCCGATGCCGAATTATGAAAACTTCTTTGCCTTCGAATATTGGCAGTACGAAGTCGTCCGCCACATGTTCGCCTTCACCGCGGCCGTCTTCGCGGCGGCCTTCGTCTATTTCGCATTGACCATGCGGCAGGTGGCGGAGCGCTATCGCCTTGCATCGATCATCTCCTGCGTCGTGATGATCTCGGCCACGCTGGAGCTGTTCCTGCTGTGGCTGATGTGGAACCGGGCGTTCGAATTCGACATCACCACGATGACCTATGCGCGCGCCGAGGGCTTCATCTTCGCCAACGGCTACCGCTACGCGAACTGGATGATCGACGTACCCATGCTGATGACGCAACTTCTCGTCGTCTTGGGTTTTGCCGGACGTGACATGCTCTCGCGCTGGTGGAAGCTTATGGCGCTCGGCGTGTTCATGATCCTGACCGCCTATATCGGTCAGTACTACGAGCCGCAGGCCGCCGGCATCATCGACGAATCCGCCTTCGGATTCTGGTTCTGGGGCATCGTCAGCTGGATCGCGTTCCTCGTGCTGCTCTGGCTGCTTTACAAGAACGTGGAGGAAGGACGCGCGCGCATGGGTGGCGAAGCGTCCAAGCTGATGGGCGCGGCGTGGACGCTGATGTGGATCACCTGGACGATCTACGGCCTCGTCTATCTGGTCCCCGGCATCCCCGGCATCAACGAGTCCTCGACCTGGATCGTGATCCGCCAGGGCGGCTACACCTTCGCCGACGTCACCTCCAAGGCGGTGTTCGGGGTGATCCTGAGCTATACCGCGATGACCCTGTCGAAGGAGCCCGAGCGCAACACCACGCGCAAGGCGGCCTGATCCCGACAACGTGCCGCGGCGTCTTCACGTCGCGGCGCATCCCGTTGATTTCGCGGGTTCCGATGCGTCTCAACCCTGCCCGAGGATCGCCTGTACGTATCCCTGTGTCTCCCGGTAGGGTGGCACACCGCCGTGACGCTCCACCGCGCCGGGTCCGGCATTGTAGGCCGCCAGCGCCAGCCGCCACGTCCCGAACTTCCGGAATTGCATCGCCAGATAGCGCGCCCCACCCTCGAGGTTCTGCGCGGGATCGTTTGCATCGACCCCCAGAACCCGCGCCGTTCCGGGCATGAGTTGCGCGAGGCCGAGCGCGCCCTTGTGCGACCGCGCCGCCGGGTTCCATCCGCTCTCCTGCCGGACGAGGCGCAGGAACAGATCCTCCGGCACGCCATTGCGCCGGGCGGCGGCCCGGGCGGTGTCGGTGAACGCCGACCTGCGCCCCTCGTAGCGCGGGATCGGCTCCGCGCCCGGCACGGCGGCACGCTCCGGCCGCGTCGGCAGGAGACGCTCGGAATGGGCGTACTGCGCCGAGAGCCGGCGGTCGATCAGCGCCGTCTGCGCGGCGAACGCGTCCGAGCGGCCACGCGTCGAAACGGTCTGGGCCGTGGCGGCCTCGGCACAGGTCGCGGCGGCCAGCGCCGTCAGCGCGGCGAATCGGAAAAGGCGCATGTGGGTGGCTCCCTGTCGTCCAATGTCCCGGACGGCGGCTCGTCTGCCGCGACCCTGCCGCCCCGAAAATGGTTACCCCACCGATGCCGATGCGCCAAGCCGGGCCTTTCGCCCATCCGCCATGTTGGTTACTCAGACGGGCGCGGGCGACGGTTCGCCCGCGCCAGATTCGACAAAGATGGGGAGAGACATGGCCGGATCCGTCAACAAGGTCATCCTGATCGGCAATCTCGGCCGTGACCCGGAGACGCGGAGCTTTCAGAACGGCGGCAAGGTCTGCAACCTGCGCATCGCCACGTCCGAATCCTGGCGCGACAAGAATTCCGGCGAGCGCAAGGAACGGACGGAGTGGCACTCCGTCGCGATCTTCTCCGAGCCGCTGGTCCGCGTGGCCGAGCAATATCTCAAGAAGGGCTCGAAGGTGTATATCGAGGGCCAGCTCGAGACCCGGAAATGGCAGGACCAGTCCGGCCAGGACCGCTACTCGACCGAGATCGTCCTGCGCCCCTACCGCTCGGAGCTGACAATGCTCGACGGCCGCGGTGAAGGCGGCGGTGGCGGTGGCGGTGGCGGCAATTACGGCGGCGGTGGCGGCGGTTACGATGACCGTCAGGGGAACTACGGCGGCAGTAGCGGCGGCGGCGGCGGAAGCAGCCAAGGCGGCTATGGCGGCGGCTCCGACCTCGACGACGAAATCCCGTTCTGAGAAAGACGTGACGGCCGGCGCGCTCCAAGGCGTCCGGCCGCACCCCACCCGAAGCCACCGCGACCGGGACGAAGGAAGATCCGCGATGCGCCTGAACCCCGCCATGGCCGCGACGGAGCCGCCCCCGGTGATGGAGGCGCGGCGCTGGATCGCGGACGCGACATTCCCCGTCGATCGCCCGCTCCTCAACCTGTCCCAAGCCGCGCCGACGGATCCGCCGCCCGCGCCGCTCCTGCAGGCGATAGCGGACATTGTGCTGACCGACCCGTCGGCGCATCTCTATGGTGCGGTACTGGGCTATGACCCGCTGCGCGCCCGCATCGCCGATACATGGAGCACCGCCTATGGCGGCAACGTGCACCGCGATCAGGTCGCCGTCACGTCCGGCTGCAACCAGGCCTTCGCCGCCGCGGTTGCCACGCTGGCAGGGGCCGGCGACAACGTGATCCTGCCCACCCCGTGGTACTTCAACCACAAGATGTGGCTCGACCTCGGCGGCGTCGCGACCCGGCCGCTGGAAACCGGGTCCGACCTTCTCCCCGACCCCGAGGCGGCGGCCGCCCTGATCGACGACAGGACGCGCGCCATCGTTCTGGTCACGCCGAACAATCCCGGCGGCGTGGAATACCCGGCGGCCTTGGTTGCCGCCTTCCGCGACCTCGCCCGCACCCGGGGCCTCGCGCTCGTCGTCGACGAAACCTACCGCGACTTCCATTCGCGCGAGGGCGCGCCGCATGACCTGTTTGCCGATCCCGAATGGGACGACACGCTGATCCAGCTCTACTCCTTCTCCAAGGCCTATCGCCTGACCGGCCACCGCGTCGGCGCGATCTGCGCCGCGCCCGCGCGGCTGGCGCAGGTTGAGAAATGGCTCGACACCGTTGCCATCTGTCCGAATGGCATCGGCCAGCGGGCCGCGCTTTGGGGGATGGAGCATCTCGGCGACTGGCTCGCCGGCGAACGGCAGGAAATCCTCGCCCGCCGCGCCGCAATGGAGGACGGGTTCGCCGCCCTGCCCGATTGGCGCCTTCTGGGATGCGGGGCCTATTTCGCCTATGTGGCCCATCCGTTCGACCTGCCGTCCGATGCGGTGGCGCGGCGGCTGGTGGAGCGGGCTTCCGTCCTGACCCTGCCCGGCACGATGTTTGGGCCGTCGCACGCGGATGGCGGCTCCGGTCGCGCCGAGGCCACGTTGCGGATCGCCTTCGCCAATGCGGACCGCGACGGCATCGGCATCCTGTTCGACCGGCTGGCGCAGGTGACGCGCGACGGCCTCTAGGCCCGCTTGCCCCCACGCGCCGCGCCGCCTATCAACCCGCCGGACCACGAGGGGGAAAGACACCATGGCCGAGACACGCAAGAAAAAGTCGCCGGGCCTCCTCGTCTGGGTGGTCATCGGCCTGTTGATCCTGGCCCTCGGCGGGTTCGGCATCGGCGGGTTCGGCGGTAACCTGACGCGCGTCGCCACGGTGGGCGACCGCGAGATCACGGTGCAGGAATATGCCGACGCGCTGCGGGCGGAACAGGCGCGCCTGCGCCAGCAGGCCGATCGCAACATCACGATGCAGGAAATGCGCATGTTCGGCATCGATCAGGCCGTCATGGAGCGTCTTCTGGCCGCCGCCGCGCTGGCCGAAGAGGCGCAGGAGGTCGGCGTCTCGGTCGGCGACGCCGTGGTCGCGCGCCGCATTCGCGCCAATCCCGCCTTCGCCGGCGTGGACGGCGCCTTCGACCGTGAAGGCTATGCCTTCACGCTGGATCGTGCGGGCCTGAGCGAGGCGCGCTACGAGGAGGAAATCCGCGACGAGATCGCGCGCGAGATCCTGCAGGCCGCCGTAATCGGCGGCACGTCCGCGCCCGGCACCTATGCCGCCACGATCGCCGCATGGATCGCCGAGACCCGCGACATCACCCTCGCCTCCGTGACCGAGGCCGACCTGCCCGGCGGCGTGCCCGCGCCGACCGAAGAGGATCTGCGCACCTTCTATGAGGCCAACGAGGAGGCCTTCGAGACGCCGGAATTGCGGCGGATCACCTATGCCTGGATCACGCCGGAGATGCTGGCCGAGGAGACCGAGGTCGAGGAGGCGCAGGTCCGGGAGCTCTACGAAGACCGCGCCGACGAGTTCCGCCGCCCCGAGCGCGTGCTGGCCGAGCGGCTGGCCTTCACCGACGCCCCCGCCGCCGAAGCCGCCTTGGCCGAGATCGAGGCGGGGGAAACGACCTTCGACGCCCTCGTCGAGGCGCGTGGCCTGACGCTGGACGACGTGGATCAGGGCGACCTGTCGCGCGCCGATCTGGCGCCCGAGGCCGCCGAAGCGCTCTTCGCCTTGGAGGAGCCGGGGATCGTCGGTCCGGTCGAGACCCCGCTCGGCCCGGCGCTCTACCGCGTGAACGCGATCCTCGACGCGACCGAGACCCCGTTCGAGGACGTCGAGGAGGAGCTCGCCGCGCTGGCGGCGGTGGACGTTGCCCGCCGCCGCATCGACGCCGCGCGCGAATCGATTGACGACCTTCTGGCCGGCGGTGCGACGCTGGAGGAACTGGCCGACGAGACTATCCTCGCCGTCGACACGATCGACTGGAACGCGACCGGATCCGAAGGCGCCTCCGGCGTCGCCGCCTACGAGGGGTTCCGCGAGGCGGCCGCGGCGGCGGAGCCCGACGATTTCCCGGAACTGGTGGCGCTGTCCGATGGCGGGCTTCTGGCGCTGCGCCTCGACGAGGTGGTCGCGCCGAGGGTGCTGCCGCTTGAGGAGGTCCGCGCCGAGGTCGAAGCCGCATGGCGCGCCGAGACCCTGCGCCGGATCCTGACGGAGCGGGCGGAGTTTCTGGCCGAGCATCCGACGCGTGATATCTCCGGAACGCCCGAAATGCTTGAAGACGTGGCGCGCGATGCGGTTCTCGAAGGCACCCCCGCCGCCCTTCTGGAACAGGTCTTCGCCGCCGAGGCGGGCGATATCCTGGCGGTCGAGGGCGACGAGAACGTGGCCTATGTGGTGCGGATCGATGCCGTGAATGCGGCCGACCTGTCCGGCGGTCGCGGGGCCGAACTGCGCCGCGCCATCGCCAATCAGGCCGAAGAAGCGGTCGCGGGCGACCTGTTCGAAGCCTATGGCCGCGCCGTCCAGAGCGATATGGGCATCACCGTCGAGCAGCAGGCCGTGCAGGCGGTGCAGTCGCAGATGGGCGGCGCATGATCGCCCCCGACTTCGCCGATTTCGAGACGGCGCATGAGGCGGGCGCCAATCAGGTGCTCTGGACCCGCCTGCCCGCCGATCTCGACACGCCCGTCTCTCTGATGCTCAAGCTCGCCGAGGCGCAGCCCTTCTCCTTCGTGCTCGAATCGGTCACCGGCGGCGAGGTGCGGGGGCGCTACTCGATCGTCGGGATGAAGCCCGACCTGATCTGGGAATGCCGCGGCGAGACGTCCCGCGTGAATCGCGCCGCCCGCTGGGATCCGTCCGCGTGGGAGGATGCGGGCGCGCCGCTCGCCGCGATTCGGGCGCTTCTGGACGAAAGCCGGATCGACCTGCCCGACGGCCTGCCCTCGGCCTGCGCGGGTCTGTTCGGCTATCTCGGCTACGACATGATCCGGCTGGTGGAGCGTCTGCCCGACGTCAATCCCGACCCGCTCGACCTGCCCGACGCGATGCTGATGCGGCCTTCGGTCGTCGCCGTTCTCGACGGGGTGAAGGGCGAGGTGATCCTCGTGGCGCCGGTCTGGCATCGCGGCGAAACCGCGCGCGCGGCCTATGCGCAGGCCGCGGAACGCCTGCAGGATGCGCTGACCTCGCTTGGCCGCGCGGTGACGGAGCCGCGCGACATGGCAGAGCCGTTCGACCTGCCCGAGCCCGTCAGCAACTTTTCCAAGCCCGCCTATCTGGCCGCGGTGGAGCGGGCCAAGGAATACGTCGCGGCGGGCGATATCTTTCAGGTCGTGCCCTCGCAGCGCTGGACCTTCGATTTTCCGCTGCCGCCCTTTGCGCTCTACCGGGCGCTGCGGCGGACGAATCCGTCGCCCTTCATGTTCCATTTCGACATGGGCGGATTTCAGATCGTCGGTGCCTCGCCGGAGATTCTCGTCCGCGTCTTCGGGCGGGAGGTGACGATCCGCCCGATCGCCGGCACCCGCCCCCGCGGCGCCACCCCTGAGGAGGATCGCGCGATGGAGGCCGATCTTCTCGGCGACCCGAAGGAGCGGGCGGAGCATCTGATGCTTCTGGATCTCGGGCGCAACGATGTGGGGCGCGTCGCGCGCACCGGCACTGTGCGCCCCACCGAGCAATTCGTGATCGAACGCTACAGCCACGTGATGCACATCGTCTCGAATGTCGTGGGCGAGCTGGCGGAGGAGCATGACGCCTTGTCGGCGCTGCTGGCGGGGCTCCCCGCCGGCACGGTGTCGGGCGCGCCCAAGGTGCGGGCGATGCAGATCATCGACGAGCTGGAACCCGAAAAGCGCGGCGTCTATGGCGGCGGCGTCGGATATTTCTCGGCCAATGGCGACATGGACATGTGCATCGCGCTGCGCACCGGCGTGGTGAAGGACGGGCACCTCTATGTTCAGGCCGGGGGCGGCGTCGTGCATGACAGCGACCCCGAGGCCGAATGGCAGGAGACGGTCAACAAATCCCGCGCGCTCAAGATGGCGGCGGCCGAGGCAGGGCGGTTCACGGGGCGCACAAACCGCTAGGATCGGCGATTACCCATGGGTAATTGCTGCATCCACCTGTTTTCATTGCGGTATTTTTTTGGGTAAGGGATCGGCCGTCCCTCGGCGGGTCAGCGATTGCGGGCGAAGCGCGTCAGGATCCGGTCGAGCCCGTTCTTGAAGGCGGCGCGGTCGGCGGCGGCATAGGGCTTTGGCCCGCCCCCCTGCCCGCCGGTCATGCCCTCGATCCCGGGGCGCAACTCCGCCATCAGGTCCCGCGTCGCCACGGTGTCGCCGATGCTCGATTCGGTGAATTCGCGCCCGCGCGGGTCGAGCGCGGCGCCGCCCTTGGCCAGGACGCGCTGCGCCAGCAGGATGTCGGCGGTCACTGTGACGGTGCCGGGGCGCACGACCTCGGCGATGGCGTCGTCGGCCGCATCGAACCCCTCACCCGCGACATAGAGCGCGATCAGCGGATGATCCGTCAGCCGCAGATGCGAGCCGGCCACGAAGATTGCGCGCATCTTGCGGCGCAGGGCGACCTCGGTGATCTCGGACTTCACCGGGCAGGCATCGGCATCGACGAGGATCATGCCCCGCCCCGCGCAAGCCCCCGCAGCCCGGCGGCCAGCACCATCCCATCCGCGCCCATCGACACGACCCGCGCCCCCGCGGCGACCCACCGCTCCGGATCGGCGGCGAAGATGCCCGGCGCGATCCCGGCGGCGGCGATGCGCGCGATGGCATCCTCCAGCACGGCGTGGAAGGCCGGGTCGGCGGGCGTCGTGCCCATGTCGGCGGCAAGATCGGCGGGGCCGAGGAACACACAGTCGATCCCCGGCACGGCGCAGATCGCGTCGAGGTTTTCGATGGCGGACCGGCTTTCGGCCTGCACCCAGACCGTCAGGTCGTCCGCCCGCGCCGCATATCCCGCATCGAGCCCGTAGATGGAGGCCCGCGCCACCATCGCGCCGACGCCGCGCCGTCCGGCCGGGGCGTAGCGGGCGGCGGCGATCGCGGCGCGCGCGGCCTCGGCGTCGTCGACCATCGGCACGAGGAGGCCCCCCGCCCCGAGATCGAGCGCCTGCTTGATCATCCACGCCTCGTTGGCGGGGACCCGGATCAGTGCGTCCGGCGCCGCGATCAGGCGGCGGCGCAGGTCGGAGGGATCCCACGGCCCGTGCTCTCCGTCGAGCAGGAGCCAGTCGAAGCCGGCCGCGGCGGCGATTTCGGCCGCCTCCGGCCCCGGCAGCACCTGCCACAGCCCGCGCAGCGTATCGCCTCGTCGGATTCGGTTTGCCAGCGTGTCCATGGGCATCGGGTTGGCACGGCGCCGGGCGGCAGGCAAGTCTTGCCCAGACCGGACCCCTGCCTTAGCGTCCCGGCACAGGCGCGGCGGGGAGATCGCGCAACACAAGGGAGACGATCATGAAATACCTGACGCAGGCCTCGGTCGCGGCATTTACCGTCGCATTCGCAAGCGAGGCGATGGCCGTGGAATGGAACGTATCGGTCTGGGGCACGCGCCGCGCCTTCACCGAGCATGTCGAGAAGCTTGCCGAGCTGGTCGAGGAGCGCTCGGACGGCGATTTCACCATGAACATCAGCTATGGCGGCCTGTCGAACAACCGCGAGAACCTCGACGGGATCTCCATCGGCGCCTTCGAGATGGCGCAGTTCTGCGCCGGCTACCATCAGGACAAGAACCGCGCGATCACTGTGCTGGAACTGCCGTTCCTCGGCGTCGAGAACCTGGAGCAGGAAGTGGCCGTCAGCCACGCCGTCTACGACCATCCCGCCGTCGCCGATGAGATGGCGCAGTGGAACGCGAAGATGCTGATGACCAGCCCGATGCCCCAGTACAACCTGGTCGGCACCGGCGCACCGCGCGACACGATCGAGAGCTTCGACGGCATGCGCGTGCGCGCCACCGGCGGCTTGGGCGAGATGTTCGCGGCGGTGGGAGCGGTGCCCACCTCGGTCACCTCGTCGGAGGCCTATAACGCGATGGAAGCCGGCGTGGTCGATTCCGTGGCCTTTGCCCAGCATGCGCACCTGTCCTTCGGCACGCTCGACATCGCGGATTGGTGGACCGAGAACCTCAATCCCGGCACGGTGAATTGCCCCATCGTGGTCAATATCGACGCCTATGAATCGCTCTCGGACGAAAACCGGGAGATCCTCGAGGCGGCGGTCGACGATTCGATCGAGTATTACCTCGAGAACTACGCCGAGCTGTTGCGGGACTGGGACGCCACGCTCGAGGAGAAGGGCGTCGAGAAGGTTCGCGTCTCCCCCGAGGAGATCGCGGAGCTGAGGTCGCAGGCCCAGCCGATCCACGACGCCTGGATCGCGGAAGCCTCCGCCAACGGCCTGCCGGGGCAGGAGCTTTACGATCTCGTGGAATCGACCCTGGCCGAAGCCAAGAGCGAGTGAGCCGTTCGCGCGGGGCCTGACCCCAGGTCCCGCGCGCCGCCACATCCCGAATTCGAACGGACAATCCGGCCTGGTGCGAAGATCCGCGCCCTGGCGAAGGAGAGACATGACCACGCCATCCAGCGTCCTGACCGACGGCACAACGCTGTCGCGGACCGACCGCGCGCTTCTGAAGGTGGAGGCCGCGCTGAACCTCGCCTCGGGCATCACGATCTTCGCGCTGGTCCTTCTGGCCATCGCCAACGTGCTGATGCGCAAGTTCCTGAACCTGCCGGTGCCGGGCTATATCGACTGGACCGAGCAGTTCATGGCGGTCTTCGCGTTTCTCGGCCTCGCCTACGTGCAGCGCGAGGGCGGACATATCCGGATGGACCTGCTGGTGGGCAACCTGAAGGGCCGCGTGCTGTGGCTGTTCGAGTTCCTTTCGGTTCTGTTCATGCTGCTGGTGGTCACGGCGTTGATCTACGGGACGTGGTTCCACTTCATGCGGTCGTTCGATTTCGGGGCGCCGAACTGGTCGACGGACAGTTCCATCGACATCTCGCTGCCGCTGTGGCCGTCGAAGCTGGCCGTGCCGGTGGCGTTCGCGGTCCTGTGGCTGCGGCTGGTGGTGCAGCTTTGGGCGTATGGCCGCGGTCTGCGGCTGGGCGGGGATGCGATCGTCGGGGTGCCGCTGCCCGAGGATCCGGCCGAGCAGGCCTCGAAGGAAGCCGCTTCGGTCGGCGCGATCGGCGCGGGAACCGAGCTGGCCGGACAGACGCGCCACGGGAGCGATTGAATTGGACAATCTGATCGACATGCGGGCGCTGCTCGACGGCGTCTCGATATTCGAACTGTCGCTGTGGCTGTCGGGGCTCTTGCTGTTGCTGGTGCTGATCGGCGTGCGGGTGGCCTTTGCCGCGGCCTTTATCGGCTTCGTGGGCCTGTGCGCCTTCTTCATGCAAAAGCAGGGGTTCGACCGGGGCCTCGTCACGGCGGCCAAGCTCGCCGGGCAGGTGCCCCATTCCAAGGCCACGCAATATTCCCTGAGCCTGATCCCGACTTTCATCCTGATCGGCTACCTCGCTTACTACGCGGGGCTGACGCGCCACCTGTTCGAGGCGGCGAAACGGTGGATCGGCTGGACGCCGGGGGGCCTTGGGGTCGCGACCGTCTTTGCCACGGCGGGGTTCGCGGCCGTGTCGGGCGCGTCGGTGGCGACCTCGGCCGTTTTTGCCCGCATCGCCATCCCCGAGATGCTGCGCGAGGGGTATGACAAGCGTTTCGCCGCGGGCGTCGTGGCCGCGGGCGGCACGCTCGCCTCCCTGATCCCACCTTCGGCCATTCTCGTGATCTATGCGATCATCGTGGAGCAATCGGTGGGCAAGCTGCTTCTGGCGGGGTTCCTGCCCGGCATGGTCTCGGCGCTGATCTACGGGGCGCTGGTGATCGGGCTTGCGCGGGCTCGGCCCAGTCTCGGGCCGGCGGTCGGCGGCTTCACGTGGCGGCAGCGGTTCGAGAGCCTGCCCGGCGCGATGCCGATCCTGCTGGTCGTCTTCATCATCGTCTACTCGATTTACTTCGGCTGGGCCACGCCGACCGAGGCGGGCGCGCTGGGTGCGGGCGTGGTGCTGATCATGGCGCTGCGCCACGGGATGCGTTGGCGCGACCTGAAGGGTGCGCTGATGGAGGCGGCGAAGCTGACGGTGATGATCTTCGCGATGATCTGGGGCGTGCTGATCTACGTGCGCTTCCTCGGCTTCGCCAAGCTGCCGGACGCGTTCGCGGAGTTCATCACCTCGCTGGAGATGGGGCCGTATCTGGTGCTGCTGATGATCCTCGGAGCTTATGTGATCCTGGGGATGTTCATGGATGCGATCGGCATGCTGATCCTGACCCTGCCGATCACCTTCCCGGCGGTCATGGCCCTCAATGGCGGCATCGGCGGGGAGGTGGGCGCGCTTGGCATGACGAATGAGGAGACGGCGATCTGGTTCGGGATCATCGTGGTCAAGATGGCGGAGCTTTGTCTCATAACGCCGCCGATCGGGCTGAACTGCTTCGTCGTGGCCGGCGTGGCGCAGGATGCCAAGATGGACATCTCGGTGCAGGACGTGTTCCGCGGCGCGACGCCGTTCTTCGTCGCCGACGTGGTCACGGTGGCGGTGCTGATCCTGTTTCCGGGGATCGTTCTGTGGCTTCCGGGACTGATGGGGTGACGCAACATGTGAAAAGGTTCCCTTGCGCGGAGAGAAATATTCTCCGGGGCGGTTGACGCCACGGTTCCGGCCGGTATGGATAGCCTCGCAAGGAGATCGGCATGATCAAGCTTCTCGTAATCATTCGATCAGGGTGCATGGGTCGCGGATAGCGGCAGCCAGATCGGCAGACATGCACCCCCGGAGTTCGCCCCTCCGGGGGTTTTTCTTGGAAAGGGCCTCAGGATGAACAAGCACGCTTCCCCCAAGCAGATGACCGGCGCCCAGATGGTCGTGCGCGCCCTCGCCGATCAGGGGGTGGAGGTCATCTTCGGCTATCCGGGCGGTGCCGTCCTGCCGATCTACGACGAGATCTTTCAGCAGCAGGGCATCCGCCACATCCTCGTGCGTCACGAACAGGCCGCCGTGCATGCCGCCGAGGGCTATGCCCGCTCCACAGGCAAGCCGGGCGTCGCGCTGGTGACGTCTGGGCCGGGGGCGACCAATGCGGTGACGGGTCTGACCGACGCGCTGATGGATTCCATCCCGATCGTCGTCCTTTCGGGTCAGGTGCCGACCTTCATGATCGGCTCCGACGCGTTCCAGGAGGCCGATACGGTCGGCATCACCCGCCCCTGCACCAAGCATAACTGGCTGGTGAAGGATACGGCGCGGCTGTCCGGCGTCATCCACGAGGCATTCCATGTCGCCACCTCCGGCCGCCCGGGTCCGGTTCTCGTGGATATCCCCAAGGACGTGCAATTCGCCGCCTCGACCTATGTCGGCCCGAAGCAGGTCGAGACCTCGCATTACCAGCCGCGCCTCAAGGGCGATGCCGAAGAGGTCGAGCGTCTCGTCGCCGCCATCGAGAAGGCCGAGCGACCGTGTTTCTATACCGGTGGCGGCGTCATCAACTCGGGCCCCGAGGCGAGCCGTCTGCTGCGTGAGCTGGTCGAGGCGACGGGCTTTCCGATCACGTCGACGCTGATGGGGCTGGGCGCCTATCCGGCCTCGGGGGACAAGTGGCTCGGGATGCTGGGCATGCATGGCCTCTACGAGGCCAACATGGCGATGCATGGCTGCGATCTGATGATCAATGTCGGCGCGCGTTTCGACGACCGGATCACCGGCATTCTCGGCGCCTTCAGCCCCAAGAGCATGAAGGCCCATATCGACATCGACCCCTCGTCGATCAACAAGGTGGTCAAGGCCGACATCCCGCTTCTGGGCGATGTGGCGCATATCCTCGAGGATGCGCTGGCGCTGTGGAAATCGCGCGGCGCGAAGGTCAATCGCCCGGCTCTGGAAAAGTGGTGGAAGCAGATCACCGAGTGGCGCGCGGTTGATTGCCTGCGCTTCCGCCAGGAGGGGCCGATCATCAAGCCGCAGCACGCGATCTCGCGGCTTGAGGCGCTGACGAAGGATCACGACCGCTACATCGCCACCGAGGTGGGCCAGCACCAGATGTGGGCGGCGCAATATCTGGGCTTCGAGGCGCCGAACCGCTGGATGACGTCCGGGGGTCTCGGCACGATGGGCTATGGCTTCCCGGCGTCCATCGGGATCCAGGTGGCCCATCCCGACGCGCTCGTCATCAACGTGGCGGGCGAGGCGTCGTGGCTGATGAACATGCAGGAGATGGGGACCGCGGCGCAGTACCGTTTGCCGGTCAAGCAGTTCATCCTTAACAACGAGCGCCTCGGCATGGTGCGGCAATGGCAGGAGCTTCTGCACGGGGAGCGGTATTCCCAGAGCTGGTCCGAGGCCCTGCCCGACTTCGTTAAGCTGGCGGAGGCGTTCGGGGCCAAGGGGATCCGCTGCGACGATCCGGCCGATCTGGACGAGGCGATCCGCGAGATGATCGCATATGACGGGCCGGTGGTATTCGACTGCCTTGTCGAGAAGCACGAGAATTGCCTGCCGATGATCCCGTCGGGCAAGGCGCATAACGACATGCTGCTGCCGGATGGCGAGACGCGGGGCGTTATCGACGCCAAGGGCTCCGTTCTGGTGTAGGACGCGCGCACCGTCGATGCGGCAGAGCGGATTTGTCCGCTGATGGAAGGCAAAAAGACCCCGGCGGAGTGTCCGCCGGGGTCTTCTCATTGGGGCATCCAAACGGGCGCCCCGGATCCGTCACATCAGCTGTCGGAGAAGCCCATCGCGTTGAAGTCTTCTTCCATCTGCTGCATTTCTTCCGCCTCGAACGCGCCGGATTGGTCGAGATCGTAGGCCGACACGAAGCCCTGGAAGTATTCCTCCTGGTCGATCACGTCGTCTTCGTTGGCGTCGAACGTGTTGAAGCCGACGCCGGTATCAACCCAGTACGCCTCGGCTTGGCCGAAGAGCGCGTCGAACTCGCTGCTCGACAGGACGCCGTCGCCATCCGTGTCGAAGGTGCTGAGCGAGACGACGCCGTCGGCGTCGAACAGATCGCGCGCTTCGGCGCCGGTCAACTGGCCGTCACCGTCCACGTCATAGCCCTTCAGGACCAGCTGCGCGGCGGCGGGCGTCGCGAGGGCAAGCGTCAGGGCGGAAGCAGTGAAAAACTTTGTGACTTTCATCAGAAAGACTCCTCGTACTGAAAATTCGTCGTCGGGACGGGCCTTCCCGCCCCGATCGCACAGGTTCAATGCGCCACCCCCCGTTGCCGGTTCCGATCCGGCCTTTCACGACGGCGGAAAAGCGTTCAGAACGGGGAAAATTGCCGAGGACACATCATGCCGCCGCTGAAGCTCAAGAAAGGCTCGACCAGCCATTCCGCCTATAACCTGCGCCCGGAATTCTCGGACGTGGAGGAGCGGCACACGCTCGCCGTCATCGTCGACAACGAGGCCGGCGTGCTGGCGCGTGTGATCGGATTGTTCTCGGGGCGCGGCTACAACATCGAAAGCTTGACCGTGGCAGAAGTCGATCACGAGGGGCACACCTCGCGGATCACGGTCGTCACCACCGGCACGCCGCAGATCGTGGAGCAGATCAAGGCGCAGCTTGGCCGGATCGTCCCCGTGCACGAGGTCCACGACCTGACGGTCGAGGGTCCGGCGGTGGAGCGGGAACTGGCGCTCTTCAAGGTGGCGGGCAAGGGCGACAAACGGATCGAGGCGCTTCGGCTGGCCGAGATTTTCCGCGCCAACGTGGTCGATTCGACTCTCGACAGCTTCGTCTTCGAGATCACCGGCGACGTGAACAAGATCGACGCCTTCGCCGAGTTGATGCGCCCGATCGGTCTGGTGGAAATGGCGCGCACGGGGGTTGCGGCGCTGTCGCGCGGGGCGGAGTAGGCGGGCGCCCCCTGCTCTACCCGAATTTCTGAAGCAGCGCGTCGTTCACAGGCGGCGTCACGAATTTCGAGACGTCGCCGCCGAGGCGCGCGATTTCCTTGACCAGCTTCGACGCAATGGCCTGATGCTGGGCCTCGGCCATGAGAAAGACCGTGTCGATTGAGTTGTCGAGGATGCGGTTCATGCCGACCATCTGGTACTCGTACTCGAAATCCGCCACGGCGCGGAGGCCACGCACGATGAGTTGGGCGCCGACATCGCGGGCGCAATCGATCAGCAGGTTCTCAAACGGATGGGCCACGATCTCGGTCCCCGTGCGCGAGGACCAGTAGGCGCATTCCGCCTCGACCATGCGCACCCGTTCCTCAAGCGTAAAGAGCGGGCCCTTGTCGCGATTGATCGCCACGCCGATGACCAGCCGGTCGACAAGCCCGCAGGCACGCTTGATGATGTCGAGATGGCCCAGCGTGATCGGATCGAAGGTGCCGGGATAAAGAGCAGTGCGCATAACGGCTCCGAATTGTTATGCGACAGGCGTGACATGCGCGGGCGGGGGGATCAAGCCGCGCCCTGCCCCTTCCCGCGCCAGACGAGGCTCTGGCGGTTGAGCGCGTGGAGATCGGCATGCCCGGCCAGCACGTCCTCGCCCAGCGCGATGGCCCGGTCGAGCACAGCGTCGGGCGCGTGGGCATAGGCCGGCCGGCGCGGGATCGCGTCGTACCAGCAGCCATTCGTCGCGTGGTCGAGCAGAATACGCTGAAAGCAATGGTCGAGACGGACGGGCCAGTCCGGCCCGGCCGCCGCGGGCAAATCCCGGCGCGTGAGCCGGAGCCACCGGGCCTCACGCGCCGCGCGAGGGTCAGCCATGGCCCGAGATCATGGCCTCCAGCGCGTCCTTTTCCATCGAAACCTCGCTCAGGCGTGCCTTGACCACGTCCCCGAGGGAGATGAGCCCGATCAGCGCGCCGTCCTTAACGACCGGCATGTGGCGAAAGCGGCCCTCGGTCATGGCCGCGAGGACCGCCTGCGCGTGGTCGCCCGGGGCGCAGGTCTGTAGCTCCCGCGTCATCAGGTCGGCCACGCGACGCTCCAGAATGGCGGGACCGTCGCGGCCGATCTCGCGCACGATGTCACGCTCCGACAGGATCCCTTCGGCATGACTGCCGTCGGATGACACGACCAGCGCACCGATCCGGCGAGCGGCCAGTTCGGCCACCGCATCGGCGATGGATGCGCCGGGGTCGATGGTCAGAACGCCCGATGTTTGCTTGGAATTCAGGATCTGGGTGACGAACATGGTTATCTCCCCGTTTTTCGCTCGGTTTCCGAAGCGTCGCCCTGCCGCGGCGTCAAGTCAAGCGGGGCTTCGGTTGACGCGACGGTTAGCGGCATGAGGGGCCGGGGATGCGTCGTGCGGGTGGCGGTTTGGCACGGTGAGACTCGTTGATCGGGGCGAGACCGGGAGCGTTGTTTCGCCGAGGCTGTCGGGCAGTGCGAAGCTTGAGTTGACCGCTAGCGCTCACGCCGCCGCCGACCCCCCTGTTCGCCCGTTCGCCGCGCGGCTAGGGTTTGCGCCGAAGCAAGGGAGACTTTACATGCAGCAGATCGGACATTGGATCGACGGGGCGTCCGTCGCTGGCGGAGATCGCACCGCCGATGTCTTCAACCCGGCAACGGGAGAGGTTCAGGCGCAGGTCGCGCTCGCCTCCCGCGACGACCTTGACCGCGCCGTACGGATCGCCGCCGAGGCGCAGCCGGCCTGGGCCGCGACCAACCCGCAGCGCCGGGCGCGGGTCCTGATGAAGTTCGTCCAGCTTCTCAACCGCGACATGGACAAGCTGGCTGAGGCGCTGTCGCGCGAACACGGAAAGACCCTGCCCGACGCGGCCGGCGACGTGCAGCGCGGTCTCGAGGTGGTCGAGTTCTGCATCGGCGCGCCGCATCACCTGAAGGGCGAGTTCACCGAAAGCGCGGGCCCCGGCATCGACATGTATTCCATGCGGCAGCCGCTGGGCGTCACCGCCGGCATCACGCCGTTCAACTTTCCCGCGATGATCCCGATGTGGATGTTCGCGCCCGCGATCGCCTGCGGCAACGCCTTCATCCTCAAGCCGTCCGAGCGCGACCCTTCGGTGCCGCTGATGCTGGCGGAGCTCATGGAAGAGGCGGGGCTGCCCAAGGGCGTCCTGCAGGTCGTCAACGGCGACAAGGAGGCGGTGGACGCGATTCTGGAGCATCCGGTGATCCAGTCGGTCGGCTTCGTCGGCTCCACCCCCATCGCGGCCTATATCTACGAGCGGGCGGCGGCGCACGGAAAGCGGGCGCAGTGTTTCGGCGGAGCCAAGAACCACATGATCATCATGCCCGATGCGGACATGGATCAGGCGGCGGATGCGCTGGTCGGCGCGGGTTATGGCGCGGCGGGCGAGCGGTGCATGGCGATTTCGGTCGCGGTGCCCGTGGGCGACGAGACGGCGGACCGCCTGATCGCGAAGCTGGCCCCGCGGGTCGAGGCGCTGAAGGTCGGGCCGTATACCTCCGGCAAAGACGTCGATTTCGGGCCGGTCGTGACCGCGCAGGCCAAGGAGAACATCCTCGGCCTTATCCAGTCGGGCAAGGATGCCGGCGCCGAGGCCGTCGTGGACGGAAGCGCGATGAAAGTTCAGGGTTACGAGGACGGTTTTTTTGTTGGCCCCGTCCTGTTCGATCGGGTGACGCCGGAGATGGACATCTACCGCAAGGAAATCTTCGGTCCCGTCCTCTGCACCGTGCGCGCGCAATCCTACGAGGAGGCGCTGGCGCTGGCGACCGACCACGAATACGGCAACGGCACCGCGATCTTCACCCGTGACGGCGACGCCGCCCGCGACTTCGCCAAGCGCGTCGAAGTCGGCATGATCGGCGTGAACGTGCCGATCCCCGTGCCGCTGGCCTATCACACGTTCGGCGGCTGGAAGAAGTCGATGTTCGGCGACCTGAACCAGCATGGGCCAGATGCCTTCCGGTTCTACACGCGCACCAAGACCGTCACCGCCCGCTGGCCTTCGGGCATCAAGGAGGGCGGCGAGTTCTCGATCCCGGTCATGGAGTGACCGACCATCCGGGGCGGGCCCACCCGCCCCGGACCCCGTACTGCGGCTTTTGCCGGTCCAGAACGCGTGGCGTCCGCCGTGAGCCCGGGCGGCCGATGGGCGGGTTTCCGGTCGCATCCTTACGGTTCGGAAATGCAGATGATCAAATCGTGAATGGCAGGTAGCGACCGGATGCTACATATTGTCCCAAACGCGGCCGCAATTGTGGTCGCCCCGTGACGCCATGTTCGGAAGGAGCATATCCATGACCCGTCCCACCCGCCGCAACATCCTGCTGGGCGCGACCGCCGCGCTGGCGACGCCGACCATTCTGCGCGCGCAGGTTCAGCAATACACGGCCGAGGATTTCGGCGGCTCCTCCGGGGGCGAGAACACGCGCCGTAACGTGTCGAGCTTCCAGCGGATTGATTGGCGCGACCATTTCGACACGCTGGGCCTTGCCACCATCATCTGCGACACCCGGTCCCGCGCGCTGCATTACTGGAACGCCGATGGCAGCGATTATCGCCTTTATCCGACCTCCGTCCCCATGTCCGAGGAGCTGACGCGCCGCGGATATTCGGAGATCGTGCGCAAGAAGGAACAGCCCAGTTGGACGCCCACGGCCGATATGCGGGAGCGGACGCCCTCCCTGCCCGACCGCATTGACGGCGGCGACCCGATGAACCCGCTGGGCACCAACGCCATGTATCTCGACTGGCCCGCCTATTTGATCCACGGCACGCACGACACGCGCAAGATCGGGCGGCGGTCCTCGTCGGGCTGCATCGGTCTCTACAACGAGAAGATTCAGGAACTTTATGCAATCACGCCGATCGGCACGCAGGTTCGCCTGATCTGAACGGACGCGCCAGCGTCCCGTACCTTTCTGGAACGCGCGCCCTTCGGCGCGCGTTTTTCGCTTCAAGAGGGTGATCAGGCTGCTTGCCTGCGTCGGCCCGAGACGAGGTGCGCAATGCAGGATCCCCCCTTCACTATTGGGATCGAGGAGGAATACCTTCTCGTCGACCCGGCCACCGGCGATCTTGCCGAGGCGCCCGAAGCGCTGATGGCATCGTGCCGGGACGCTCTGGGCGATCAGGTCAGCCCCGAGTTCCTGCAATGCCAGATCGAGGTCGGCACCGGCGTCTGTGCCAGCGTTCATGAGGCGCGGGAGGATCTAACGCGCTTGCGCCGGACCATCGCGGAGCATGCCGCGGATCACGGCCTTGCGCCGATTGCGGCCGCCTGTCATCCGTTCTCCGACTGGAAGGATCAGGAGTTTACCGAGAAGGAGCGGTATCAGGAGCTTGCGCGCGACCTTCGCGGGGTGGCGCGGCGGATGCTGGCCTGTGGCATGCATGTTCATATCGGCATCCCCGATCAGGACATGCGGATCGATCTGGTCAACCAGCTGGCCTATTTCCTGCCGCACCTTCTGGCGCTGTCCGCGTCCTCGCCCTTCTGGCAGGGAGAGGATACGGGGCTGGCCTCCTACCGGCTCACGGTCTTCGACAACATGCCGCGGACCGGCCTGCCGCCCCGGCTGGCGAATTGGGGAGAGTTTCGGCGGTCGGTGGACCTGCTGACGGATCTGGGTTTGATCGAGGATGCGTCGAAGATCTGGTGGGATCTGCGCCCTTCCCATTCCTTTCCGACGATCGAGTCGCGCATCTGCGACGTGACGCCCCGCATGGAGGATGCGCTGACGCTCGCGGCGCTGGCGCAATGTACGGCGCGCATGCTCTGGCGGCTGAGCCTGCGCAACCAGCGGTGGCGCGTGTATGAGCGGTTCCTCGTCGACGAGAACCGCTGGCGCGCACAGCGTTACGGCGTGCGCGGCGACGGGCTGATCGATTTCGGACGGCATTCGCTCGTCCCGCTGACGGAGCTGGTTGACGAGTGGCTGGAGCTGATTGCGGAGGATGCGGAGGCGCTGGATTGCGCGGACGAGATTGCACGCGCCCGGAAGCTGGCGGCCGAAGGGACGAGCGCCGACCGGCAACGGGCGGTTTTGGAAGACGCGCTGACCGGCGGAGCGGAGCGTGACGAAGCCTTGCGGCGGGTGGTGACACATCTGGCCGAAGAATTTCGCGCGGGGTTATGACCTTGCTTTTTGCAGGTGCGGTTCGATAACTGAACAGGTGTTCAGATAACGGCGCGGGAGGGCCGGTCATGGATTTCGCACTATCGGAGGAAAGCCGGGCGGTGTTCGACATGGCCCGCGACGTGGGCCAAGACGAAATCGCGCCGCATGCCCGCACATGGGAAGCCGAGGGCACGATCCCGCGGGACCTCTGGCCCAAGCTTGCGGCGCTCGGCTTCGGCGCGCTGTATGTGTCCGAGGAGCAGGGCGGCACGAACCTGACCCGGCTCGATGCGACCCTGGTCTTCGAGGCGCTGTCGATGGCATGCCCGTCGGTTGCGGCCTTCCTGTCGATCCACAACATGTGCGCGCGCATGATCGATGCGTTCGGCTCCGAGGAGATGAAGGCCGCGCGCCTGCCGAAGGCCGTCACGATGGAGACGTTCCTGAGCTATTGCCTGACGGAGCCCGCCAGCGGCTCCGATGCCGCGGCGCTCAGGACCCGGGCGGAGCGGACGAACGAAGGCTATGTGCTGAACGGTTCCAAGGCGTTCATTTCGGGCGGTGGCTATTCCGACAGCTATATCGTGATGGCGCGGACCGGCGGGGCCGGACCGAAGGGGATCAGCGCCGTCATGGTCGATGACGGGACCAAGGGGATCAGCTTCGGCGGCTTGGAGGACAAGATGGGCTGGCGCTCACAGCCCACGCGGCAGGTGCAGTTCGATGATTGTACAGTGCCGGCGGAGAACCTTCTGGGCGAGGAAGGCCACGGCTTTCGCTACGCGATGCAGGGGCTCGACGGCGGGCGGCTGAACATCGCGGCCTGCTCTCTGGGTGCCGCGCAGCAGGCCTTGGATCTGACCGTCGCCTATATGCGCGAGCGGACGGCCTTCGGGCAGAGCCTGACGGAGTTCCAGGCGTTGCAGTTCCGGCTCGCCGACATGGAGATCGAATTGCAGGCCGCCCGCACCTTCCTGCGCCAGGCGGCATGGAAACTGGATCAGGGCACGCCGGATGCCACGAAGTTCTGCGCGATGGCCAAGAAGATGGTCACCGAAGTTGGCAGCCGCGTCGTCGACCAGTGCCTGCAGCTTCACGGCGGCTATGGCTATCTCGGCGATTACGGGATCGAAAAACTGGTCCGGGACCTGCGGGTTCATCAGATCTTGGAAGGAACCAACGAAATCATGCGGATGATCGTCGCGCGTCAAATGCTGGCGGCTTGAACGTCTCGAGGCGGAAGACACCTACGGGAACGAGGATAGCTCCATTCCCGCATTACAGTGGCAGGGCTGGAATATGGTCTGTTCGAGGCTGCCGTCTCGCACCTTGAAGCGTGCGCGTGCTGCCGTTCAACCATCTGATCGTTGGGGCCCGAATTTGGGTTCAACCAGATGTCATGTGGTGCATTGTATCCGGTTCCCTTGGCGGACAGGACGAGGGGAATGCCTTTATGGCGGCAACCGGTGTCAAGATCCCGCAGAATTTTAAGAAGAACGGCAAAAGGATGGCCCGCCATGCGCGCCGTGGCTTATTTTGGTGATCGACGTAACTTTCGAAGGCAAACACTGCTCAATAACTAAGGGTCAGTTAGGCATCGCGGGGTCTGGTGCGAAGTTTGCCGACTGACAATCGTAAGAAGGTCAAACCACTGTTCCGTTCAGGCGCGAGACCGCCTCGACCAAATCAGCGAGATCAAAGGCGACCGGATTCGCCTACGAATACGGATCGCAGCATGCTTTGGCTTGCGCGCAGAGTCCGGTGAAGGCTCATCGGGCAACGATGATGCGAATCGGTGACCGCCAAGACAACATCACTTCCGAGCAGCATCCTACTTGGATCAGGCAAAGCCCATTCACCGGCCGATTGTGCTTACCGACCACCCTGCGCCACAAGTCGGATACTGCTCCGGAACGACCCGATCGAGAACGCGGACGCAATTCCGACCTTCCGCCTTCGCGCGATAAAGCGCCACGTCCGCCGCGGCGAGCCATTGCTCCGCATTGACGAACTGTTCCGAAAACGCGGCGACACCCACGCTGACGGTCGGCTTCAGCCTTTTTCCCTCGAACTCCACCGCAAGCGATTCCGCGCTGACACGAAATCGTTCTGCTGCTGCCGCCGCTTCATCGACACCGGCATCGGGGATGACCATCGCAAACTCCTCGCCGCCGATGCGGCCGACAGGATGCTCGACCCGCCCTTCCTGCCGCACCATCTTGCCGAGCGCGGTCAGGACGGCGTCTCCCGCGGCGTGGCCGTGCAGGTCGTTGATGTTCTTGAAATGATCGAGATCGAAGATGACGACCGCCGCAGGTCCATTTTCGCGGTGTGCCCTGACGATCTCCTTGTTGGCTAGGTCCAGCCAAGCCCGGCGGGTCAGAAGGCCGGTCAAGCCGTCGCAGCCGGCCATTTCGCGAAGGTCGAAATGATCCATCACCAATGCCGCGAGAGACTTCATGATCGCGATCTGTCCGTCATCGAAAACTCGCGGCTTCGTATCGGTTGCGCAGAGAGCCCCGATGGGAAAACCTTCTGCCGTCACAAGTGGCGCGCCGAGATAGGAACGGACGTTCGGCTCCCCCGTCACGAACGGATTGTCCCTGAATGTCTCCTCGAGCAGCGTATCCTGAACGCAAGTCGGCTCGGAATGCCGAATGACGTGCGCGCAGAAGGAAATCTCGCGGGGCAGTTCTTCCACGCACGATCCCGAGCGCGACTTGAACCAGTGCCGGTCCGCCTCGATCAGGGATATGCCCGAAAACGGCATGTCGAAGATTTGACGGACGAGGCCGGTGATTCGGTCGAAGGCCGGCTCGGATCCACTGTCCAGAATGCCGTAATGGTGCAGAACGGAAAGCCTGGCTGCCTCCATGTCGCTTGGACCTGAACTGCTCATGTGCCCTCCTGAAGAATGCAGAATCCGCATAGGGAATGTTTCCTAAAAGTTCGTTAATGGCTGGCGAGGCAGGCCTGCGATCACATCGATTTACGAAATTGACGATCCGATTGCCCGACTTGGCTGCCTTGCCTCCCGCAGCGGATTGGACGATCAATCTCGTGACAACGGACCAGTTCCGGGGATCAGCTTCAGTGCGCCGGGACACTTCAGGCCAGAGGAAGAAAACGGTGTGAGCGACGACATTGATATTCGCGTCGAGGGGCGCGCGGGACGGATCACGTTGAACCGGCCGAACGCGCTGAACGCGCTTACTTGGGACATGTGCCTTGAAATCGAAAAAGTTTTCGATGACTGGCGGTTACGCGAGGATGTTCATGTCGCTCTGATCGATGGAGCCCCCGGGCGCGCCTTTTGTGCGGGGGGCGATATCGCGGCAATGCACGCGGCCGGGATCGAGGGACGGTTCGACTACGGGCGGCGCTTCTGGGGCGATGAATACAGGATGAACGCCAAGCTGTCTCATTTTCCCAAGCCGATCGTCAGCTTTCTTCATGGATTCACGATGGGCGGCGGCGTCGGTGTCGGCTGTCACGCGTCGCACCGGATCGTGGACGACACATCGCGGATCGCGATGCCGGAATGCGGAATCGGGCTGGTGCCGGATGTGGGCGGAACGCGCCTGCTTGCGCGCGCACCGGGACGGATGGGTGCATATCTGGGGACGACCGGCGCGCGAATGGGCCCGGGCGACGCGCTTTATGCCGGCTTCGCTGATCACTACATCCCGCAGGACTGGGATGCGCTGAAGGCGGAACTGGTCGAGACCGGGGATGTCGGCGCGGTGGATCGTGCGGCTCGCCCTGCCCCGGATTCACCCCTCGCTGCCCTCCAGACACAGATCGATCGTGTCTTCGCGGGCGCGACGCTGGGCGATATCGTGCGCGATCTGCCGGAGGATGGCGACGTGGCCCAGACGGCACGCGAGGCGTTCGCCCGGAACGCCCCCCTATCGATGGCCTGCACGGTGGAAATCCTGCACCGGTTGGGAGACGATCCGACGATCGAGGAAGCGCTGGGTCAGGAGGCGTGCTTCACGTTCCGTTCCTTGGAGCAGGGCGACTTCGTCGAGGGGATCCGGGCGCAGATCATCGACAAGGATCGCGCGCCGAAATGGAAACATGCCCGGCCGGAGGACGTGACGCCGGACGAAGTCTCGGCCATGCTGCAGCCATTGGGCGAATACGCGCCGCGACTGGAGGACGCATAATGAAAATCGGGTTCATCGGGCTTGGCAATATGGGTGCGCCCATGGCGGCAAACCTCGTGGCGGCGGGGCACGACGTGACGGGCTACGACACCGTCGCCGCGCCGGAGGGTATGACGATGGCGGCATCCGCGGCGGAGGCCGCGCAAGGAGCGGATGTGGTGATCACGATGCTGCCGAACGGCACGATTCTGCGCGCAGTGGCGGAAGAGGTGATCCATGCGATGCATCCCGGTGCGGTGCTGCTCGACTGCTCCACCGTCGATGTCGACAGCGCGCGTGCCGTCGCGGCGCAGGCAGCGGATCGCGAAATTCAGGCGCTCGACGCGCCAGTTTCGGGCGGAATCGGTGGCGCGGCGGCGGGAACGCTGACCTTCATGGTCGGCGGGACGCGGGACGCTCTGGCCGCGGCGTCTCCGCTGCTCGACGAGATGGGCGGGCGCACCGTCTATTGTGGACCATCCGGCAATGGGCAGGCCGCGAAAATCTGCAACAACATGATTCTCGGAGCCACGATGTCGGTGACCTGCGAAGCCTTTGCGCTGGCCGACAAGCTGGGGCTCGACCGCCAAGCGATGTACGATGTGGCGTCGACCTCCTCCGGGCAGTCTTGGAGCTTGACCACCTACTGCCCCGCGCCAGGCGTCGGGCCAGAAGCACCGTCCGATAACGACTACAAGCCCGGCTTCGCCGCGGATCTGATGCTGAAGGATCTGGCGCTTGCGGCGCAGGCGGCGGAGGCGGCCGATGCCGCGACACCGCTGGGGACGGAGGCTCTGCGGCAATACCGGATGTTCGTCGAGGACGAGGATGGTGCGGGGCGCGATTTCAGCGCGATGCTGCCGCGTTATGCCACGAAGGGACGCGCCTGACCGGCGGTGTCGAGCGAACCGGAGGCGCCTGACGGAAATGTCAGGCGCCGCTCCGATCCGGATGACGAAAGTGGCGCGGTTGACGGGGCTCGAACCCGCGACCCCCGGCGTGACAGGCCGGTACTCTAACCAACTGAGCTACAACCGCGCATTACGCGGGACGGGGGCAAGCGGTGGCGCGGTTGACGGGGCTCGAACCCGCGACCCCCGGCGTGACAGGCCGGTACTCTAACCAACTGAGCTACAACCGCCCGCTTGCCCGCCGTCTCCGGCGTGGGGGGTGTCTATGGCGCGTCCCCCGCCCCGTCAAGCGGGGAAGCGCGCCGATTTTCGTATCTTTCCCTTCAGGTGCGAATTGGCTCCAGCTCGACGGACCACAATTCCGTATCGCCCACATCCATCAGGCGCACCTTCATCACGCCGGTATCGGCGGCGATGTCCACCAGACCGAAAAATTGCAGCCCCATGGAGGGCGGCAGGTTCTGTCCCTGCGCCTCGGCCGGCGCCTTGGCGAAGCGGACCTCCGGGCCGAACGTGTTATCGTAGCCCGACGGACCGAACGTTCCCGAATGCAGCGGGCCGGACACGAATTCCCAAAATGGCTCGAAATCCTGAAACGTCGCGCGGTCGGGGCTGTAGTGGTGAGCGGCGGTGTAGTGGACATCAGCCGTGAGCCAGACAGTATTTGCGATGCCGGCATGTTTGATGAAGGACAGGACCTCGGCGATGTCCTGCTCCCGCCCGAGCGGGGGGCCGTCGCCGTTTGCACCGTTCTCCATCGCGGCCTCGCCGTCGCGCACCATCATGCCGATGGGCATGTCGGAGGCGATGATCTTCCACGTCGCATCGGAATTGGTCAGCTCGCGCTTGAGCCACGCGATCTGCGCATCTCCCAGAAACGGCGTGCCGCCCTCCTCGCGATTGGTCGTGTTGGGGCCGCGATAGGTGCGAAGGTCGATGAAGAACACGTCGAGCAAAGGGCCGTACGCCACCTTGCGGTAGATCCTGTTCGGCTCCTCCTGGCTCTGACGCGTCGGCATCATCTCGTGGAAGGCGCGCGCACCACGTGCCGCCAGAAGGGCCGCGGACTTGACCGAGTAGCGGTCGTCTGCCGCCAGCGATTCGGTAGGGTACCAGTTGTTCGTGACCTCGTGGTCGTCCCACTGCGCCAGAATCGGAACCTCCGCGTTGAAGGCCCGGACGTTGTCGTCGAGCAGGTTGTAAAGGAACTGCCCCCGGAACTCGTCAAGCGTCTCGGCCACCTTCGATTTCGCGTCGGTCGTCACGTTGCGCCAGATCGTCCCGTCGGTGAGCGTCACCTCCGGCTGCAACGGTCCGTCGGCATAGACGGTGTCGCCCGAATGGATCAGGAAGTCCGGCCGATGGCGCATCATGGTCGCGTAGCTGCGCATCCCGCCGCGGTCACGGTCGATGCCCCAGCCCTGCCCCGCCGTATCGCCGGACCAGACGAAGCGGATATCGCGCGCCGTCCGCGGAGCGGTGCGGAAATGGCCTGTCACGGGTTCGGACACGGCGTTCAGGTCCGTCAGATCGGCCATCGTGACGCGGTAGAAGATATCCTGATCCGACGGCAGGCCTCTGAGCGTCAGCTTGCCCGTCCCGTCGGTCGGCGTACCGAGATCCAGCGGCTGCACGCGCTGCGCGTTGGCGAAGTCCTCGCGGGTGGCCCATTCGACCATCATCCGCGCTTCGCGGTCCGCACGCGACCAGATCACGGCGCCATCATGGGCAACGTCGCCGGATTGGACGCCGTGGGTGATGAGAGGGCGGGATTGCGCGCGGGCGAGACCCGGCATGGCGAGAAGGGATGTCGCGGCAAGCGCACCCTGCAGGGTGGCGCGTCGGGTCGGGTGAGGGATCATGATCGGCTCCGGGATTGACAGGTCGGTGCCGATATCCTGCGGAGCGCAGATGACAGGGATGTCGCAGGACCGTGACGGTAGGACGAAGGTTTGGTGACAGGACGTGCGTCGGCTTTTGTCGAGGAGGCGGAGCATGCGCCGCGTGCCCAGCGGGCATTAGGTCGAGGGATCGCGGCCGCCGAGTTTGATTTGCGGTGGTGTGAAACCCTCGGCCCCATGCTTTTACGGGAGCGGGCCAGAGCGGAAGTCTGAAGCGGCCGGCCTGACGTCCGTGCAGTCAGATGCGGGATTCGTCGAACTAGCGGGTACTTGAAACCACCCGTTTGAAGGGGTTCTGCCGGATAGCTTGGCCGGGAGGTGAGGCAGCGATAGCTTGGGCGCATCCCCAACCGGCGAGCGCGAACCATCTGACAACCTGCGGCACCTGCAACGCCGTTACATCGGCACGACGTCAGATCCCCGACCGCGACAACGGAAGGAGCCACGCCGACATGTGCCAAGATGGAAGTGGTGGGTGGTGAGGGACTCGAACCCCCGACATTCTCGGTGTAAACGAGACGCTCTACCAACTGAGCTAACCACCCGTGATCTGCCGGATAGCCGAGCGTGATCCGCGCCGCAAGTCAGCGGAAGACGGTTTCGCGGCCGTCCAGGATCCGATGCACCGTACCCTGCGGATCGGTGAGCTTGTCGAGGTCGGGCTCCCCCAGCAGAAGACCGCGCAGGCAGATCGACGTGACGCCGTGTGTCACCAAAATCGTCGGGCCGTCGAGGTCGTCGAGCAACGCGCGCAGTCGCGCCTCGACACGGGCGCGGGTTTCGCCGCCCGGCGCCGTGAACTTCCAGCCGATGCCGCGCGGCGGGGCGAGGTCCGCGAGGTGCTGCCCCTCCCACGTGCCCAGCGCGATTTCCGCCAGGCGTGCATCGGCTTGTGCCCGCAGACCTGCCAGCCGCGCCGTCTCGGCGGCGCGGCCTTGGGGACTGGTCCGTGCAAGGCAAATCGGAGGGAGACTTTGCAGGATCGTCCCCTGGCGGGCTGCCTGCCGCCGTCCCTCGGATGTCAGGTCGCTATCGCGGGTTCCCTGCAGGCGACCGGCACGATTCCACTCCGTCTCGCCGTGGCGAAGGATGTAGAGCGGCGGCATGTCCCTCAATCGCGTGCTCATCGACCCAAGGTGTTGGCGCAGGGAGCCGTTTGCACATTCATAAACGTCACCCCTCGCCGTGGTGTTCGTCCTTTCCCTAATGCGCCCCTTCGGCCGGGCCAAGACTTGTGAGGAAGGCGGCCCCATTCGGGCCGCCGGGTATGGCTTGGCAAAGGGACCGGCATTGCGCTCCCGATCTGCGTTCCGCCCGTTCCTACGCTTTTCGCCTGCACCCGACCGTCTGCCGAACGCGACCCCCATTCCGGCGCACCGGCCGCTGGCGGCGATTCGAAAGTTGAGGCCGAAACGGAACAACGGGCCGAACCGGTTGTTAGCCTTGCAAGACCCCCACATACTGGAGGATATTCCATTGAATATCAGTGATCTGATGACGTCTGGTGTCGAGATTATCGACCCGAACACGACAACCCGCGATGCCGCCATTCGCATGCGCGATGAGGATCTCGGCGCGCTGCCGGTGGGCGAGAACGACCGTCTGGTGGGGATGGTTACCGACCGCGACATCATCGCTCGCGGCGTCGCGGCAGGCCTCGCTCCGGGCAATTGCACGGTCCGGGAGGTTATGTCCGAAGGCGTTTATTACTGCTTCGACGACGAGGATGCCCAGCGCGCCGCGGACGTGATGGCGGAGCACAAGGTGCGGCGCCTGCCCGTCCTCAATCGCGACAAGCGCCTCGTGGGTATTGTGGCGATCGCCGATCTCGCGCGCGCCGGAATTACCGAGCATCCCGTGAAGGAAGTGTCGGAGCCGACACAGCAAGAGCGACTCTGACCCGCCTGTCTCTCACCCCGTAACGCCGACGCTCACCGCGGGCCGATATATGGCCCGCCCTAATCGGAGATTCACGAATGGACGTGTTCTGGTTCTGGCTCCTCATCCTGCTCTTCTTCTTCGCCATCGCCGCGGCGCCCGGCTGGGGCTACACGCGCAATCGCCGTCCCTACCGCAGCGGAGGGGCCTATCGCTATTACCCCACCGCAGGCGCGGGTCTCGGCATTCTCTTGATCCTGCTTCTGTTCTGGTTGGGACTCATCGTGATTGCGTGGCCTTGGGCCGCTCCGGTCACGGCGCCTCCGCCTGCCGCTGTGAACTGATCTAGTCGCAGGATGTCCGCGTGGCATCCCGCGAGCCATGCGACGGAGATCAACATGAAAATCAATTCTTTCCGCGAGATGTACCTTCAGGAGTTGCAGGAAGCGTGCTCCGTCGAGAGCCAGCTCGTCGATGCGCTCCCCCGGATGCGCGATGCGGCGGCGTCAGAGACGCTTAAGCAGGCGCTTGAAGGTCATCTCGTCGATACGCGTGCGCAACTCGCCCGGGTCGAGACGATCCTCAAGCGGCATGAGGTCAATCCTGGGGAACATCAGGATCAGTCCATGCGCCGGCTGATCGAGGAGAGCGAGAAATGGAGCGGGATGCTCGACGACCCGGCCCTGCGTGACGCGGGCCTGATCGCATCGGCGCAACGGATCGAGCATTACGAGATCGCCGCCTACGGCACGCTGGCCTGCTGGGCCAAGCAGCTTGGTCTGGACGAGGACCAAAGCGAATTGCTCGCGATCCTCGATCAGGAAAAGGCGGCCGATGACCTGCTGACCGAGCTTGCGAAGCAGGACGTCAATCCCGGGGCCGCGCAGTAGGCGCCTCCCGGACCTATTTCATCTTCAGTACAGGAGATCCCCATGTCCGAGACCGGTTTGGAGAATTTCGACCGTACACTGCACAAGACCAACGATTGGCTTAACGACATCGGCGACGCCATAGGCCCCGATAAGCAGCGCCAGTTCCATGCGCTTCGCTCCGTGCTCTGGGCCCTGCGCGACCGGCTGATGATTGAAGAGGCCTTCCACCTTGCCTCGCACCTGCCGACGCTGGTTCGCGGCATATTTTGGGAAGACTACCGACCCGCGGGAAAGCCCGATGTCTTTCGATCGCGAGAGGAGTTCCTGCAGAGGGTCTCCGGCGCGCTTGAAGGTGCCCCCCCGATGGACCCGGAAGAAGCGGCGCGCGCGGTATTCGCGGCGATGGACCGGCACGTTTCCGGCGGGGAGATGGAGCAGGTGATCCATCTGGTGCCCGAAGAGGTCCGGGAACTCTTCCCGCAGCGGTAAGTGCCGCAGCTGTCCCCGAGAGATACGGGTGACGGGTTGTTCCCGCCGCATCCGACGAGGCTGTCCGGCATTGCAAACGGACGGACCGGACTGCCTACAGAATCTCGGGCACGAGACGAGCAACAGATGACCACCGGCCGCCACAGGCTGGGTCACGCAATATGGCTGCGCCGCGGGCCTTGCAGCGCTTCGCGAACGGCAGGCGCGCAAGGAACTTCTCCGCAATCTCCCGGTTTGAGATCATGTGTGAAGCGCGCTCCGACCCTGCAAACGTCGGTTCCACGCGTCCCGAACCTTCGAGGGCTGCTCAGATGCATGTGAAGCAAACCCAGACGGCCTCCATGCGGCAATTTGTGGTCGTGCTCGGCACCGACGAGGAAGCTGGCGCTTGCCTTCTGGACGTCGCGCGGGCGCATTCCATCGTTGGGGCCGAGTTTGCAGGGCTGGGCGCGCTTTGGGATGTGACGCTGGGCTTCTTCGACACCACCCGTGAGGATTACGACCGCATCCATCTGGACGAGCAGGTCGAGGTCGTCAGTCTGGTCGGCAACTTCGCCACCGAGGATGGGGCTGCGCGGCTGCATCCCCATGTCGTTGTCTCGAGGCGCGACGGCACGGCTTGGGGCGGGCATCTTCTCGAAGCTCATGTTCGTCCGACGCTGGAGGTGATCGTCACCGAACTGCCCGAGGAACTGCAACGACGCGCGGACCCGGAGACCGGCCTTCCGCTGCTATCGATCTGAGGGGCCGACTGCCCCACCCCGAACGACACGAGGAGAGACTTCATGGCTGATACTGTCGCCGACTTCCTACTGAAGCGTCTGAAGGAATGGGAAATCCGGCGGATCTACGGGTTCCCCGGCGACGGGATCAACGGCATCGTCGGGGCGATGGAGACGGGGCTGGATGAGAATCTTGAATTCGTCCAGACGAGGCACGAGGAAGAGGCCGCCTTCATGGCCTGCGGCCACGCCAAGTGGACAGGAGATGTCGGCGTCTGCCTCGCCACCTCGGGACCCGGCGCAATCCACCTGCTGAACGGTCTTTACGATGCCAAGCTCGACCACCAGCCGGTCCTGGCGATCGTGGGACAGCAGAGCCGTGCGGCCATGGGCGGGCACTACCAGCAGGAAGTCGACCTGATGTCGCTCTTCAAGGACGTCGCGGGAGACTTCGTCCAGACCTGCATGGCACCGCAGCAGATGCGCCACCTGATCGACCGGGCCCTGCGCATCGCCAAGGCGGAGCGGACCGTCACATGCCTCATCATTCCCAACGACGTGCAGGAGATGCCCCACGAAGAGCCCCCGCAGGAGCATGGCACGATCCATTCCGGCATCGGTTACGCCCAGCCGCGTATCGTGCCGGGAGAAGAACAGCTGCGCGAGGCGGCGGAGGTTCTCAACAGCGGCAAGAAGGTTGCCATGCTGGTCGGTGCCGGCGCACTGAATGCAACCGACGAGGTGATCGAGACGGCCGAAGTGCTTGGCGCCGGCGTCGCCAAGGCCCTGCTGGGACGGGCGGCTGTGCCCGACGACCTGCCATTCGTCACGGGCCAGATCGGGCTTCTGGGCACGCGTCCATCGTGGGACATGATGAAAGATTGCGACACGCTCCTGATGGTCGGCTCGGGGTTCCCCTATTCCGAGTTCCTGCCCGAGGAGGGCCAGGCGCGGGGCGTGCAGATCGACCTTGACCCGAAGATGCTGTCGATCCGCTACCCGATGGACACGAACCTCGTCGGCGATGCCGCTCTGACCCTGCGCGCGCTGCTGCCTTACCTGAAACGCAAGGAGGACCGCAGCTGGCGCGAAAGCCTGGAGGGCAAGATCACCGATTGGTGGGAGGGCGAGCGGGAACGCGCGCACCTGTCCGCCGACCCGATCAATCCGGAGCTCTTGTTCTGGGAGGCGTCGGACCGTCTGCCGGACAATGCGATCGTCTCCGCCGATTCCGGCTCCTCCGCCAACTGGTTCGCGCGCGGCATGAAGTTCCGGCGTGGACAGATGGCCTCCCTGTCGGGAACGCTGGCGACAATGTGCCCGGGCGTGCCTTACGCGACGGCCGCCAAATTCTGTCACCCCGACCGGGTGGCGATCGGCTTTGTCGGCGACGGAGCGATGCAGATGCTCGGCATGAGCAGCCTGATCACCGCCGCCAAATATTGGCAGCAATGGCAGGATCCGCGAATGGTCATCTGCGTCCTGAACAACGGCGACCTCAATCAGGTGACGTGGGAATTGCGGGCCATGGGCGGCTTCCCCAAGGTTGAGGAGACACAGAACGTACCGCAATTGAACTATGCGCAATATGCCGAATTGCTTGGGCTGAGAGGCATTCGCGTCGATCGGCCAGAGCAGGTCGGTCCCGCGTGGGACGAGGCGCTCCGTGCGGACCGGCCGGTGGTGATCGATGCCGTGGTGGATCCAAACATGGCATCTTTGCCGCCGCACATCACCTATTCGCAGGCCAAGAGCTTTGCGAAATCGTTGCTGAAGGGCGACCCAGACAGCTACGCCATCGTCAAGCAATCCATCAAACGGTCTTGGGCCTGATCCCGCGCCCGTGGCCGAGCGGATCCCCATCGAAGCGATCGACGCCGAGGCGTTCCGCGTGCCGACCGAGGCGCCTCAATCGGACGGTACGCTCGAATGGGATGCGACCACGATGGTGCTTGTGACCATCCGGGCCGGTGGCTTATCCGGTATCGGCTACAGCTACACCGGCACGGCGGCGGCGTTAATCGTCGCCGACGTTCTGGCGGGCGTGTTGCGGGGCATGGACGTGCTGTCCACCCGCGCCTGCTGGGATGCGATGGCGCGGGCGACACGCAATCTCGGGCGCACCGGGATCGCCTCCTCGGCAATGGCCGCCTGCGACGTGGCGCTGCACGACCTGAAGGCGAAGTTGCTGGATCTGCCGGTCGTCACGCTGCTGGGCGGGCGGCGCGACGCGGTTCCCGTCTATGGCAGCGGTGGCTTCACCTCTCAATCCGACGACGAACTGGCCGCGCAACTCGGTGGCTGGGCGCACCGAGGACTGCTCGCCGTCAAGATGAAGGTCGGTCGGGAGCCGGGCCGCGATGTCGACCGCGTCCGGGTGGCGCGCGAAGCGGTGGGACCGGACGTCGCGCTCTATGTCGACGCGAACGGCGCCTATGGCCGCAAGCAGGCGCTGACATTCGCCGAGGCCGCCGCGGCGCATGACGTCACCTGGTTCGAAGAGCCGGTGTCGCAGAAGGACCCGGACGGGCTGCGCCTGATCCGCGACCGCGCGCCCGCCGGCATGGAGGTCGCGTCGGGCGAATATGCCTGGACCCTCTCTGACTTTCGCCGGTTAATTGCGGCGGACGCCGTGGACGTGTTGCAGGCGGATGCGACCCGCTGCGGCGGCTTCACGGAGTTTCTGATGGCGGATGGACTGGCGGCCGCACATGAATTGCCGTTGTCGAGCCATACTGCGCCGGCCTTGCACCTGCATGTCTGCTGCGCAGCGATGCAAATTCGTAACGTGGAGTGGTTCGCCGATCACGTGCGCCTCGAGAAGATGTTCTTCGACGGCGCGCCCGAACCTCGTGCGGGCCTCGTCGCGCCCGACCTGTCGCGCCCGGGTCTGGGGCTGGACCTGAGGCGTGCGGATGCCGAGCGCTGGCGGATCTGGCCGGAGGGGCCGGCATGACATCATTCGCTCCTCCGCGCGAGCGTTCGCCCTTGGCAGGCGCCGCGACGGCGTTGGCATTGGCCGGTCTGGTCGGTGCGGGCCTATGGGCCGCGCGCCGGCCACAGCCTCGCCCACAGCCGGGCTCCGCCCTCCCGGTCGAGACGGCGCGACAGCCCGCCGCCCGGCGGGCGCGACAAGGTGGAATGCTGCTGGCGGCGAGCGCGGCGATCGACGGCGCAACCGAACATTATCGTGGAGGGTTCCACCGGTGGGAGATGTATCTCGGGCCCGCCGCCTCGATTGGGGCACTGGCTGCATCGGCAATGCAAGCGGCCATGCCCCGGCCTCTGCGCGAAGGCTTATTATTGACGGCGGCGGGCGTGGGTCTCGCAGGCCATGCCTTTCATGCCCGTAACATCCTGGACCGGCCCGGGGGCGTGTGCTGGTCGAACCTGTTCTACGCCGCGCCTATCGGCGCCCCCGGCTCGGTGGCTCTGGCGGGGCTGGCGGGGCTGGCCGCGACCATGCTTGAGCGGCGAGAGCCGGAGATGCCGCACCGTCGGGGGCGCTGGATCGCGATTGGCACAGTTGCCGGGCTCCTTGGCACGACGGCCGAGGTGGCGCTGCTGCACTTCCGGGGCGCGTATCACAATCCGGCCATGTACATTCCCGTGACCCTTCCCCCGATCGCGGCGCTGACGCTGGGTGCCGCCGCCGCCCGTCCCTCGCCGACACGCCTGCGTTTGGCACACCGCATGCTGGGTGCGACGGCAATGATGGGGCTAGTCGGCACGGCCTTCCACGCATGGGGCGTGCACCGGAACATGGGTGGCTGGCGTAATTGGCAGCAGAACCTTCTGGTCGCGCCGCCCCTGCCCGCCCCGCCGGGCTTTACCGGGGTTGCGCTGGTGGGCTTGGCCGCAATCGACCTCTTGGAGGCATCCGAATGACATCTCCACCGCGCCGCTATCCCGACTACGACGTGTTGGACAAGCGAGACAGCCCGTCCTGGGACGACATCACCCGCCATGTGGTCGCCGGGAGGCTGAACCCGCCCGAGCGGCAGTTTTTCGACGACGCTCTGTGGGACGTGCTGATTGCCCTGTGCGACACGATCATGCCGCAGCCGGATCGGGACCGACCCATCGCCATCTGGATCGATGCGGCGCTGGCGCAGAACCGCACGACCGGAACCCGGTACGATAACCTTCCGCCTATGCGCGAGGCATGGAAACGCGGTCTCGCGGCGCTGGAAGCCGAGGCGCGGCTGTGCCATGGGCGCCCCTTTCACGACTTGGCGCAGGATGCGCGCGAGGCCCTGCTGAAGGCGATAGATCGCGAGGAAGTCGCCGCTCCAGAATGGAATGACCTGCCGCCCCGACGCATGTTCCGCGAAGTGCTGGCGAACGAGATCGTGCGCGTCTATTACAGCCATCCCGATGCGTGGTCCGAAATCGGCTTCGGCGGCCCCGCAAGTCCCCGCGGCTATGTCCGCCTGGGTCCAAATCGGCGTGACCCTTGGGAGGCGGAGGAGAGCGCCGCCACGCGCAGGTCGGCAGAGCCATGATTTCTCAAGGTTCCGAAATCCGTGCCAAGGACGGCCGCGCGCCGGATGTATTTTCGCGCGATGGCTGGGTGGCGATGCGGCAATACCGCGAAGCCGAGGAGGTGGATGTCGCCGTCATCGGCACCGGCGCGGGCGGCGGCGTCGTCGCCGCCAAGCTTGCCGAAGCGGGCCTGTCGGTCGTGGCCTTCGATGCCGGCGCGTTCTACCGGCCCCTAGCTGATTTCGCCTCGGACGAGCGTGAACAGGACAAGCTCTACTGGACCGACGATCGGATCAGCGGCGGCGACGACGCCATCGAGATGGGCTCGAACAATTCCGGCCGAGCCATCGGCGGGTCGACCGTGCATTTTCAGATGGTGGCGCTGCGCTTTCGGCCGGAATGGTTCCAGGCGCGATCGCGGCTGGGCTATGGGCGCGACTGGCCGGTGGACTGGCGCGAGATGTGGCGGTGCTACGACGAAGTCGAGGATGCGCTGAAGATCGCGGGGCCGGTGACCTATCCCTGGGGGCCGAAACGCGGGCGCTACCCTTACCGGCAGCATGAGTTGAACGCCTCGGCACAGGTTTTGGCACGCGGCGCGGAGGCCATGGGCGTCGATTGGTCTCCCTGCCCCATCTCCACCGTCTCGGCCCCTCGGGGCAAGTCGCCGCCCTGTGTATATCGCGGCTTTTGCAAGATCGGCTGCTCGACCAATGCCAAGCAGAGCATTCTGAACACCTATATCCCCCGCGCGCTGGCCGCCGGGGCCGAGGTCCGGGACCTCGCCATGGTCGGGCGCATCGAGACGGGATCCGATGGCCGGGCGACGGGCGTGCATTACCACCGCGACGGCGAGTGGCGCTTTCAAAAGGCGCGCCGTGTCGTCGTCGCGGGCTACTCGATCGAGACGCCGCGGCTGCTGCTGAACTCGTCCTCACCATCGCATCCGCAGGGTCTGGCCAATGCCGAGGGTCTGGTCGGGACGGAATTGATGGTCCATTCGAACCATGCGGTCTGGGGCGTAATGGAGGACGAGATCCGCTGGTACAAGGGGCCGCCTTCGATGGCCGTCTGCGAGCACTGGAACTACGACGACGACAAGGATTTTCACGGCGGGTATGCCTTCATGAGCCAAGGCCCCCTACCGACGGACTTCGCCACCTCGATGGTCAAGAATCTTGGCGTCTTCGGGATGGAGTTGCGGCGGCGCATGGCTCTTTACAACCACATGGCGGGCCTGAAGATCGTAGGCGAGGTCATGCCGACTCCTGCCAACCGGGTCGAGTTGTCGGAGGAGACGGATGCTCTGGGCCTGCCCTTGCCGCGCATCACTTTCCGCTTCGGCGAGAACGACCGCAAGCTCTCGGACCACGCGCTCCGCTTCATGCGAACCATGCACGAAGCGGCAGGCGCGCGCGATATCTTCGAGACAGCCGGTTCGGCGCATCTCATGGGGGGCTGCCGCATGGGATTTTCGGCCGCAGACGGCGTGGTGGATGGCGCGGGACGTGCGTTTTCCTGCCCGAATTTATGGATCGCGGACGGCTCGGTCATGCCGACTGGCGGTGGAGTCAATCCGTCGATCACGATCATGGCGAATGCGACGCGCATTGCCGGCCATATGATCGGTGCGATTGCGCGAGGCGAGGGTTAGGGGCTGCTTCTACACGCGCGTGATCGCTATCGATCCTTGCTTGAAGCAGTGCGTTCGCCTCCTGCGCAGGCGTCGGCGATAACGCTGGGTATACTCATTAACCGACTATCGTCTTTTTGTGCAGGTTGAGTGCAGACCGATAGGCCACACTGCATCTGGTGAAATCCCTCGGCCAATGCGATTTGGACCGTACCGAGACGACGCCAAGGACAACAACACTATGCGTGACCTTCCCGCCATCCTCATACTTGCCGCCGGAGATTCGCGGCGGATGCGCGGGGGAGACAAGCTGCTTGAACCTGTGGATGGGACGCCGCTGATCCTGCGGGCCGTGCGGGCGGCCACCGCCGCTTCGCCCGAAGTGATCGTCGCCCTACCCCCGAACTCACCGCGCCGTTGCTGGCTCGGGGATGTCTCGGCGCGGATCGTCGAGGTACCGGAACGCGCAATGTCCGCCTCCATCCGCCGCGGTGTTGAAAACTGTCGCGCCAATGCGCTGATGATCCACCTTGCCGACATGCCCGAGATCGAAGCCGCGGATCTCGAGGCTCTGGCGCAGGCATGGACCGAAACGGATACGCCGATCCTGCAGGCGACGACGGAAGACGGAAAGCGCGGTCAGCCGGTGATCTTCGCCCGGTCGTTGTTCGAGGACCTTTTTGAGTTGGAGGGTGACATGGGCGCACGGCCCCTGATCGCCAGGCATCCTGTTGCCCATCATGTTTTACCGGGACAGCGTGCGACGACGGATCTCGACACGCCCGAAGACTGGGCGGAGTGGCGAAGGCGAACCGGACGCCTTTCCTGACCTTTCGCTTTTGCCTCGAATGCTGCGGATCGCAGGAACGCGTTTTTACCCCGTGTTAACGCCATTGCGGCCGTATGGAGAGGCAACGCCGCATCGCGAGGACTTGATGAAGCAGGAGAGGATCGACATCCCATCCGCGGTGGCCTTGACCGATCCGAACCGGGAGAGTGAGGACGAGATCATCGACCGCGCGCTCGATGCCGTTCGGAGCCATCTCGACATGCCGATCGCCTATCTCTGCGAGATCGTGGACGACCGGACGATCTTCCGCCATGTCTCCGCGCCCGGGCTGGAGCATCTTATCCATCGCGGCAATTCCTATGCACTGGACGAAGTGTATTGCGGACACATCCTTGCGGGGAACCTGCCCAATCTGATCCCCGACACCGGTGCCCTGCCGCTGGCCCGCGAAATGCCGATCACCGCGGCCGTGCCGATCGGCAGTCACGCAAGCCTGCCGATCCATCGCGCCGACGGTTCCATCTACGGGACTTTGTGCTGCCTGTCGCCCGCCCCGAATCCCGGCTTGAATCCGCGCGACCTGAACACGATGCGTCTGTTTGCCGAACTTGCCGCAGAGCAGGTCCGCACGCGCCTAGCCCGGCGTCAGACGCACGAGGAGATTGCAAACAGGATCAAAGCCGTGATCGCAGCCCGCGAGTGGAAGATGGCTTTCCAGCCGATCTATACGCTGTCCGATGGAAAGCTCAGCAGCTTTGAGGCACTCAGCCGCTTTCGCTCCGATCCCTACCGCACACCGGACTTGTGGTTCTCCGATGCCGCGCAAGTCGGGCGCAAACCGGATTTGGAAGTCGCAGTGATCGAGACTGCTCTCAGAGCCTTGGATGAACTCGACCAAGGCGTGCGTCTTTCGGTAAATGCGGCGCCCGACACCGTATCGACGGGCGGACTGGCTCCGATCTTTGCCCGCTTCGGAGCCGAGCGGATCACACTCGAGGTCACGGAGCACGAGAGATGCAACGACTTCGATCGGTTCGCCGCGGCAGTTAGTACAATCCGGCGGCAGGGAACATTGGTGGCAATCGACGATGTCGGCGCGGGTTATTCCGGCCTGCATCAGATCCTGCGCCTGAACCCCGACATCCTGAAACTCGACATGTCCCTCGTTCGCGACATCCACATCGATCCTGCGCGGCGCTCACTTGTATCGGCGATGGTGCATTTCGCCTCGGAAACCGGTGCTCAGTTAACGGCCGAAGGGATTGAGTGTGAGGAAGAGCGGGATGTTTTGCGAGATCTCGGCGTGAGGTACGGGCAAGGCTACTTTCTCGGCAGGCCGGGTGAAGTCAGCGATGCTGCCGACACCGATCCTGGCTGACAACGAACGTTAGCCGACAGGACCAACCACATTGGTTTTCAATTCCACAAAGAAAGAGGAAGGACGAGCGATGCCGTCCTCCCGGATTTGCATGTGCGATCCTTTAGAAGGACGGTGCCGCCTTCAGGCTCGATCGAGCTTCCGCAGCCGAGCCTCGCGCAGCCGGGCAAAATCGTCTCCCGCATGGTACGACGAGCGTGTCAGCGGCGTCGCCGAGACCATCAGGAAGCCCTTGCCCCAAGCCGCCTTCTCGTAGCCGGAAAACTCTTCCGGCGTCACGAAACGATTGACGGCGTGATGCTTGGGAGTCGGCTGCAGATACTGGCCGACGGTCAGGAAATCGATATTCGCCGCGCGCATATCGTCCATCACCTGAAGCACAGCCTGACGATCCTCGCCCAGGCCCACCATGATGCCGGACTTGGTGAACATGCTCGGATCGAGTTCCTTCACCCGTTGCAGCAGCCGCAGGGAGTGGAAGTAGCGTGCGCCCGGCCGGACCTCGGGGTAAAGCCCCGGAACCGTTTCCAAATTGTGGTTGAAGACGTCCGGTTTCGCCGCGACCACAACCTCCAAGGCCTCGGGACCGCAGCGAATGAAGTCAGGCGTGAGGATTTCAATCGTCGTGCCAGGCGACCGTTTGCGGATTGCCCGGATCGTCTGGGCAAAATGCTCCGCTCCGCCATCCTCGACGTCGTCACGGTCGACGGAGGTGACGACGACGTGGTTCAGGCCCAGCTTTGCCACGGCATCCGCGACGCGCCCCGGCTCGAACACGTCGAGCGCCTCGGGCGGGCGCCCCGTCGCGATGTTGCAGAAGGTGCAGGCGCGGGTACAGACCTCGCCCATGATCATCATCGTGGCGTGCCCTTGAGACCAGCATTCGCCCACATTCGGGCAACCCGCCTCCTCGCAGACGGTGACCAGACGGTTCTCCCGCATGATCTTGGCCGTTTCCTTGTACCCCTCGCCCGACGGCGCCTTCACGCGGATCCAAGACGGCTTCTTGGGCTGCGCGTTATCGGCTCTGCGCGCTTTCTCGGGGTGACGCTCGGCGGGGATCTTCAGGTCGCGGGGCATGGCGCTCTCCGGTATTCAGTCGTCTTCAGTTAGGCCATCCGCGGCCACAGTGCCAGAGGCCTGCGCCTTTACCACGCACCTTCCGGGTGCGCCGTTCAAGATGCGGTGCGGTCAGTAACGGGGCTGAGCCTCCAGTACGACCCTCAGGTCAGGGTAAATTGTCTTCCCGTAGAGAACTTTCGCTGGCCCCCTACCACACATTCGCGACAGATTCGTGGGGATTAGCCTACCGATCTCTACGGCGTCCTAGCTCATAATCCGGATCGTATTAGCCGGTCCCGCGGATTACCTCCGGTCCGACTGCCGCCGATTCCAACTCCACAGGCAGATCAACTCCATCACCACATGCGCGCCCGCCACCGCCGTGACACCCGTCGTGTCATAGGGCGGCGAGACCTCGACCACATCCCCGCCGACGAGATTGATACCCGCCAGATCGCGGAGGATGGCTGCGGCCTGCCCGCTCGAAAGTCCGCCCCATACCGGGGTGCCCGTTCCAGGCGCGAAAGCAGGATCGAGGCAATCGATATCGAAGGTGAGGTAGCAGGGCCGGTCCCCCACGATCGCCTTGATCCGGGCTGCCACCTCACCGGGCGCGGCTTCGTGCACGGCACGCGCATCAATGGTCGTGACCCCCAACGTGTCAGGATTGACCGTGCGGATACCGACCTGAACGCTGGATGCCGGATCGATCACGCCCGTCTTCGCGGCCTTGTAGAACATCGTTCCGTGGTCGATCCGGCTTAGGTCGTCGTCGGGCCATGTGTCGGAATGGGCGTCGAACTGGATCAGCGCGAGGGGACCATGCACCTCCGCGTGAGCCTGCAGGATCGGGAAGCTGACGTAATGATCCCCGCCCATGGCGATGCAGCCGGCCCCCTGCGCAAGGATACCCGCGACATGATCCCGCAGGGCGCCCGGAAACTCCGCAACTTTTGCGTAGTCGAATCCGACGTCGCCGTAATCGGCGACGGCGAACTCCTCGAGCGGCGAGAAGTCCCAGCCATAGGGCGGATCGAAGGGTTGCAGCGCGCTCGCCTCACGGATCGCACGGGGGCCGAAGCGTGCGCCGGGACGGTGCGTCACGGCCTGATCGAAGGGCACGCCCGTGACGGCAAGGTCGTAGCCCGCGAGGTTCTTGGTATAGCGGCGACGGAAGATCGACGTCGCGCCGCCGAACGCGTTCTCGAAATTGAGACCGCGCGGATTGTCGCGGGTGAAGGCGCCGTCCACCTGGTCGCGCGCATCCTGCAAAGCCATGGCTGCTCCTCCTGTCTGGTCGCGCGGAGATCATCACGGACGCCCGGCAAGGGAAAGCCTCTCGACTCCCCGGCGTCATCGTCTAGGTGAAGGTCATGAGCCTCCGCGACGAATTCATTCATGCCATGTCCCGCGCCGCCGCAACCGTCAGCGTCGTGACGACCGACGGCCCCGCGGGCCGGGCGGGGATCACCGTTTCGGCCATGACCAGCGTGTCGGCCGATGGCGATGCACCGACGATTCTGGTTTGCATCAACAAGGGCGCTTCTGCGGCGGAGCCGATCCTGCGCAACGGGCGCTTTGCGGTGAACGTGCTGTGCGAGGATCAGCAGAACGAGGCCGACATCTTCGCGGGCCGCACGGATGTTGAAGACCGCTTTGCCGACGTCCCTTGGGACGTTCTGGAAACAGGCGCTCCGGTCCTGCGCGGGCTGGCGGGCTTCGACTGCGACCTCGCATCGGCCGACCTCGTGGGTACGCACCATGTCATCATCGGTGCGGTGCGCGCCGTACGCGTGCGCGAGGAAGGCGCACCGCTGATCTACGGGATGCGCTCCTACCTCAAGACGGAACGCGCCTAGACCCGCCCCATCAGCGTCTTCCACGTCAGTCGCAGACGACTGCGTACAGGGTTCGTCTCGGGCGGCTCGGGATCCGCTTCGAATGCGCGCAGACGCATCTCCGTGTCCGAGAGAACCAAGAAGACCGGGCGGGCGGATCGTGGAATGCGCGCCTGCCGGAAGCGGGCGAGCGCGGTACGCCCCTCGGCGGCCAGCTCGCGCGTCCGCTCCGCCGAATCGCCAGGCGGCAGGGTCGTGCGCCCCCGCCCGGTCAGATCCGGCGCCGCCGTCAACCAGGCCGCGAGACCATGGGCCAGTCCCGCATCGCGTGCCGCGGATTCGTCCTCCATTCCCGCAAGCCGCGCGGCCGTCCACAGCAGCGTCCCCAAGGTGCCATCGATGTAGCGCGTGAGGTCGGAAAGCTGCCCGATCGTCAGCCCCTCCACATCCGCCTGCCGCGCCGCGACGAGCGTTTCGAGATCTCGCGCGCCCCGCATGTCCAGCACCTCGGCCAGCGGCGTGACCACCTCGTGCCGACGCGGCGTCTTGCCGGCCGCGATCTCCTCCAGAGCGTCCGACCACCATTGCAGCCGCATCTGCGCGATCAAAGGCTCCTTCGTGACCCACGGCGCGCGCGCGACCTCCAGGTTGAACGCATAGAGCGGCAAAAGCATCCGGCGCAGCGGCACGGGCGCCGCCATGACGGCGCGAAACCGCTCCGGGTCGCCCCGATGGAGCAATGCGGCGCAGGCGGAGAGATCGGCGTCACTCAATGCAGAAGCTTCCAGCGGACCGCGTCGATCAAGGCCTCGAAGCTGGCATCGACGATGTTCGGCGACACGCCCACTGTGGTCCAGTGTTGCCCGGCATCGTCTTCGTGGTCGATCAGGACGCGCGTGACCGCCTCCGTCCCGCCCTGAGTGATCCGGACGCGGAAGTCGGTCAGACGCATGTCGGCGATCCTGTCCTGCAGGGAGCCGAGATCCTTGGCCAGCGCCTTCGACAACGCATTGACCGGCCCGCGATCGGCCCCGACCTCGTCGAGACTTTCGGAGACGGAGAGCCGTTTTTCTCCGTCGACCTGCACGACAACGACGGCCTCCGACAGGGTGACGGCGGCGCCGCGCGCATCGCGCCGCCGCTCCACGCTGACGCGGTAACGCTCGACCTCGAACATGTCGGGCAGCAGGCCCAACTCCGAGCGGGCGATTAGTTCGAACGAGGCCGGCGCCACGTCGTAGGAGTAGCCCTCATCCTCGCGGGACTTCACGCGGGAGAGGATGCGGCGAAGCTGATCGTCCGTGCCCTTGAGCCCCGCATCGGCGAGACGGGTCCGCAGGTTCGACAGGCCCGCCTGATTGGACATGGGCACGAGGCGGGTGTTGCCGACAGTCTCTGGCGGGATGTGCTCGTAGGTTGTCGGATCCTTGGCGATGGCGCTGGCATGAAGCCCGGCCTTGTGGGTAAAGGCGGATGCGCCGACATAAGCCGCCTCGCGCCGGGGCACGCGGTTGAGGATGTCGTCGAGCCTGCGCGACACCTGCAGAAGCGAAGGGAGCCGGTCGCGGTCGATCCCCGTCAGGTATTGCGACGCATAGGGCTCCTTGAGCAGCAGCGTCGGGATCAGCGTCGTCAGGTTGGCATTTCCGCACCGTTCGCCCAACCCGTTGAGTGTACCCTGAACCTGCCGTGCGCCCGCGTCGATCGCGGCGAGGGATCCGGCGACGGCCTGCTCGGTGTCGTTGTGGGTGTGAATCCCGAGCCTTTCGCCGGGAATGCCGGCCGCGATCACGGCGCGGATGATCGCACCGATGCGCGTGGGCATCGTGCCGCCATTCGTGTCGCACAGAACGATCCAGCGCGCCCCGGCCTCGAGCGCGGCCATGACGCAAGCGGTGGCATAGGCGGGAGCGGCCTCGTAGCCGTCGAAGAAGTGTTCCGCGTCGAACAACGCCTCACGCCCCTGTGCCACAATGTAGGCGATGGATTTCGAGATGTTCTCGAGGTTCTCGTCGAGGGTCACTCCGAGCGCCGTCTCGACATGGAACGGATGCGTCTTGCCAACGATGCAGACCGCGCCCGTGCCCGCATTCATGACGGCCGCGAGAGTGTCGTCGTTTTCGGCCGACCGGCCCGTGCGCTTGGTCATCCCGAACGCGGTGAGCCGTGCGGAGGTCGCGGGCGGGGCGTCGAAAAACTCGCTGTCGGTCGGGTTCGCGCCGGGCCACCCACCCTCGATGTAGTCCAGGCCCAGCGTGTCGAGCAGGATCGCGATCTCGCGCTTTTCCGCGGCGGAGAACTGGACACCCTGCGTCTGCTGCCCATCGCGGAGCGTTGTGTCGTAGAGGGTGAGGCGGTCAGTCATGCGGCACCGTTACCATGGAGAACCGACGTGGATTTGCCGCAGCCGTAGGAAGTGATGCTTTTTCGCCGCCGGACAGGATCGCTGCCTTTGGGTGTGACCGGGGGAACTTGCGGCTCCAAGCTGCTGTCGGTCGCAAAAGCGTCATGCCAATTCCTCCAATCGGGCAGGGTCGAAGCCGGGACCGGGTTCCCAGCCCCTGCCCTTGCCGTCGGTTACGATCACGCCCGCCGCAAGGAGCGCATCGCGCAGAGCATCGGCTCGGGCCCAGTCCTTTTCGGCGCGGGCAGCGCGGCGTGCGGAGAGAACGGCCTCGACGACGGTATCGGCGTCGCCGGCCTCGGCCCAGCCGCCAAGAGCGGGCGAAAGCAAACCCATGAGCCTCGCGGAGGCAGCCAATGCCGCGCCATCGCCGGCCTTTGCCAGCCGGTGCAGATGCGTTATCGCCCCCGGCGTGTTCAGGTCATCGCGCAGCGCATCGAGAACCTCCGGATCGGGGGCTCCGCCTTCCTCGGCCATGCCGCGCCAGCGGCGCAGGACCCGCTCCGCCTCCTGCGCCTTCTCCTCCGTCCAATCCATCGGCTTGGAGTAATGCGTCGACAGGAACACGAACCGGATCACCTCGCCCGGGACGCCGCGATCCAGAAGATCGCGCACGGTGAAGAAGTTGCCGAGGGATTTCGACATCTTCTTGCCCTCGACGAGCAACATTTCGTTGTGCAGCCAGTAGCGTGCGAAGCCCGCACCCGGATCGGCGCAGCAACTCTGCGCGATCTCGTTCTCGTGATGCGGGAAGAGCAGGTCGTTGCCGCCCCCGTGAATGTCGAAGGCCGGACCGAGCAGCGCCTTCGACATGACGGAACATTCGATGTGCCAGCCGGGCCGCCCCCAGCTCCAGGGCGACTCCCATCCCGGCTCACCCTCGGCGGACGGTTTCCAGAGAACGAAGTCCATCGGGTCGCGTTTGTAGGGCGCAACTTCGACGCGGGCCCCCGCGATCATGTCCTCGGTGGAACGCCCCGACAGCGCGCCGTATTCGGGAAAGCTGGTCACGGAAAAAAGGACGTGCCCCTCGGCCGCATAGGCGTGGCCGCGATCGATCAACGTCTCGATCATGAGGACCATATCGGCGATGTGATCGGTCGCGCGCGGCATATGCGTCGGCTCCAGGGTGCCGAGCGCGGCCATGTCCTCGAGATACCATTCCGTCGTCTCGGCAGTGATGGCATCGATCGGCCGGCCCGTCTCTTGCGCCCGGGCGATGATCTTGTCGTCGACATCGGTGAAGTTGCGCACGTAGGTCACGTTTTCCGGCCCGAGGTCGTGACGCAGCAGGCGGAACAGCACGTCGAACACGATCGTCGGTCGGGCATTTCCCAGATGCGCGCGGTCGTAGACCGTGGGCCCGCAGAGATAGAGGCTTGCGCGGCCGGGGTCGCGGAATACCACATCCTCGACGCGGCGGGTCATCGAATTGCGCAGGCGGATCGTCAACGGACGGCTCCTTTCGTAGTGGCGGGAAGGGCGTCCGGAAGGCATATTGCGGGCACCCGTGACGGCCCGCCGATCAGGTCAGCGGGCGGAAATGATGCGAATTGAACAAATCTTGCCCATGCTCGGCCCGTAGCACGTAGGGCCGCGCCGCGACAACCCGGATGAACCGGGTTTCCTTGCCGGGCCGATACACGCATTCAGGGGAGGCAAGCACGAGGAGGCACGCCATGACGTTTCGAGACCTTCACCGCCCGGGCACGCCCTTCGTGCTGGCCAACGCATGGGATGTCGGGTCGGCGCGGATGCTGGTCGCACTGGGGGCGCAGGCGGTAGCAACGTCGTCGGCGGCGCATGCCTTCACCCGCGGGCTGCCCGATGGGGGGCGTCTTGGCCGGAGCGAGGCAATCGCGCATGCGAAAGACATTGCCGCCCATGTCGGCGTTCCCGTCTCGGCGGATCTCGAGGACGGCTACGGCCCGGAACCGGCCGATTGCGGCGACACGGTAAACGAGGCCGCCTTGGCCGGGCTTGCCGGGTGCAGCATCGAGGATGTGGCGCCGGACGGCTCCGCCTATACGTTCGCCGCATCCGTCGCGCGGGTGGAGGCCGCGGCGGCGGCGGCGCGACGGGCACCGCATGATTTTGTGTTCTGCGCGCGGGCCGACGGGGTGATGACGGGCGCCTACGATCTGGACGAGGCGATCCGGCGGCTGCAGGCGTTCGAGACCGCCGGGGCGGACGTGCTTTACTGTCCGATGCCGGGCGGGATGGAGGACTTGCGGCGCATCGTGGCCGCCGTCTCCGCGCCGGTGAATGCCTTGGCCGCAGGGCCGTGGACGCGAGAGACGAAAGCAGGGTTTGCGGCGGCAGGCGTGGCGCGAATATCGCTCGGCTCGGCGCTGGCGCGGGCGACGCACCGGGTGATCCGGGATGCGGGACGGGCCATCTTTGAAGACGGTCATTTCAGCGGGTTGGGCGGAATCGAATCCGATGAGGTGAACGCGCTTCTGGAGGCGGGGCGTGGGGAGGGAAGCGACCCCCTCTCCCTCTGATCCCGCGCGTCAGCCTGCCGCTTCGCGCGCCAGTGCCTCGATCTTGGCCCAGTCGCCCTTCGCCACCGCATCCTTCGGCGCGACCCACGACCCGCCGACGCAGATCACGTTGCCCAGCGCGAGGTAATCGCCCTTGTTCTGAGGCGTCACGCCACCCGTCGGACACCAGGCGATCTGCGGGATCGGCGCGCCGATCGCCTTCAGCGCGGGTGCCCCGCCCGAAGCCTCGGCCGGGAAGAACTTGAGCATGTCGTAGCCCTTCTCCAGGAGCGCCATCGCCTCCGTCGCCGTCGCGGCACCGGGCAGGAGCGGCAGGCCTGCCTCCTCGCAGGCCCGCAGGAGCAGACCGGACGCGCCGGGCGAGACGCCGAAGGTCGCGCCGGCCTCCTTGGCCGCACGGACATCCTCGGGGGTCAGCAAGGTGCCCGCACCGACGATCCCGCCCGGAACGGCGGACATCGCGCGGATGCAGTCGAGCGCGGCGGGCGTGCGCAAGGTGACCTCCAGCGCCGGTAGCCCTCCAGCGACGAGCGCCTCGGCAAGGGGCGCGGCCTGATCCGCGTCATCGAGCACGAGCACGGGGATGACCGGCGCGCGGGCGGCGATGTCGCGAGCGACCTTGGACTGATCTGCGGGGGTCATGTCTGCTGCTCCGGTGTATTGCTTGAAGGTCTTGTGGCGCGGGTTGCGTCAGATGACGACCCCTGCCCCGCGATCGGAACGTCCGGCCGTGGCGCGGAAGAGGGAGAACAGTTCTCGCCCGAGCCCCATTTCGTTTCCAGTGAGGTCGGGGTGCACAATCTCCCGCTCGGCCACGCCCTCGTTCAGCACCTCGAGCTTGCCGTTGGCGGCATCGACACGAACGATATCGCCGTCCTGCACCTTGGCGATGAGACCGTCGAGGAGAGCCTCCGGGGCGACATGGATCGCGGCCGGCACCTTGCCCGAGGCCCCGGACATGCGACCGTCCGTGACCAGCGCGACCTTGTGACCCCGGCTCAGCAGGACCGACAGGAGCGGCGTGAGCGCATGAAGCTCCGGCATCCCATTGGCACGCGGCCCTTGATAGCGGACGACGACAACCACGTCGCGGTTCAGCTCTCCGGCGCGGAAGGCCTCCTTGACCGCAGCCTGATCGTGGAAAACCCGGGCGGGTGCCTCGATATGCTGCAATTCCTCTGCGACGGCGGAAATCTTCATCACGCCGATGCCGAGATTGCCGCGCACCTGCTTCAGACCGCCGGTCTTGGCAAACCCGTTTTCCGGCGTGTTCAGAATGCGGTCGTTCTGGGTCTCGCGCGGACCCGGCTCCCACTTCACCCGGTCGCCATCGAGTTTGGGTTCGGTCGCATAGGCCGACAATCCGCCTCCCGCGACGGTGCGCACGTCCTCGTGCAGCAAGCCCGCCTCGAGCAGGTGCCCGATCATGAAGGGCAGCCCCCCCGCCGCATGGAAGTGGTTCACGTCGGCGAGACCGTTGGGATAGACCCGCGCCATCAGTGGCGTCGCCTCAGACACGGCGTCAAAATCCGCGCAGGTCAGTTGAACGCCCGAGGCGCGGGCCATGGCGATCAGGTGCAGGACGAGGTTGGTCGAACCGCCGGTGGCCATAAGCCCCACCAGACCGTTCACATAAGCACGCTCGTCAAGAATATCGCAGACGGGGTTATAGGCGTTGCCGAGCCCGGTCATCTCGCTCGCCCGGACGACGGCCGCGTCGGTAAGCGCATCCCGAAGCGGCGTGTCCGGGTTGACGAAGGACGCGCCGGGCAGATGAAGCCCCATGAACTCCATCAGCATCTGGTTGGAGTTGGCGGTACCGTAGAAGGTGCAGGTTCCCGGCCCGTGGTAGGACGCCATTTCGGCTTCCATGAGTTTGTCCCGGCCGATCTTGCCCTCGGCGAATTCGCGACGGATGCGGGCTTTTTCTTCGTTGGGAAGGCCCGACGGCATGGGACCCGCGGGCACGAAGATGCCGGGCAGGTAACCAAACGTCGCCGCGGCGATGACGAGGCCCGGCACGATCTTGTCGCAAATGCCCAGATAAAGCGCCGCGTCGAACGTATCGTGGCTGAGCGCGACACCGGCGGCGAGGGCGATCACATCGCGCGAGAAGAGGCTGAGCTCCATTCCCGCCTGCCCTTGGGTGACGCCGTCGCACATCGCCGGCACGCCGCCCGCAACCTGTGCGGTCGCGCCCGCTTCGCGCGCGGCGGCCTTGATGCGATCCGGATAGGTGCCATAGGGCTGGTGCGCCGAGAGCATGTCGTTATAGGCCGTCACGATCCCGATATTGGGCACCCGATCGGCGGCGAGATCGCCCTTCTGATCTTGCATCGCGGCATAGGCATGCGCTTGATTGCCGCAATCGAGATGCGCCCGCCGCGGCCCCTGCTCCGCCTGCGCGCGCATCCGCTTGAGATATCCGTCGCGGCTGTCGCGGGACCGTTCGCGGATACGGTCGGTGATTTCATCGATTCGGCTGTCGAGCGGCATGGGTCTCTCCTTCGCGACAGGAATGCCCCGTTAGCGTTAACGGTTCAAGCCTCGATCCCCGAGAGGCTGCGAGGTGCAGGATCCCGTCCCGGGATCTGCCGGGGCGACCAGCCGGTGCATCCTCAGCCACCCGGTGCCATCGTCACGACCTCGTCATTGTCGCGAACGGCGGTGTAGAAACATGTGCGGCGGTTCGTGTGGCATGCGGGGCCAGTCTGATCGACCTGCAGCAGCAGACAATCCCGATCGCAATCCACGCGCATTTCCACGAGGCGCTGTACGTGACCGGAACTTTCGCCCTTAACCCAAAACGCCTGCCGCGAACGCGACCAGTAGGTGACGCGTCCCGTCTCCAGGGTTTGGGCCACGGCGTCGACGTTCATCCAGGCGAGCATGAGCACCTCGCCTGTTTCCTGATCCTGTGCGATGGCGGGGATCAAGCCATTCGCATCGTAGCGCAAGGTCGCGGGGTCGAAGGGGGTCACGGTGTCGCCTTTGCAATCGGGTCTCGCGCTCCTAGTTAAGCGAAGCGTGCCCGCGAGGGAACCGACCGGGAGGGTGCATGTCCGACTCAGATCTCATCAAGCTCTATTCGGGGCGAATTCTTGCGCTGGCCGCCGATATGCCGGCAACGGATCCGATTGCGGACCCGCAGGTGACAGCGCGGAAACGATCTCCGCTTTGCGGCTCGACCGTGGCAGTTTCGATGAATCTCGACGACGAAGGGCGGATCAAAGCCTACTTTCAGGACGTGAAAGCCTGTGCGCTCGGTCAGGCATCGGCGGCCGTGTCGGGTGCGGCGATGATCGGCCGGTCGGAGGACGAGGTGCGCAACGTGCGCGATAATCTGCGCGCAATGCTCAAGGAGGGCGGGCCGGTTCCGGATAACCCCTTCGACGGCTTCGAAGTGCTGGTGCCCGCCCGCGACTATCGCAATCGTCATGCGTCTATACTGCTGGCACTCGACGCGACCGTGGACGCCTTCGAAGCTGCCCGGAGGGAGGCATTAACCGCGCGCTAATCACTGGCTGATAATCTAGTTTGAATTGGAGACCGGGGACAGCCGCCATGAACCAGAGCCTGCGCGTGATTGCGGCCGAACCTAACGGGCCAAGCCTGTCCGAAGAAATCACGCCGCTGGGCTACCTGATCACCGATCTCGCGGCTTTTGTGGATGGTATCGGCAAGACGGCGCAGGCCAATCTTGACCAGATCGACAGGCTTCGTGACGTTCGGGAGCGGCTATCCTCAGCAATTGCCACACTTCGAGACGGGTTCGAGGGTCTATCGCGCACCGCCGGCGACACGTCGACATCGGCAAAAGCAAGACTTGCCGCGATCGAGGCGAACAGCCTGCGCTGGCGCAAAATTTCGGAATGGGGAACGGGTATTGCTCCGCGCATGCGCGAGCTCGACGAGTCGCTCCGCTCAGTGGTGGAGAGCAATGCGGAAATCACCCAAATTGCACGGCAGGTAAATATTCTCGCGGTCAATGCTTCGATTGAAGCTGCCCGCGCCGGCGAAGCCGGTCGCGGTTTTGCCGTGGTTGCCGAAGCCATCAAGGAACTTTCGCGCAAGACCGCATCAGCCGCACAAGGAATAGAGGCATCTATTGGATCGCTGGAGAAATCGACCCGTTCAATACGCGAAGAGAGCGAGGCGATCAGCCCGCAATTTGCCGAAAGCATTCAATCGGTCGCAGGAACCGTGCAGGCCGTAAGCAACATCGCCGCTGACATGGCGGCGGCCCGCGAACAGATCGAGGCGATGGACGGAACGGTTGCGGAACTCGGCTTTTCGGAAGACGATGTGCAATCCGTCTGCGACGGGATCGAGACCGGAGCCCGACACGCCGCGACCGAGGTGGCGGAGGCGCATGAGCGCTCGGCTGTCATGATGAATCGCTGCGAGCGATTGCTTCAAAGGGCAGCAGAAGTCGAGGTGGACGGTCCGGATCGTAAATTTATTGAACATGCCGCACGCGTCGCGAAGCAGGTCGAGGATGCCCTGACCGACGCGGTCTTGTCCGGTCGAATTTCGACCGCTGCATTGTTCGACATTGGTCACATCCCAATTCCGGGGACGAATCCCGCTCAACACGAAGCGCGCCATCTCGCGGTGACGGATCGCGTTGTTCCGCCAATTATAGAGGCTGCCCTTACCTTTGATGAACGGGTTATATTCTGCGCCCCGTGTGATCGGATCGGCTATATTGCAACGCACAACAAGAAGTTTTCGCGGCCGCAGGGCCCGGACCCCGCGTGGAATGCGGCACATTCGCGCAATCGTCGCATTTTCACCGACCGGACGGGCAAAAAAGCTGGCGCCAACCGGTCGCCGTTCCTGATGCAACTCTACCGCAGAGACATGGGAGAACAGGGCATGGTGATGATGAAGGATATCTCTGTCCCGATTATCATCCAAGGGCGGCACTGGGGCGGGCTGCGTTTGGGCTATCGAAACGACACCGCAACCTGATTGGCGGCGTCTCGAAAAAACCGCCGCACTCCGTGGTGCGGAGGCGGCGGCAAGGGAGCGTTCCATACCGCTCGGGCAGGGACGATGGCCGGGGAAGCCGATCGATGAAGCAGGCTGCGCCGGAAAAGGGCGCAACGAGCAATCCGATCTAAGGAATGGGGAACGGAGATCGGAGATGGAAGCGGTGGAACGCCGGGCAGTGACGCAGATCAGGCGATGACAGACGGAAGATGAAGCAGGCCCAGGAGCAATGTGACAAGCCAGACGCCACCTACAATATCGGTCAGGGGCTCTCGCTCGATGCGCAGCCATCCCTGCTTGATCGTTTTGGACATTTCGACCTCCTTGCCTGCTGTTTCGTTGCGCATTTGTTCTCATTTCCTAAACGGAAAGTAAAGAACTTTATGAGAACATTTGCGTCGGCGTCTGAGGCCCTCCTGGTCCCTATCCCACCGACAGCAGGCGCAGCGCCCGATCCTGTTCCGTTAACCACAGGAGCATCCTGGCCGCCTGCCCTCGCTGAGTCTCAAGCTTTGGATCAGAGGCCAGCAAGGCACGCGCATCCCGACTGGCCAGTTCCATCAGCCCGGCCTGCCGATCCAGATCGGCCACGCGAAACCGCGGCAATCCGGACTGGGCCGTTCCGATGACATCTCCCGCACCACGCAAGGCGAGATCTTCCTCGGAGATGCGGAATCCATCCTCCGTCTCGCGCAGGATCCGGAGCCGTGCCTCCGCCGTTTCGCCCAGAGGCGCACGGTAGAGCAGCAGGCATGTCGAGGCGGCAGCCCCTCGCCCGACCCGGCCTCGAAGCTGGTGAAGCTGCGCCAGTCCGAAGGTTTCCGCGCGCTCGATAACCATGATCGATGCGTTCGGCACATTGACGCCAACTTCGATCACGGTCGTGGCCACGAGCACACCTGTCTCGCCACTGACAAACCGCGCCATCGCGGCGTCCTTTTCCGCCGGCGGCATTCGCCCGTGCACAAGGCCGACAACGCCCTCACCCAAGGCCGTACGCAGGGAGCGAAACCGCTCTTCGGCCGACGCGGTGTCGACGATCTCCGACTCCTCCACGAGAGGGCAGACCCAATAGGCTTGGCGTCCCTCGGCGACGGCGGACCGCAGGCGCGCGACCACATCATCCATTCGGCCAACGGGAACAGTCGAAGTCGTCACGGGTGTCCGGCCAGGCGGCTTTTCGTCGAGCGCCGAGAGATCCATGTCTCCGTACTGCGTCAGCGCAAGCGAGCGGGGGATAGGCGTCGCCGTCATGACAAGCACATCGGCTTCGGCGTTCTTTTCGCCCAACAGCATCCGCTGACGTACGCCGAAGCGATGCTGCTCATCGATGACCGCAAGGCGCAGGTCGGCAAATGTCACGTCACGCTGGAATACGGCATGGGTCCCCACGAGAACCTGAATTGCGCCTGACTCGATGGCGTCCAACTTTGCCTGACGCTCCCTGCCTTTGTCGCGCCCCGTAAGCAGTTCAAGTACGACACCGGCCTGATCCGCGAGTTCGCGCAAGCCCTCCGCATGCTGACGCGCCAGGATCTCCGTCGGCGCCATCAATACGCCTTGCCCGCCCGCCTCTACCGCAGTCAGTAGGGCCATCATCGCCACAAGGGTCTTTCCGGAGCCCACATCGCCCTGAAGCAACCTGTTCATCCGGCGCGGGGCCGCCATATCGGCTTCAATCTCACCGAGACTCCGCTGTTGCGCGCCGGTCGGCCGAAAAGGTAGCGCGTCGAGAACCTTGCGGCGAAACCGTCCGTCACCTTCTGTCGTGCGGCCGCGGCGTTTGCGGTCCGATGCGCGGGCAAGGGCAAGCGTCAGCTGGTGCGCGAAGAGTTCATCATAAGCCAGCCTCTGTCGCGTCGGTGTCGTCGCCGAAACGTCCCGGGCATCCTGCGGATGGTGCGCCGCCCGCACCGCCTCGTCGAAGGCTGGCCAGCCGCGCTCTGCCATCAGCGCGGGATCGATCCACTCGTGCAGGGCGGGCATCCGTTCCAGCGCACCGGCCACCGCGCGCGCCATTACCTTCGACGTCAGCCCGCTCGTCAGTGGATAGACCGGCTCATAAGCCGGCAGATTGTCGCCCTCGACGAGGACGTGATCGGGATGCGGCATCTGCGCAAGGCCGTCGTAGAGCTCCACCTTGCCCGACAGGACCCGTCGCTTGCCCTGCGGCAGTGACCGTTCGTGCAACTCCGCCGCGCCGCGGAAATAAACAACCTGAAACCGAGTTTCCGCGTCCTCGACTTCGATCCGGTAAGGACGCCCGCGCGTCGTCGGCGGCATGTGGCGGCCGACCGTCACGGTAACCGTCGCAATCCCCGGCAGCGCAACGTCGCGGATTGATCCGACAAGCGTGCGATCAATCCCGCCGGTCGGCAACGTGAACAGCAAATCCTTCGGATGGGCGATCTGGAGGTTCGCCAGAAGCTTTGCCGTCTTCGGACCGATGCCAGGCAGCGTTTCGATTCCGGCGAAGAGCGGAAAGAGCCGCTCCGGCCGTCCGCTCACGCCCGGCCCGCGAGTGAGAGCCAAGCCTTCTCGTCGATTGTGTCGATGCCCAATTCGGCGGCTTTGGCGCCTTTGGATCCGGCATTCGCTCCGGCAACGACGAGGTCCGTCTTGGCGGAGACCGAACCCGAGACTTTCGCACCAAGCGCCTCTGCCCGCGCCTTGGCCTCCTGCCGGGTCATCTGCTCCAGAGTGCCGGTGAACACGATTGTCAAGCCGGCGACCGGGCTGGTCGCATCCGAGATTTCCGGCGGCTTCGGATCGAGCTGGGCGAGCAGCGCATCGATCGCTGCGCGCTCCCGCTCTGCTGACAGCGCATCACAGATGGCGAGGGCCAGTGTTGCACCGATGCCGTCGATGCCGGTCATGTCGGCCCATGCTGCGCGCGCCTCGTCGTCGACAGAGGTCAAAGCCTTCGCGCGCGCTTCCGAAATACGCGCGCGCCGGCCTTCTTTCGTCGCGGCAAGGCGCTCCGCGATCACGGCTTCTTCGGCAACGCGATGCGCAGCAGCGGCCGGCGCTGCGGCATCGGCGGCGGCCGCAAAGGCATCCCATGAGCCGTAGTGACGGGCGAGATCGCCGCCCGCCACCTCGCCCAGATGTCGTATACCAAGTGCGAAGAGCAGACGCGAAAAGTCCTGCGTCCGCGCCGCTTCAATCGCGCGGAAAAGATTTTTGGCGGAGGTGTCTCCCCAACCTTCCAGGGCGGCGACACTTTGGAGGCCACTCTCGAAACGGTCTCTTAAGGTAAAAATATCGGCAGGCTCCCGAATCCAGCCGAGGTCGTGAAACCGCTCGATCTCCCTGTCGCCCAATCCTTCGATGTCCATCGCAGGACGCGAGACAAAGTGCTTGAGCCGTGCGATGCGCTGGGCCGGACAGATGAGGCCGCCGGAGCAGCGGCGCACACTTTCCCCCGGCTCGCGCGGCGCCGGACTGCCGCATTCCGGACAGGTCTCCGGATAGTCGTACGGCACGGCATGCTCCGGTCGTGCAGAAACATCGACGTCGCGCACCTTTGGAATGACGTCGCCGGCACGGTAGATTTCCACCCGGTCGCCCACGCGCAAATCGACGCCGCCGCGAATGGGGACGCCGGCATTGTCGCGGCCCGCGATGTAATCCTCGTTATGAAGGGTGGCATTGGAGACCACGACCCCGCCAACTGTCACCGGATCCAGGCGTGCGATCGGCGACAGAGCTCCGGTGCGCCCCACGTTGATGTCGATCGCGACAAGCCGGGTCCAAGCTGTTTCGGCGGGAAACTTGTGCGCGATGGCCCAGCGAGGCGTGGTGGATCGGTAGCCGAGCCGCTGCTGATACGCGAGATTATCGACCTTATAGACGACGCCGTCGATGTCGTAGCCGAGTTCCGCCCGCCTTGCTGCAATGGCCCGATATTGCGTCAGCAGGGCCTCGGGGCCGTTGCAGCGCCGCGTCTCGGGATTGGTAGCGAACCCCAGCGCAGCGAGCCGGACGAGTGCGTCGAACTGCGTCTCGGCAAGCAGCTCAGACAATGCTCCCCAAGCATATGCGAAAAAGCGTAGCGGGCGCATCGCGGTAATTGCAGGATCGAGTTGGCGCAGGGAGCCAGCGGCCGCGTTCCGCGGATTGGCAAAGATCTTACCGCCCTCTTCGGCCTGAGTGGCATTGAGAGCGGCAAAATCGGCATGCGTCATATAAACTTCGCCGCGCACTTCCAGAACTTCGGGAGCATCATCTAGAGTTTCGGGAATATCCTCAATGGTGAAAGCATTGGCGGTCACGGCCTCACCCGTGACACCGTCGCCACGCGTGGCCGCATAGACCAGCCGTCCCCGTTCATAGCGCAGAGAAAGGCTCAGACCATCGATCTTGGGCTCGGCCGTGTAATCCAGTTGCGCATCAGGACCCAAGTCCAGAAAGCGGCGGATACGTGCATCAAATTCGGCGACGTCATTCTCGTCGAACGCGTTGCCAAGAGAAAGCATTCTGACTTCGTGGCGTACTTTGCCAAAGCCTTCGGCGGGTGCCGCCCCGATCTGCTTTGTCGGGCTGTCCGTGGTGGCAAGATCCGGAAACCGGGCTTCGATATCAGCGAGTCGAGCCTTGGCGGCGTCGTAGGTGGCGTCGTCAATGACGGGAGCATCGTTCCTGTGATAAGCCTCATTGGCCTCGGTGAGGAGCTTCGAAAGTCGCTCTACCTCAGACGCCGCCGCTGGCAGGTCGAGCGCACTGGGTTCAAATGCCGCGTTCTCCATGTCCGCCCGTTCCGTCAATCCGGTCCTCCTTCTGCCTAGGAGGGTGATAGGGCCGCTTACTTCCGCTTTCCACCGATTCGAGATTGCGGTTACTTAACCCGGATAATTCACGAGAAGGCGGCGGAGGTGGCGTAACCGTCTGAAACTCTGTATTTTTTGGTTATCGACGCCAAAGATTCAGATTTCAGCAGGACGACCTCCGCCATGACCCAGTCTACGTGCTCCACGCCCCGCCTGTCACCCCTCAATGGCAAGCCGGTCCTGCTCGGGTTTGACGGCGCCGACATGAGCTCCGACGCCGGCCTGACCCTGCTGCGCGAGATCGAGCGCAGGGCGGGTCTGGCGCAGCGGCTCGCAGATTGCCTGCACGATCCGCGTGACCCGGCGAAAGTTCAGCATAGCCTGAGCGACATCATCCGGTTCCGGATCATGATGATCGGGGCGGGATACGAAGACGGCAACGACGCGGCGGCCCTGCGGAACGATCCCAGCTTCAGGATCGCGCTGGAGCGTGGCCCGGAAACAGGGCCGGCCTCGTGTTCGCAGCCGACGATCTCGCGCATGGAGAACCTGCCCGACGCCCGCGCCCTTATCCGCATGGGCCACGAGATGATCCGGTTCTACTGCCACTCGTTTGCGCGCCCCCCAAGCCGGATCGTGCTCGATATCGATGATACCTTTGACGCGGTGCATGGCCACCAGCAGCTGCGCCTGTTCAATGCGTTCTACGACGAGTTCGGCTTCCAGCCGATCGTCGTGTTTGACGGCGAAGGCCGGCTCGTGGGGACACTGCTGCGCCCGGCCCGCCGCCCCAACGGGGCCGAGAGCGCGGCCCACATCCGCCGGTTGATCCGGCAGATTGCCAGGCATTGGCCCGAGACAGAAATCCTGCTGCGAGCCGACAGCCACTACTGCACCCCGCAGGTTCTGGACCTGTGTGACAGGCTCGGGCTGCGCTATGTCTTCGGTTTGTCAAAGAACGGCCGTCTGGCGCAGAACATCTCGGCTCTGGAAGCGTCGACAGCGGCGCGCTACGCCCGAACGCCGGGCCAGAAGCTGCGCCGGTTCAAAACCTTCTCCTACG
>NZ_CYPR01000230.1 GCF_001408515.1 Jannaschia seosinensis | reverse complement strand
GAGGGCGGCGCAAAGCGCGTGGAACGCGTGCTCTCCCGTGGCAGTCCGCTTGCGCAGGCCGAAAAGGCGGTCGGTGAACTCCTTGCCATTGTCGGTGAGAATGGTGCGGATGCGGATCGGGCAGGCGCGCTCCAGATCGCGCAGGAAGCGCCGTGCGTTGGCCGCGGTCTTTGCCGGGAAGACACGGATGAAGACCCATCGGGTCGCCCGGTCGATGGCCACGAAGGAGTAACGGCGGCGGGTCTCATCGGCCATTTGCGGCAGGTNTTTCACGTCGATGTGGAGGTAGCCCGGCTCGTAGGCCTTGAAGGCGCTGTGCTTCGGCTTGGCCGCCTTGGCCTTCAGGTCGCGCAGGTTCCCCACGCCATGCCGGCGCAGGCAGCGGTCCAGCCCCGAGCGCGAGGCGTTCGGGTTCAGGAACTCCCGCACAACCGCCAGAAGATCATCCAGCGACACCAGCAGCGCCTTTCGCAGGGCCACCGCGACGGCCTCCTGCGGTGGTGTGTCAGCGTCGTCTGGAGCCTGTGCGGCGTGTGGCTGCGATCCGCGACGCTGTCGCGCTTGCGCCACTTGTAAACGGTCTGCTCCGTTATGCCGAAGCGCTCGGCCAGGACCGGAGCAGGTTCCGTGCTCGCCTGGATCGCCGCCCGCACCTTCGGCGTGGTCGTGGCCTGCTTGTGAAGATGTATCAGCATGGTCGTGCCCCGTCTCGAAGGTCCCTCAGAACCGATCTTGCCATGAAGAGCGCGGGTCGTCGCGGGGAAAGGTGATCATCCGGGACGGAACAACGTGGCTTGCGCAGTCGCAGCCGAAGGACGGTTCCCGATGAGCGTCGTGGCCGAGACCCTCGGTGTTTCCCGCTCCAACCTCCATGATCGCTTGAAGGGAAGCGCGAAGCCGCGGCGGCGCTATCATAAAGCGCAAGACGCGGCGGTGGTGCTGCTGATCACCGCGCTCGTTGCGGCGCGGCCGACCTACGGATACCGGCGGATCACCGCGCTCCTGAACCGGCAGCTCCGGACCCAAGGCGCAGCGCCCGTGAACCACAAGCGCGTATACCGCATCATGCAGGCCCAGAACCTCCTGCTGGCTCGCCGTCATGCGGAACGATCCGACCGCGCCCACGACGGCAAGGTCGTAACTATGCGAGATAGTGTCCCAGCGGTTGGTGTAGGAGGCCGCGGGCGAAGCCCTTGGCGTAGCGTAGCGCGCGGCCTGGTGTGACGCTGGTGGTCACCGTCGATCTTCGAGAAGGTTCGGGTTGCGAGACTCGAAACCAAGAACGGAGACGACGATGACCGACGACAGAATGGCGCTGCTTGAGCTGGTTGAAAAGGAGGCCGATGGCGATCTCGTGCGCGAGATGCTGGCTTTCGCGGCCAGGCGGATCATGGAAGCGGAGATTGAGACCAGAACTGGCGTAGCAAAGGGCGTGCGTTCGCCGTCGCGTGAGGTTCAGCGAAATGGATACCGCGAGCGGGACTGGGACACCCGCGCCGGACGGATATCGCTGGAGATCCCGAAGCTGAGGAAGGGAAGCTACTTGCCGAGCTTTCTTGAACCGCGTCGGACAGCCGAAAAAGCACTCATGGCTGTGATCCAGGAGGCTTACGTGCAAGGCATCTCGACGCGCTCGGTGGACGACCTGGTGAAGGCCATGGGCGCTGGCGGCATGTCGAAGAGCCAGGTCAGCCGGCTCTGCGGTGAGATCGATGAGCGGGTGAACGCGTTCCTGTCGCGGCCGCTGGAGGGCGAGTGGCCCTACCTTTGGCTCGATGCCACGTACCTGAAGGTGCGTGACGGCGGGCGCATTGTCAGCCGCGCCGCGATAGTGGCCAATGCGGTGAACGAGGACGGCAAACGTGAGGTGCCGGGCGTGGCCACCGGCCCTTCCGAGGCCGAGACGTTCTGGACCGGCTTTCTCCGCTCGCTGGCCGATCGCGGCCTGCGGGGCGTGAAGCTGGTCGTTGCCGACGATCACAAGGGGCTGCGGGCGGCTGCGCGTCGGGTGTTCGACGCGACCCACCAGCGCTGCCGCGTTCACTGGATGCGCAATGCGCTTGCCCATGCCCCGGCCAAGCAGCGTACGGCGGTGGCGGCGATGCTGAAGACGATCTTCGCGCAGGAGACAAAGGCCGAGGCCGAAGCCCAGTGGGAAGTGGTCGCGGATGCGCTTCGCGAGAAGCAGGAAAAGCTCGGCGCGTTCATGGACGCCTCCCGCGACGACGTCCTGGCCTACATGGACTTCCCGCGCGAGCATTGGACCCAGATCGCATCCACGAACCCAATCGAGCGAGTAAACCGCGAGATCAAGCGGCGCGCCGATGTCATCGGGATCTTTCCAAACGACGAAGCCATTGTTCGCCTGGTCGGCGCTCTGATGCTCGAGACAAACGACGAATGGACAGTCGCCCGGCGGTACATGTCGCCTGAAAGCCTCGCGCGCATCACCGACAATGCAGACGTCAGATTGCCCACCGTGGCCACCTGATCAGCTTCGGACCTCTCCGAAGGTCGGCGCTCCTACACCACGCAATGGGGCACTATCGTGCCGAGGCGCAGAATTTCTCAAGCTGTCATCAGCTCCTCAACCGTGCCCGGTGGAACACCCACGCCATGGCGCGGCACCTGCTGAGCATGGTCGTCAACCGCCTCGTGCCGGAGGGCCCGGTAGTCATCGGGATGGACGACACCATTGAACGCCGGTGAGGGCGCAGGATCACAGCACGCGGCATCTATCGCGATCCCGTCCGCTCCAGCCACGGCCATTTCGTCAAGGCCAGCGGACTGCGCTGGTTGAGCTTCATGGTGCTGACGCCGGTCCCGTGGGCGGGTGCCGTAAAGGCCCTGCCGGTCTTCACCCTGCTCGCCCCGTCACAACGCTCCAACCTTCACCGGGGACGCAGACACAAGCTGCTGACCGACTGGGCCCGCCAAGGGGCGCTCCAGCTCTGCCGCTGGTTGCCCGACCGCGACATCGTCTTCGTCGGCGACAGCAGTTTCGCCGTCCACGAACTGGCCCACGCTATCACAGGCCGGGCAACGCTGATCAGCCGGCTCCGGCTCGATGCCAATCTCTTCGCGCCCCCTCCCGAGCGCAATGCGCGCTCCGTCGGCCGTCCGGCACAGAAGGGCCCGCCGTTGCCCAAGTTGAAACCTTGCTTTCAGATCCCGCTACGCCATGGCACAGAATGACCGTCTCCTCATGGTATGGCCGCAAGCAAGGGAAAACGCTCGAGATCGCCTCGGACACCGCACTCTGGTATCGCCCCGGCACGCCGCCCAAACCAATCCGCTGGGTGCTTGTCAGAGACCCTGAAGGCAAGCGGGCCCCGCAGGCCTTCTTCAGCACCGACACCGCCCGCGAGCCAGCCGACATCATCGCACCCTTCGTCCGCCGTTGGCAGGTCGAGGTCACCTTTGCAGAAACCCGCGCGCATCTCGGCGTCGAAACCCAAAGGCAGTGGTCCGACAAGGCAATCGCGCGAACAACACCTGCCTTGCTCGGTCTCTACAGCCTCATCTCGCTGTGGGCCCGCGATCTGCTGAGCACGACCAGCACGCCCTATGCCGCAGCATGGTATCGCAAGACCAATCTCACCTTCACCGACGCCATCGGTTCGGTGCGTCTGGCCCTCTGGGTAGGAGACGTTTTCCAACACTCTCCGCCGGACCGGGAACCGCAAGAAATCCCGCCCGACCGCCTCGTGCGCATGGCCGAAGCACTTTGCTTCGCCGCATAATGTACAAAGTCGAGCTAAGATTGACGACCAGATTCAAGCCAGCACAAACTGAATTCTCTCGAAAAGCAACAACAACCAAACCACATTCAGCGCAAGTCGCGCCTGACAGACGCACCCGCAGAGAAGTCGATGCAGAGCCGCCTCGAATGAGACGAGCCGGCTCTGCGACACAGGTGCATCTGAGGCGTTAGGTAGTGTCCCACCCCGTGGTGTAGGAGGCCGCGCGCGGAGCCATCTGGTGCAGCGCAGCGCACGGCCGGTCTGGCGGCCACCGCGCTTCTTCGTAGTCTGAGGTTGTTCGACGACCGACGACAACGAAGGAGAGCACGATGACCGAGACCATGATCGACCTTCCAGGGGTGATCGCCAAGAGCGATGACGCGGATTTCCTGCGCGATCTGATCCAGGATGCCGCGCAGCGGCTGATGGACATCGAGGTGGCCGCCGTGTGCGGAGCCGGGCATGGCGAGCGCAGCGCGGACCGGGAGAACCAGCGCAACGGCTACCGGCCGCGGCAATGGGATACCCGCGCGGGCACGATCGGACTGAACATCCCGAAGCTGCGCAAGGGCAGCTATTTCCCCACTTTCCTGGAGCCGCGCAGAACGGCCGAGAAAGCCTTGATGGCGGTCATACAGGAGGCCTACATTCACGGCGTCTCTACCCGTGCCGTTGACGATCTGGTGCGCGCCATGGGTCTGACGGGCACGTCAAAGAGCCGGGTCTCGCGGCTCTGCGAGGAGATCGACGAGCGGGTGCATGCATTTCTGAACCGGCCCCTCGAAGGCGATTGGCCGTTCCTGTGGCTCGACGCGACCCGTGTGAAGCTCTGCGAGGGCGGTGATAGTGGCCGTCTCGGTCAACACCGACGGGCGCCGCGAGATCCTGGGGATCACCGTAATGCCATCGGAGGCCGAGACCTTCTGGGCAGACTTTCTGAGATCTCTTACGCGCCGCGGGCTGCGCGGCGTGCAACTGGTGATCAGCGATGCCCATGAGGGCCTGAAGGCCGCTGCCCGCAAGGTCTTGGGCGCCGGATGGCAGCGTTGCCGCGTGCATTTCCAGCGCAACCTGCTGGCCCGCGTGAGCAGTAACCGCCCGGTTGGGGCCGCCTTCTTGAGCTGATCGGCAGATCTTAATCAACGTCGCTATTGGCGTCGTTACCGACGTCGTCTGTGGCGGAGGTTGGGATGCGGCACGAGATCGTCCTGGGTGCGGAGCGTCGGCGGCGCTGGTCGGATGAAGCGAAGCTCGAGATCCTGGGAGAAGTCGGCGTTGACGGATGGACGGTGTCCGACGTTGCGCGACACCACGACCTGACCCGTCAGCATGTCTACCAGTGGCGGCGCGAACTGAGACGGAAGGGGCTGTGGCCGGATCCAGGTGGCGCGACCTTTCTGCCCGTGGAGATGGCTGCGGTCCCAGAAGAGACTGTGCGTGTTGAGGCAGGCGCGGCCCGGCGGGCGGAAATCGCGGTGATCCTGCGGAACGGCCGCGAGTTGCGCTGCGAGCCCGGGATCGAGGAGGCGATGCTGACGCGTCTGATCCGAGCGGTTGAGACAGCATGATCGGCCCGGGAACCGGAGTGCGGGTGTACCTGGCCTGTGGCGTCACGGACATGAGGAAGGGCATCGCCGGATTGGCCATGCTGGCGCAGGATGTCCTGCGGCAGAAACCGTCAGGCGGCGCCGTCTTCGCCTTTCGTGGACGTCGCGGTGATCGCATCAAGCTGTTGTACTGGGACGGCCAAGGCTTCTGCCTGTATTACAAGGTTCTGGAGCGTGGCCGCTTCCCTTGGCCCTCTGCGGCCGACGGCACTGCACGACTTACCGCAGCGCAGTTGGCCATGCTCTGGGAAGGCATCGACTGGCGACGACCGAACTGGGGCGCACCACCGGCCCGCGTCGGTTGATATACTGCTCTGGAAGCCCTTGTTTTTATGGCGTTCGGTGGCATGGGCTGCTATGAATGCGCATGTCGCAAGCGCCCGCAGATCTCCCGAACGACCCTGCCATTTTGAAGGCGATGATCGCCGCGTTGCAGGCTGATAACGCGAAGATGTCCGCAACCCTGCGCGCCCACGACCTGCTTGTGCAGGCGTTGCGCGTCAGGATCGCCAAGCTGAAGAAACAGAAGTTCGGCGCCAGCTCCGAGAAGATCGAGCGCGAGATCGAACAACTCGAACTGGCACTCGAAGACCTGATGATCGCCAAGGCCGAGGCGAACGACGCGCCGCCTGAGGAAGACGAGGCCCTGGAGCATGGCCCGCTGCCGGATCAAGAGATCGAAGCCGCGCCGGAGAAGAAGCAGCGCCGCCGCCCCCGCGTCTCGGAGGACACGCCGCGCGAGCGCCGAGAACTCGATCCCGGAGACGCCTGTCCCGATTGTGGCGGCGACCTGCGTGTGGTCGGCGAGGACGTCAGCGAGTTGCTCGACATGATCGCGGCCCAGATCAAGGTGATCGAGATCGCCAGGGTGAAGAAGTCCTGCCGCCGCTGCGAGCGCATGGTGCAGGAACCCGCCCCCAGCCGACCGATCCCGCGCAGCATGGCAGGGCCCAGCCTGCTGGCCTTCATCCTCGTCTCCAAGTTCGACGACCACATCCCGCTCTATCGCCTGAACGAGATCTTTGCCCGGATGGGCGCCGACGTTCCGGATTCCACGATGGTCGATTGGTGCGGCGGTGCGATGAAGGCCCTGAGCCCGCTCATCGAAAAGATCGAGGCCGACGTGATGTCGAGTTCGATCCTGCACGCCGATGATACGCCCATCCGTGTGCTCGACCGGTCCCGCAAGGACAAGGGCCTTGGAAAGGGTGTGAAGCAGGGCCGGATCTGGGCCTATGTCCGGGATCAGAGGCCATGGTCAGGTGCGGCGCCCCCGGGCGTCGTCTACTACTTCTCACCGGATCGGAAGGGTGAGCATCCACGTGGCCATCTCGCGAAGTCGGGCGGCATTCTGCAGGCCGATGCCTATGCGGGCTTCAAAGAGCTGTATGAGACGCGCGCGGACGACACGCAGCAGTTCCGCGAGGCCGCCTGCTGGGCACACCTGCGGCGCGACTTCCATGACGTGTGGACGTCCGACAAGTCCCAGATTGCCCGTGAGGCTCTCGACCGTATCGGCAAGCTCTACGACATCGAGCGTGAGATCGCCGGGCAGCCTGCCGAGGTACGGCTTGCCGCTCGCGAGAAGTACAGCGCTGACAAGATCGCCGCCTTCAAGGTCTGGGCCGAGCAGCAGCTATCCCGGATCCCGGGCAAGAGTGATCTCGCCAAGGCCTTCCGTTACGCTCTCAACCGCTGGACCTCCTTCACCCTCTTCCTCGAGGACGGCCGCGTTGCCATCGACAACAATGCCGCCGAGCGCGCCATGCGCCCAGTGGGTGTTGGAAGGAAGAACTGGCTATTTGCCGGATCGGACACGGGTGGCGAAACCATGGCGCGGGCGATGACGCTCATAGAGAGCGCGAAGATGAACGGCCTCGATCCCCAAGCCTACCTCGCCGACATCCTCGACCGCATCCACGATCACAAGAACAACCGCCTCGTCGAGTTGCTGCCCTGGAACTGGACGCCAAAAGCCGCCGGAACCACGCAGAGCGAAGCTGCCTGAAATTACAAGGCGGTCAGAACCGGGCGCTTACGCTCGGTCTGGCTGAACCCGGAGCGACCCGAAGCCGGGCGCAGAGGCCATGGGGCCGCCGACGCGCTCCCCCATCAAGCTGGCGGCGGCGGCCCCATGGTCGGGCCAGCCGAACACGCAGCGTGAAAACGAGTGCAGGCGACAACTACCTTGACGAACACCGCGGCCCTTGCCGAAATGATGTGATGTCCTCATACAATGATATCTCGTCTGGCTGAGGTGGTTGCCATAGGAAATACTGTTAGCGACACCCTCCACGGCCTTAGCAGGCTGCTGAAAAAGTCTTGAGTGCCCATCTTCGAATCCTACGACGACACATCATATCGGTTTTGGAAGCGCCTGCGCACAATATCTTGTCATCCCTTCGAGACGGCTGATGCAGTTCGTCGAGGTCCATTTCCTTTTTCAGCAGCCTGTTAGGATGCCGCCGTCTTGCAGACGATTTCACTACAATGATGGTGAGAATAATCGAAGTGCATTCTACTTCTTTCTTTAAGTAACTTGGTTTACTGACTGCTTCGAACTGCCGGATAT
>NZ_CYPR01000229.1 GCF_001408515.1 Jannaschia seosinensis | reverse complement strand
AGCAATACGCCGCTCCCGAACGTCGCGGCCAAGCCGCTCAAGGGAGAGTGGTTGATCGTGGTTACCAACGTCGCGCCGCGCACCGCGCTCGAAACCTACCGCAAACGTTGGGCGATCGAATGTCTGTTCGGCGATGCCAAGACGCGTGGCCTCAACCTTGAGGACACACGTCTCACCGATCCACGCAAACTCGCTCTGCTCATGTCCCTTGTCGCGCTTGCCCTTGCCTGGGCCGGTCGCGCCGCCGCAGACCTTCTCGGCAAGCGCGCGCCGCCGCGCAAAAGCCACGGCCACTACGCCAGATCCTGGTTTCGAACCGGCTTCGACCACATCCGAAGCCGCCTCAGATCCGATCCCCTCGACGCCATCGCGTCGTGGCAGAGGATCAACCCAGAAGCACGAAAGCCCTGCGGAGTCGTGTAGTGTGAATCGACCCGACTGTGCAGGGTTTCGCTGCGATCCACGTCGACCTTGAAGAGGTCCGAACCGTAGTCGTCGGCGAATTGCTCGACGCTGCGCCGAAATTGAAGACCGCGAAGATACTCGGCGGTTCGCTTCGGATGGTGGATTACCTGCTCACGACCGGGGAACTGACTCTCGAAAAACGCGGCCCAGCCCTTCGCGGCCACACGATGCCGGCCGTGACCTGTGCGTCCATCGCCGGCTTCCTGACGGACCACACGACGCTCGGCCGTGTCTCGCAGGCAACGGGCCTCTCGTTCCAGCGCCTTCGCTTCGAACTACCGAAACTGAGCATCCTGCCACGCCCGGTCCCGAAGGCCACCGGCCACATCTATGCAAAGGCCAGACTGAAGGACGTGATCCTAGATTCGGATTTAGAGCTTTCGGGACCCCTAAACTGGGACAGGATGTGAGCCTGCCCACAAATCAGATCACGCCCGATACGCCCGAACCGGACCCGAAGGTAACGCTTTACGTCGATAAAGGAAAACCTATCTGCCGTCTGACAATGGTAAAGTGGCGCGCTGGGGAGGATTCGAACCCCCGACCCCTTGATTCGTAGTCAAGTACTCTATCCAACTGAGCTACCAGCGCACTATGTGGGCCAGATAGCTTCCGGGGCGGAGGCGCGCAAGAGGCGATTTCACGGATTTCCTTTTCGTCCCGTACTCGCTTGGATCCGACGTTTTCCCCCTCGGATCACGCAGCTCGCTCCGCTTGCAAACCACCTCCCGCAATCACCGGGCCGCGTATGCCGCAGGACCAGGCGGGCGGGAACATTCGACAACTTGCGAATGCGCCGGTCCCACCGACGCTGGCGCCCCCTGCGAACCCGTTTTGCGGCGCCTCAAAGCAGCACTCGACATCCGAGGCCGGCGTAACCGGGGCCACCGCGACGACCTGATGTGCGGAACGCCTGTCTCGCCGTCCCCCCGTCGTCAAACCCGGCTTCGCCTATTCCACCCTGCCCTTCGGCAACGCGACGTGGAAGACCGTTCCCTCGACCTCCGACCGCTCAAGTTCCAGCGTCCCGCCATGGCCCTGGACCAGTTCGCGGGCGATGGCGAGGCCGAGACCGGTGCCGCCTTTCCGGACGTTGCCCTGAAAGGCCTGAAAGATATTCTCCCGCGCCTTGGGCGGCAGCCCGGGCCCGGTGTCGCAGACGCGCAGATGCCACGCGCTCTCGCTTTCCCCGGCGGTCACGACGATCTCGCCCGGCGCGCCCGTGGCGGCGATGGCCTGGCGGGCGTTGCGGATCAGGTTCCCCAGAACGCGGTGCATCTGCTCGGGATCCATCCGCACCACGAGACCGCGAGGCGCCTCATGGCGGATCTCGATTTCCACATCGCCCGAGGCCAGACGCTCGCTGTCGCAGATCTCGTCGAGAAACGGCGCCAGCGGCACCATCTGCAGCGCCGGCGGCGCTTCTTCGGCACGTCCGAAGGCCAGCGTTCCCTCCGTCAGGTTCACGGCCCGGGTCAGGGAGGCGACGATCTTCGGAGCCACGCGCTTGACCGTCGGGTCGTCCACCCGCTCCAGCCGGTCCGACAGCAGCGTCGCCGTCGTCAGGATGTTGCGCAGGTCATGGCTGACCTTTGCGACGGCACGGCCCAGCTGGGCCAGTCGCTCCTTCTGGCGCAGCGACTGGATGAGACGCGTCTCGAGATCGCGCAACGTGACCTCGGCATCCTGCAATTCGCGGACGGAGGAGCGGGGCTCGATGATCCGCGTCGCATCCTCGGGCGCGGCGGCATAGCGGCGCATCTGGCGGACCAGCCCCTTGACCGGCTGCACCATCAGGCGGCGGACGGCGAGAAAGAGAAAGAGCGCGGTGATCCCCGAGATCACGAGGCTCAGCCACAGGATGTTGAGCCCGTATTCGATCATGGCGGCATGCAGGTCCGACGTGTCGATTGCGGCCTCGATCTGTATCCCGCCGCCGCGGGCGGGCTCGGCCACGACGCGGATAATCTCGGGACCGGCGGTGAAGAAGCGGCGGGTGGCATCGGCGATCAGCGTGATCGCGGACGGATCGCGCAGATCCACCGTCCGCGCGACCGGCCCGGGCAGGTCGGAGCTGAGCACGAGCTGGCGCATCTCGTCGCGACGCAGCACGACATTCAGGACGCCCGCATTGGCCAGAAGTTCCGCCTCGACATCATCGGGGATCATGTCGCCCGTGCCCAGAAGCGCGAGCGACGCGATCTGCGCCCGCTCCATACGCTCGGTCAGGTAATCGAGCCGGAAGCGCGCGATCGAAGGCACGAAGATCAGGACCTCCGCGATCATCACGAAGAGGACCGTCAGGATCAGGAAGCGGCCGGAGAGGGTATTGAACATCGGATATCCGGTCGGTGATGCAGGTCCGTTATCACGCGTCGCGCCGGTTTGCGACAGAGGCGCAGGCCCGCCCCCAAGGTGAGGTCCAAGATGCCGCGGCTCAGGGCAGCCACTTCTGCACCAGCCTGACCGTCTTCTTGACCGCCGCACTCTCGAACAGGCGGGGGACGTAATATTGCCCCGCCGCCCGCTTGGAGATTTCGCCCAGTGTCGGATAGGGCGCCACCATGGCGGCGACGGCCCCGATCTTGAGACGGTTGGCGAGAACCAGCGACCACAGACCGATCAACTCGCCCGCCCGCGCACCGACGATGGACGCGCCAACGGGCCGGCCGCGGACGACCATCACCTTGATCAGGCCCCCGGTCTCGCCGTCGGCCACGGCACGGTCGTTCTCGCGGTAGGGAAAACGCAGGACCTCCAGCTTGCCGCCATGCTTCTCGCGCGCCTGCGCCTCGGTCATGCCGGCCTGCGCGAGTTCGGGATCGGTGAAGGTCACCCAAGGCAGATGATCGGTGCGCGCCTTCGCCCGCAGCCCGAACAGGATCGGCCGGAGCACCGTCGCGCCATGATACCCCGCGACATGCGTGAATTGCAGACGCCCCGCCACGTCGCCAACGGCAAAGACCCTGCGGTTGGTCGTCCGAAGCCCGTCATCCACCTTGATCGAACGGTCGTGTTCGATCCCGGCCGCATCGAGGTTCAGCGTATCGATGTTTGGCCTGCGGCCGACGGCCAGAAGCAGATGCGTGCCGGTGCGGTCGCCCTGCCCTGTATGCACCGTGATCGCGTCGTCCCGGCCGGAGATGCGCTCCGCCTTCGCATGCTCGACGATCTCGACGCCCTCGGCCCGCAGACGCGCCACCACGATCTCCGTCAGTTCGGGATCGTCTTGGGCCAGAGCACGGCCGCTTTCGATCACCGTGACCTTGGAGCCGAGCCGGATATGGGCCTGCGCCATCTCCATCCCGATCGGGCCGCCGCCAATGATCAGCAGGTGTTCGGGCCGCTCCATCAGATCGAAGAGCGTCTCGTTCGTCAGGTAGGACACGTCCTCGATGCCCGGAATAGGCGGAACCAGCGGCGCCGACCCGGTCGCGATCACGATCCGGCGGGCGGTGATGCGGTAGGTGTCCGTCTCGACCGTGTCCTTGTCGACGAAGCGGCCGAATTCGCGGATGACGCGGACGCCGAGCTTCTCGAACCGCTCCTGGCTGTCGACCGGGGCGATGGTCGCGATCGCGTGGTGGACGTGGCGCTTGGCGTCGGCATAGCTGATCTCGGGCGCGACCGGCGTGACGCCGTAGGAGGCGCCCGTGCGCATCGCATGCGCGTGCTTGCCCGCGGCGATCAGCGCCTTCGACGGCACGCAGCCGAAGTTCAGGCAATCGCCGCCCATCACGTGCCCCTCCAGCAGCGTGACATCCGCGCCCATCTGACTGCCCCCGTAGGCCGCCGACAGACCGCCCGCCCCCGCACCAATCACCAGCAGGTCGGTCCGGATCTCCGCCTTGGACGGCGTTTCCCGCGCATCCGGGCTCCGGCGGGTCGTGTCGTGCGTTTTCATGGCTCAGGCCTTCCCGCGAATGCGCTTGATGACGATCGGCAGTAGGGCCAACGCGGCGAGGCCGAGAATAGGGCCCAGAATATGCGGCTCGAAGATGATGTCGAAATCCGGCCTCTCGCCCCGGGCGAAGACCTCGCCCAGGCCTGCGCCGACCCAGGTATAGACGACCGATCCGGGCAGGATGCCCAGAAACGTCGTCACCACGTATTTCCCCAGCCCCACACCCACGAAGGCCGGGATCAGGTTCGCCACGAAAAACGGCACCGCCGGGATCAGGCGCATGACGAACAGATACGACGTCTCGTTCTCGCGGATGCCTTCGCGGATCCGCTTCACCATCCCCTCCGACGCGTCCATCCGCGCCGCAAGCCGGTCGCCCAGCCCGTGCCTCGCCGCCAGAAAGATTGCCGTCGCCCCAATCGTCGCCGCCACCGTGTTGTAGAGCACACCCGGAAACAGCCCGAACAGGAAGCCGCCGGTAAGCGTCGCGATCGCCGCCCCCGGCAACGAAAAAGCGACGATGGCGACATAGGCCGCGACGAAGACCGCGACGGTCAGTGCGTAATTCGCATCGCGAAAGGCGATCAGCGCCTCGCGGTTGTCGGCCAGCGTCTCGAACGACAGCCAGTCGCGCAGGAAGAACGCTCCCAAAAGCGCCGCCACCCCGATCGCCGCCAGCGGCAGGTAGCGGGTCCATCCGCGCGGGCTATCCGGGTCGCGTCGGGCTGTGCTGCGATCCGCCATGGGCTTCGTCTCCAAGTTCCGGCGCGCTCCGTTACGGAGATGCGTTCGCCCGCAGGCATGACCAAAGAACGGCCGCCGCGACAGCCAGGTTCACGCCTGTTTGAGCAAGCGTGTGCGCCCGGCGGCCGCAGAGGGGCAATGTTTCAATTCCGAATTCCCCCGATCCGCGTATGTTACGGCATCGAGGCCCGTTGACAGGCCCCGACACGTCACCTAGACGGCGGCTTCCTGTTTCCACGGTCGGCGCGGTTCATTCGAATCCCGGCCAAGCACCCGGAGAAGTGGCCATGAAGCGTACCTTCCAGCCCTCCAACCTCGTCCGCAAGCGCCGTCACGGATTCCGTGCGCGCATGGCTACAAAGGCCGGCCGCAAGATCCTGAACGCCCGCCGCGCCCGCGGCCGGAAGTCGCTCTCGGCCTGAGTCCATTGACGGATTTGCCACAGGCGCCGGAGGGGATGGCCTCTCCGGCGTCTTTGCGCGTCCTGAAGGCCCGCCGGCAATTCCTGGCATTGAACCACGGGCGGCGTGCGCCTGCGGGGTCTTTCCTGCTGCAGGCACGCGATCGAGGCGATGACGATCCCACCGTGGGCGTGGGCTTCACCTGCTCGAAGAAGGTCGGCAACGCCGTCGCCCGCAACCGCGCCAAGCGGCGTCTCCGCGAGGCCGCGCGGCTGATCCTGCCCCGGGCGGCCCGCCCCGGCTGGGATTACGCCCTGATCGGCCGCCGCGACGTGACCGCGGCGCGGGACTGGGACACCCTGCTCGACGACCTTCGCGGTGCGCTGGCGCGGGTTCACGGGGACAAGGCATCGCCGCGCGGCAACGCATGACGTTGCTCGCCCGCCTCCTGTCGCTTCCGGTCCATCTCTACCGCGCGACCTTCTCCCCCTTCGTGGGCCACAATTGCCGGTTCGCACCGACCTGCTCGGCCTATGCGCTCGAGGCGCTGCGGCGGCATGGCGGGCTCAGGGGCGGCTGGCTCGCGCTCCGGCGAATCGGACGCTGCCATCCCTGGGGCGGGTCGGGTATCGACAACGTGCCGGAGTGACGCTCCAAACGCCCCTCCCCGCGCTATCCGATCTGGCGCAGAGCACCCCAAGCGGATAGGTTTTTCGGCATGCTGGACGACAACGACGACATCCATCCGCTCTTCCACGGCGCGCCGGACACGACCGAGTTCCGCAAGCTGCGCAAGCGCATCATCCGCGAGACCCGCGAGGCGATCGACCGCTACGGCATGGTCCGCCGGCACCCCGCGGGGTCCCAAGGCGGGACGCGCGACCGCTGGCTTGTCTGCCTGTCGGGCGGCAAGGACAGCTACACCCTGCTGGCCGCGCTGACGGAACTGCGCTGGCGCGGCGTGCTGCCGGTGGATCTGCTGGCCTGCAATCTCGACCAGGGACAGCCGGGCTTTCCCGCGACCGTGCTGCCCGAATTCCTCGAGCGGATGGGCGTGCCGCACCGGATCGAATACCGCGACACCTACTCCATCGTGATGGACAAGGTGCCCGAGGGGCGCACCTTATGCGCGCTGTGTTCGCGGCTGCGGCGAGGCAACCTCTACCGCATCGCGCGGGAGGAGGGCTGTTCGGCCGTCGTGCTGGGCCATCACCGCGACGACATCCTCGAGACGTTCTTTCTCAATCTCTTCCACGGCGGCAAGGTGGCCACGATGCCGCCCAAACTGCTCAACGATGCGGGCGACCTGACGGTCCTGCGCCCCCTCGCGCACGTGGCCGAGGCCGATTGCGCCCGATTCGCCGAGGCGATGCGGTACCCGATCATCCCGTGCAACCTCTGCGGCAGTCAGGATGGCCTGCAGCGCCAGGCGATCAAGGCGATGCTCGACGGATGGGAGGCCAAGGCACCGGGCCGGCGGGCCAAGATGTTCTCGGCTTTAACGCAGGTGCGCCCGTCGCACATGCTGGATCCGGCGCTGTTCGATTTCGCCGCGCTGGCGCCGGATGAGAACAATTGTCCCGATCTCGGAGAGCCGAATTAAGCGTCTGGTTACCCTGTGAACCTAGCCCTCTTCGACGCAACGATCGGAGAGTTCCATGTCGACAGCGTCTCGCCTCGCCGCACGGATCCGCGCCACCATCCTGCGCTCGGCGGCGCGGCTGGAATGGACGCTCCTGTTTCCGTCCGCGGCCGCATTCGCCTGGTTCTACGGACAGGATGCGGTGGCGATGCTCCTCATCTTCGGGCTGCCGATCGTGCTCGCGCTCGACGGACGGCTGATGCGGCCCCGTGGAACGGGCCCTTCCACGCGCCCGGCGGCGGGTGAGCCATTCGGCCGCGCCGCGATCGTGCAGGTCGTCGACGACGTCCTGAAGGATTGCGCCCGCCGTGACCGCACGACGGCCCTCCTGCGCGTGGAGATCGACGATCTGGAGATCGGCGACGGCGGGTGGGGCGGCGGCACGGGCGAGGCGACGATGGACCGGCTCGTGCCGCGTATTTCCTCCACCCTGCGTGGACAGGATATCATCACGCGCCTGGGCGAGGACGGGTTCGTCATCATACTCGCCCCCACGCGTCATGCCGATCTCGACACGCTGATGAATATCGTCGACCGCCTCCAAGCCGCCATCGCAGAGCCGATCTCCCTCAACGGCCGGTCGTTCCGCGTCCATTCCTGCGTCGGTATCTGCAGCGAGGCGATGGCGCCCGAGCGGTCCGGCGCCGCCATGCTCGCCGCCACCGACTGCGCGTTGCGGATCGCGCGGCGTCAGGGCGCGGATGCGGTGCGGGCCTTCAACCCGGACATACGGATGCAGGTCGAAACCGACCACCGCCTCTCCACGCAGATCGAGGATGCGCTGGAATCCGGCCAGATCCGGCCGTGGTTTCAGCCGCAGGTCGATGCGCGGACCGGCGCGATCGTCGGCTTTGAGGCGCTCGCCCGCTGGCACCACCCCGAACTCGGCGTGCTTTCCCCCGACCGCTTCCTCTGCACAATCGCTTCCGCCGGTCGGGGTGCCGAACTGGGGGAATGCATCCTGCGCGCCGGCCTCAAGGCACTGATCGCCTGGGACGCGGCCGGTCTTTCCGTCCCCTGCCTCGGGATCAACGTCTCCCTCGATGAGCTGATGGATCCCCGTCTGGCCGAGCGGATCGCATGGCAGGTCGACCGCTACGACATCGCTCCCGAACGCATCGCCATCGAAATTCTCGAAACCGTGACGCTGCGCGACCACGATGCCATCATCATGCGCAACCTTCAGACATTGCGCAAAGCCGGATTTCGCCTCGATCTCGACGATTTCGGCACCGGTGCAGCCTCCATCGCCCATATCGCCCAGTTCGGCGTACACCGCATCAAAATCGACCGCAGCTTCGTCCACGGAATCGAGAGCGATCCGGCGCGGCGGGATGTCGTCTCCGCCATCCTCGGCCTCGCGCAGCGTCTCCGCATCGCGACGCTGGCTGAGGGGGTGGAAACCCCTGCGGAACAGGCGGTTCTCGCGGAAATGGGATGCCCGCACCTGCAGGGGTTCGGCATCGCCAGACCCATGCCGTTCGAGAAAACGGTCCGCTGGGCGCAGAACCGCCGCTCCGTCAAGCAACCCAAATCCCTGAGCGAGATGGAGCCGCGTGGCACCGCCTGACGCGCCCGGCATGGCGGTGCGGGTCCGGTGCGCGAGCAGTTCGGCCGTCATTTCCGTCGCGACAACGGCACGTCCGGGCGAGACACCGGCGCGCAGGCCTTGCCTTTCGCCTTGACCTTCCGGGGCGGGGTCTGTTGAACGGCGCCGGATTGCGGCGCGGCCGGTCCGCTCGGGCGGAGCCTGCTCCGCAGCCCGCGCCCGCCGCCCCGAACGCACCCTCGAACGAGCGAAGCCAGGCCCGACATGGACGATCAGAACAAGAACCTCATCCTCGCCACCGTGCTCAGCGCGGCGGTCCTTCTGGTCTGGTTCGTCCTGTTCCCGCCAGAGGAACGCTCCCCCGCCCTCCCCGAGACGGCCACCTCCGACGGGCTCGACTCGCCGACACCGCCGGGGGCCGTGGTCCGGCCTCCGGCCGCCGGAGAGGGCACCGCGGCCGTGCCGGGCACCGTCGTCGTCTCGCCCGAGGAGAGCCGCGCCGCCGCCATCGCCGCCTCTGCCCGCGTGCCGGTCGAAACGCCGCGCCTCATCGGATCCATTTCCCTGACCGGCGGGCGGATCGACGACATCTCGCTCAAGGATTACCGCGAGACGCTGGAGGACGATTCCCCCATCGTCACGCTTCTGACACCCGCAGGCGGCCCGCAGGCCTATTACGCGCTCCACGGCTGGTCCCCCGCGGGCGACCTGCCGTTCGAGGCGGTTCCGACGCCCCAGACCGAGTGGACCGCTCCCGAAGGCGCGATTTTGACGCCCGAGACTCCGCTGACCCTGACTTGGAACAACGATGCGGGGCTCATCTTCCGCCGCACGATCGCGGTCGACGACGACTACATGTTTTCCGTTACGCAATCGGTGGAAAACCTGAGCGACACGCCCGTGCGCCTCGCCCCCTACGGCGTCGTCGCGCGTCAGGGCGAACCCGACACGGTCAATTTCTTCATCCTCCACGAGGGCGTCGTCGCGCGCACCGACGGTAAGTTATCGGAGATCGACTACGACGACATGACCGAGTTCGAGGTCGACCCGCGCGAGCAGGGTCGCGTGCAGTTGATCGAGGGGACGCAGGACGGCTGGATCGGCTTCACGGACAAGTACTGGATGACCACGCTGATCCCGCCCGCGGGCCAGCCCTTCACCGAGGTCGTGAAATATTCCGACCAGAGCGATATCTTCCAGACACAGACCCGCATGCCGGTGCTCGAGGTGCCTGCCGGCGCGACCGCCACGTCCGAGAGCCTGCTCTTCGCCGGCGCGAAGGAATGGGAGACGATCCGCGAATACCAGAACGGTCTCGGGATCGACGGCTTCGTCGATTCCATCGACTGGGGCTGGTTCTATTTCCTCACCAAGCCGATCTTCGCCGCGCTGCATTTCCTCAACGGCCTGATCGGCAACATGGGCGTGGCGATCATCGTCCTGACGCTCGGCATCAAGGCGATCCTGCTGCCCCTGGCCTATAAATCCTACGTCTCCATGGCGCGCATGAAGGAGCTGCAGCCCGAGATGGAGAAGCTCAAGGAGCGGGCGGGCGACGACCGCCAGAAGCTCCAGCAGGGCATGATGGAGCTTTACAAGACCAACAAGGTGAATCCGGCCGCGGGCTGCCTGCCGATCCTGTTGCAGATTCCGATCTTCTTCAGCCTCTACAAGGTGATCTTCGTCACGCTGGAATTGCGTCATGCGCCGTTCTTCGGCCCGTTCCGGGATCTCAGCGCGCCGGATCCGACCTCGATCCTGAACCTGTTCGGCCTGCTGCCCTTCGCGGCGCCGGAACCGGGCACGATCATCGCGCTCGTCTTCATCGGCATCCTGCCGATCCTTCTCGGTGTGTCGATGTGGTTGCAGCAAAAGCTCAATCCCGCCCCCACCGACCCGACGCAGGCGATGATCTTCGCCTGGATGCCCTGGGTCTTCATGTTCATGCTGGGCGGTTTCGCCAGCGGTCTGGTCGTCTACTGGATCGCCAACAACACGATCACCTTCATCCAGCAGTATGCCATCATGCGGTCGCACGGCTCCAAGCCCGACCTGTTCGGCAACATCCGGTCGAGCTTCAAGCGCAAGCCCGCCGCGGCAAATGACGCGAAGGCGCCCGCCAAGAAGGGCAAGTGATGCGCGTCGACGCGATCTGGCGCCATCCGATCAAGGCCCATGGCCGCGAGGCGCTGGCCGCGTTCGACATCGCGGCCGGCGCCACGATCCCCCTTGATCGGGAATGGGCCGTCGTGCACGAAGCGGCGCGGATGGGTCCGACGGAGCAGGCGGGCGACTGGGCGCCCTGCGCCAACTTCAATCGCGGGGCCAAGACGCCGGCGCTGATGGCGGTTACCGCGCGCATGGCCGGCGACCATGTCATCCTCTCGCATCCGGACCGGCCCGACCTGATTTTCGACCCGGACGAGGACAACCGACCCTTCCTCGACTGGATCGCGCCGCTCAGCGACCCGAGCCGTGCGCGCCCCAGCCATATCGTGCGCGCGCGAGGCCGCGGCTATACCGACTCGCCGTTCGCCTCGATCTCGCTGCACTCCATCGCGTCGCTCACCGCACTGGAGACGCGGATCGGCCGGTCCCTGTCGCGCGACCGCTTCCGCGGCAATCTCTGGATCGACGGCGCGGAGCCTTGGGCGGAGTTCGACTGGATCGGTCGGGAAATGACTATCGGCACTGCCACGTTCCGCGCCGAGGAGCGGATCACGCGCTGCCGCGCGACGATGACCGATCCGGAGACGGGCCACGTCGATGCCGACACGCTCGGCGCGTTGGAGGCCGGTTGGGGCCATCGCGACTTTGGCGTCTACCTGACCTGCACGGCACCCGGCCATGTCGCGCGGGGCGATGCGCTGGTGCTGCGATGAACGGCCCCGACCCGGATGTCCTCACGCCGATGCCGTCCTATGACGGCCTCGTCTTCCTGCGCGCGCTGGCCCGGGGGCGGACGAATGTGACGGTGGGGCGATACGCCTATTACGACGACCGGGACCGCACGCGCGATTTCTTCGACCGCAACGTGATCCACCACCACGATTTCGTCGGCGATCATCTGACGATCGGGCCGTTCTGCGCGATCGCCTATGGCGTGACGATCATGATGGACGGGGGCGGCCACGTGATGGACGGCCTCTCGACCTATCCGTTCAACATCTTCGGCCACGGATGGGAGGCGGGCTTCGATCCGGAGGACTGGGCGGCGGTGCGCAGGGGCGACACCGAGATCGGCCCGGATGTCTGGATCGGCGACCGCGCCACGATCCTGCCGGGCGTGAAGATCGGCGCGGGCGCCGTCGTGGCGGCCATGGCCGTTGTGACCAAGGATGTCGCGCCCTATGCCATCGTCGCGGGCAACCCGGCGCGGGAATTGCGGCGGCGGTTCGATGCGGACATCATCGCGCGCCTGCTCGACGTGGCGTGGTGGGACTGGAGCACGGCGCGCATCACGCGCAACATCGACGCAATCCGCGGCGCGGACATCGCCGCTCTGGAGGCTGCAACATGAGCACCCTGCCCTTTCCGCTGGCCGAAGAGCCGGACCCCGAGGCGGCGGAGGCCGGCCGCCGGCTCTTCGTGTCGGAGCCGGAGTTCCTCAAGGGCGTCGTCGCGATGGACGGGATGCCGCCCGCCGACCGGGTGGAAGTCTGTTTCGCCGGGCGCTCGAATGTTGGCAAGTCCAGCCTGATCAACGCACTGACCGGGCGGCGCGCGCTGGCGCGGGCGTCGAACACGCCGGGCCGCACGCAGGAGATCAACTTCTTCACCCTCTCGGCCAGCCATTACCTCGTGGACCTGCCGGGCTATGGCTTCGCCAATGCGCCGGTGCCGGTGGTGGCCAAATGGCAGGCGCTTCTCAAGGCCTATCTGTCGGGGCGGGCGAGCCTGCGGCGGGCCTTCGTGCTGATCGATTCGCGGCACGGCCCCAAGGATGTGGACGAGGAGATCATGACCCTGCTCGACCGGTCGGCGGTGCCGTTCCAGGCGGTTCTGACGAAGGCGGACAAGGTGAAGGACGCGGAGCGCGACCGTGCCATCGACCGCACACGCGCGGTGCTGGCCCGCCATCCGGCCGCCTATCCGACGCTGATCGTGACGAGCGCCGAAAAGGGTTGGGGCATCGCAACCCTGCGATCCGAGATTGCCGCCATCGCGTGATCGCGCCACAAACCGGGAAACCCGATGCAGATCCGAGACGACATGACCCGTGACAACGCCGCCATCGCCCGAACGCTCAACGAGGCGCTCCCCTACCTGACCCGCTACGACGACGCGGTGGTGGTGATAAAATTGGGCGGCCACGCCATGGGCTCCGATGACGGAATGGCTAGTTTCGCGCGTGACGTGGTGCTGATGCGGACGGTGGGGATCAACCCCGTCATCGTCCATGGCGGCGGCCCGATGATCAACGAATTGCTGGCGCGGCTGGGGGTGGAGTCGCAATTCGTGCGCGGCAAGCGCGTGACCGATGCGGACACGATGCGCGTGGTCGAGATGGTGCTGGCCGGTGAGGTCAACAAGCGGATCGTGCAGGCTATCAACACCGCCGGGGGGCGCGCGGTCGGGCTGACGGGCAAGGATGCCGACATGATCACCTGCCGGCAGACCGATCCGGAACTGGGCTTTGTCGGAACGCCGACGGAGGTCGACCCGCGGCTGCTCAATTCGCTGTTCCGCGACGAAATGATCCCCGTGATCGCGCCGATCGGCACCGGAGAGCAGGACGAGACCTACAACATCAACGGCGACACGGCGGCGGGCGCGATTGCGGCCGCGCTCAAGGCGGACCGTCTGCTTCTGCTGACCGATGTGTCCGGGGTAAAGGACCAGTCGGGCGAGGTCGTGACGGCGCTGACCGCCGCGCGCGTGCGGGAAATGACCGCCGCGGGCGTGATCGCGGGCGGCATGATCCCCAAGACCGAGACCGCGCTCGACGCGCTGGAGGCGGGGGTGCGCGCGGTGGTCATCCTCGACGGGCGGGTGCCGAACGCGGTCCTGCTGGAGCTGTTCACCAGCCACGGGGCGGGCAGCCTGATCCGGATGGAGTGACGATTACCCGTGGGTAATTGCGAATCAAGCCTTTGATTTCACGCGAAAGGAAAGTGGGGGCTTACGTCACGCCGCGGCGGGCGCGAAAGCGCGGGTCGTCCCATTCGCGCCGCTCCAGCACGGCGGCCAGATGCTCCACCGCCGCGTCCACCTCGGCCTCTCCGAGATAGAGCGGCGTCAGACCGAAGCGCAGGATGTCCGGGGCCCGGAAGTCGCCGATCACGCCGCGCGCGATCAGGGCCTGCACGATCGCGTAGCCTTTCGGGTGGCGAAACGAGACCTGCGAGCCGCGCGGCACGTCCGACGGCAGGGCGGGCGTCAGGTCGGGGCACCGGGCGGCGACGGCTTTGGCGAAACGCTCCGACAGTTCCAGCGACCGGGCGCGCAGGGCAGCCATGTCCACCTCGTCCCAGATGTCGAGCGCCGCCTCCAGCGCCGCCAGTTGCAGGACCGGCGGCGTGCCGACGCGCATCCGGGCGATGCCCTCTCCGGGGCGGTAATCCTGCTCGAAGGCGAAGGGCGCCGCATGGCCGAGCCAGCCCGACAGCGCGGGGCGCACCGCATCGATCAGGTCGGGCCGGACATGGATGAAGGCGGGCGCGCCGGGGCCGGCATTGAGGTATTTATAGGTGCAGCCCACGGCGAAGTCGGCCCCGGCGGCGGTCACGTCGACCTCGTGCGCGCCGGCGGAATGGGCGAGATCCCAGACCGCCAGCGCCCCCGCCGCGTGCGCGCGCGCCGTCAGGTCCGCCATGTCGTGCATCCTGCCGGTGCGGTAATCCACCTGGGTCAGCATCACGACGGCCACATCGTCGTCGATCGCGTCCGCGACCGCGTCGGGCGGCACGACACGCAGTTCGTGGCCCCGGTCGAGCGATGCGATCAACCCCTCGGCCATGTAGAGATCGGACGGGAAATTGCCCTCGTCGGACAGGATCACGCGCCGGTCCGGCCGCATCTGAAGCGCCGCGGAGAGCGCCTGATGCACCTTGATCGACAGCGTGTCGCCGACGGAGACGGACCCTGCGGGCGCGCCAATCAGCCGTCCGATCCGGTCGCCCAGCCGCGCCGACCAATCCATCCACCCCGCACCGTCCGCGCCGTCGTTCCAGCCACGGATCAACAGGTCGCCCCACTCCTCCTCGATCACGCGCCGGACCCGCTCCGACGTGCCCGCAGGCAGGGGGCCCAGCGAGTTGCCATCGAGGTAGATCAGGCCCTCGGGCAGGTGAAACCGTGACCGCATTGCATCCCAATCCATGTCCATCACTCCCTTCCCGCTTGCAAAACCGAACTTTCGCAAGCCAAGTTGTCCGGCAGTTAGTGGCCAGGCGAAGGGACATGCAATGAGGATCGGCGCCCCGAAAGAGGTGGAGACGGGCGAGGCCCGCGTGGCGATCACGCCTGAATCTGCGGGCTACCTGCAGAAGCTGGGCCATGACGTCTTCGTCGAGGCGGGCGCGGGCGTGGCCGCGGGCTTTACCGACGACGCCTACCGTGCGGCGGGCGTGGAGGTGAGCGAGACGGACACGGCGCTCCTCGATGCGGTGGACATGATCGTCAAGGTCCGCCCCCCGAAGCAGGCCGAGGCCGAGCGGCTGAAGCCGTCGCAGACGCTGATCTCGTTCTTCTATCCGTCCTCCAACGCGGCGCTGATGGAGACCGCCGCGAAGACGGGCGCGTCGGTCATCGCCATGGACATGGTCCCCCGCATCAGCCGGGCGCAGAAGATGGACGCGCTGTCCTCAATGGCCAATATCGCGGGATATCGCGCGGTAATCGAGGCGGGCAACAATTTCGGCCGCTTCTTCACCGGTCAGGTGACGGCCGCCGGCAAGGTGCCGCCCGCAAAGGTTCTGGTCGTGGGCGCGGGCGTGGCGGGACTGGCCGCGATCGGGACGGCGACGTCGCTGGGCGCGATCACCTACGCCTTCGATGTGCGCCCCGAAGTGGCCGAGCAGATCGAGTCGATGGGTGCGGAGTTCGTGTTCCTCGAATTCTCCGATGACGAGTTGCCCGACGGCGCCGAAACCGGCGGCTATGCCCCGCCCAGCAGTCCGGCCTTCCGGGAAAAGCAGCTTGCCAAGTTCCGCGAACTGGCCCCGGAGATGGACATCGTCATCACCACGGCGCTGATCCCCAACCGCGACGCGCCTGTCCTGTGGACGCGCGACATGGTCGAGGCGATGCGGCCCGGATCGGTCATCGTCGACCTTGCCGCGGAACGGGGCGGGAATTGCGAACTGACCGAGCGGGACAAGAAGATCACGACGGAAAACGGCGTGACCATCGTCGGCTACACCGACTTCCCGAGCCGGATGTCGACGCAGGCCTCGATCCTCTACGCCAACAACATCCGCCACATGATCACCGATCTGACGCCGGACAAGGACGGCAAGATCGTGCACGACATGGAGGACGACGTGATCCGCGGCGCCACCATCGCGCATGGCGGCGACGTTACGTGGCCGCCGCCGCCGCCCAAGGTGGCGGCAATCGCGGCCAAGCCCCGCGAGAAGGTCGTCGTGCCCACTCCCGAGGAGAAGCGCGCCGCCGAGATCACCGCGTTCCGTGCCCAGACCCGCAGCCAGATCACGATGCTGAGCGTGGGTGCGGTGCTGCTTCTGCTGGTCGGGCTGGTCGCGCCGGCTAGCTTCATGCAGCATTTCATCGTCTTCACGCTGGCCTGTTTCGTCGGCTTCCAGGTGATCTGGGGCGTCAGCCACGCCCTGCACACGCCGCTCATGGCGGTGACGAACGCGATCTCGGGGATCATTATCCTCGGCGCGCTTCTGCAGATCGGGTCGGGCAACTGGCTCGTGGTGCTGCTCAGTCTCGTCGCTGTCCTGATCGCGAGCGTCAACATCGTGGGCGGGTTCCTCGTCACGCGGCGGATGCTCGCCATGTTCCAAAAATCCTGAAGGCGGCGCTCCCATGTTCTCACTCGGACTGACCAACGCGGCCTACGTCGTCGCCTCGATCCTGTTCATCCTGTCGCTCGGCGGGCTGTCGAACCAGGAGAGCGCCAAGCGCGCGATCTGGTACGGCATCGCGGGGATGGCGCTGGCCGTCATCGCAACGGTCTTCGGGCCGGGTGTCTACAACATCTGGCTCATCCTGCTGGCTCTCATCGCGGGCGGGGTCGTCGGCTGGTATGTGGCGGGCCGGGTGCAGATGACCGAGATGCCGCAACTCGTGGCGGCTCTGCATTCGTTTGTGGGCCTCGCGGCGGTATTCATCGGCCTGAACGCGGAAATCATGCTGAACGAGGTGCTGGCGCTCCGGGAGTCCTTCGGCGGCACGATCGCGGTGGTGCCGGAAGGCACGCTGACCGGGTTCGGTGAGCGGCTCTTCGTCAAGGACGCCGTGGAGATTGCCATCCTGAAGGTCGAGGTCTTTCTCGGCATCTTCATCGGCGCGGTGACCTTCACCGGCTCCGTCATCGCCTTCGGCAAGCTGGCGGGCCGCGTCGACGGAAAGCCGAACCAGCTTCCCGGCGGGCACATGCTGAACGCCGCCGCGCTGGCGCTCTGCGTGATCCTCGGGCTGCTCTACTGGGGCGGGGCGGGCATCTGGACAATGGTGCTCGTGGCGCTGATCGCGGGCTTCATCGGCTGGCACCTGATCATGGGGATCGGGGGCGCGGACATGCCGGTCGTGGTCTCGATGCTGAACTCCTATTCGGGCTGGGCGGCCGCGGCGATCGGCTTCACCCTCGGCAACGACCTGCTGATCGTCACCGGCGCGCTGGTCGGGTCGTCGGGCGCGATCCTGAGCTACATCATGTGCCGGGCGATGAACCGGAAGTTCGTCAACGTCATCCTCGGCGGATGGGGCGGCACGTCCGGCCCCGCCATGGAGGTCGAGGGCGAACAGGTTGCCATCGAGGCCGAAGGCGTGGCCAACGCCCTGAACGAGGCGGACAGCGTCATCATCGTGCCCGGCTACGGCATGGCCGTGGCGCAGGCGCAGGGTGCGGTATCGGACCTCGTCCGCAAGCTGCGCGCGAAGGGCAAGAAGGTGCGCTTTGCCATCCACCCGGTCGCCGGGCGTCTGCCGGGCCACATGAACGTCCTGCTGGCCGAGGCCAAGGTGCCCTACGACATCGTGCTCGAGATGGACGAGATCAACGAGGATTTTCCCGATACGGATGTCGTGATCGTCATCGGATCCAACGACATCGTGAATCCCGCGGCGCAGGACGACCCGAACTCTCCCATCGCGGGGATGCCGGTGCTTGAGGTGTGGCGCGCCAAGCAGGTCTTCGTGTCGAAGCGCGGTCAGGGAACGGGTTATTCCGGCATCGAGAACCCGCTGTTCTACAAGGAGAACACGCGGATGTTCTATGGCGATGCAAAAGCGTCGCTGGATGCGCTGCTGCCGAGACTGGACTGACGGGCGCGCGGGCTGCTCGGCCCGTGCTGTCACACCGGCGGGCGGACCGGCCGTTACGGAGGGACCGCAAAAAACGAAACCCCTGAACAGCAGTCACCCCGGCCTTTCAAGGACCGGGGTGCCGCTCAGACGAATACTCCCCGCACCGCACAACCACCGGGAAGCATCCGGAGGAGGTCAGGCCCGAAGGCCTATCTCACAGTGACGAAGCGCAACCCTGCAGAAGAGCGCGTGGGAACGAATCACATAATGTGATCCGGTCCTTACGGTCGGTGCGGTCGACATCGCGTTCTCCGTGGCTGGCTTGGGGTCTCAACAACCCGCCGCCACGAATGTTCCGCCAAAAAAACGCGAAACGGGAATCAGGCAGGCTGCTGCAACCGGGAGGTGTAATCGGAGACCAGGAGGCGTGCCGGTGGCGTGTCCTCCTCGACCTCGGCAAACCGGCCCAAGGGTTCGCGGAACCAGTTGTCGGTCTCGTCGTCGTTGACGGTACTGACCTCGCCGATCAGGACGTCGCCCCCCTCGCCCCAGAAGGCGTGCCAGTCGCCGGGCATCAGCGTGACGCTCTCTCCCGGCGCAAGGCGCAGCACCTCACCCGGGGCGAAGTCGCGGGGCACGCCGTCGCAGAGCACCGTGCCACCGGCATTGCCGTCGAAGACCCCGTCCGGCGCGGAGCCGAACAACTCGATCGCCAGCGTCGCGCCCCCGCGATTGATGATGTCCTCAGCTTTGAGCCAGTGCCGGTGCATCGGGCTAAGCTGATCGCGCCGCGAGATCATGATCTTTTCGGCATAGCACATGCCGCCGCCGCGCTTGAGATCGGCCTGGCGCCCGTTTCGCGCCGTGAACAGGACGAGACCCATCTCGTCGAACCGCCCCTGCCCGTAATCGGTGATGTCCCAGCCCAGCCGGGCGTCGCGGATCCCCGCGATCTCGTCGCCGCGCGCCCGCATCTGATCCGGGGTCCAGTCGGCGAAGGGAGGAAGAACCCACCCGAAAGACCGGATGAACGTGTCCGCCGAAGCGATGATATCGTTGATTTCGGATCGTTTCATGCCGCCCCCCAGTCCGTCGGGGCTAACGAAACATCGCCCGCATGAGCTTGTAAAGATGCGGCAGCGGCGGGCCACGCGGACAACCCGCGCGGCCCCGAAGGGATCATGCGGATTTGAGCACGCCCCGGTCGATCTGGTCCTGCTCGATCGCCTCGAACAGCGCCTTGAAGTTGCCTTCGCCAAAGCCGTCATCGCCCTTGCGCTCGATGAACTCGAAGAAGATCGGACCGATGCAGGTCTTGGAGAAGATCTGCAGAAGGATCCGCGTCTCGCCGCCTCCGACGACGCCTTCGCCATCGATCAGGATGCCGTGCCTTTCCATCCGGTCGAGCGGCTCTTCGTGGCCGGTGACGCGGTCGCGGCTTAACTCGTAGTAGCTCGACGGCGGCTTGGGCATGAACTTCACGCCATTCTCTGCGATCGCATCAACGGACTCGTAGATGTTCTTGGCGCCGACGGCGATGTGCTGGATGCCCTCGCCCTTGTAGCGCTCCAGATACTCCACGATCTGCCCGGTCTCGCCCCGATCCTCGTTGATCGGGATCCGGATGCGCCCGCAGGGCGATGTCAGCGCGCGGGAAAAGAGGCCCGAATGCTTGCCCTGGATGTCGAAGAACCGGATCTCGCGGAAGTTGAACAGGTCGCCGTAGAAGTTGAACCAGACATCCATGTTGCCGCGATGGACGTTGTGGGTGAGGTGGTCGAGATAGTAGAACCCGACGCCTTCCGGGTTCGCCTTCGCGTGCCAGTCGAACTCCGCGTTATAGGGGCTCTGGTCGCGATACTGGTCGACGAAATAGATGAGGCTGCCGCCGATGCCGCGGATCGCGGGGACATCGATGACCTTGCCCGGCCCTTCGAACGGCTCCGCCCCCTTGGCGACGGCATGATGGAAAGCATGGTCGGCATCCGCCACGCGCCAGCCCATCGAAGGCGCGCAGGGGCCATGCTCGGCCACGAAATCCATACCGTGCGTGCCGGGTTCGGCATTGATCAGATAGGTGATGTCGCCCTGCTGCCAGACCTCGACGGCGCGGGTGCGGTGGGTGGCGACGTGCGTGTAACCTTGGCGGGTGAAGATCGCGCGCAACTCGTCAGGGTTCTCATGCGCGAACTCGACGAACTCGAATCCGTCGGTACCGGCGGGATTCGCTTCGCTGATCTCGGAATGCGGGGCGTCATGCGGGAAAGGACCCATGTCGATCTCCTGTCATCTGTGTGTTGACGGCAATGTAGCGCCCCGGCAGGATCGTTTCTGCGCATTCTGACCGTGAATATCGGTAAGTTCTGCGTGAGGAAGCTGCCGAAGGGTCACATCATGCGGGAAACGCGCGAGGCGGAGATGGACGAGACCGACCGCGCCCTCGTCCGCATGCTCCAGCGCGACGCGAGCCTGACGGCCGAGGCGCTCGGCCGCGAGCTTGGTCTGTCGCCAAGTCAGGCGGGGCGGCGGCGGGCGCGGCTGGAGGCTGATGGCATCATACGCGCGATCGTCGCCCGTCCCGATCCGGTTCGCCTCGGCCTGACGGTCCAGGCCTTCGTGCAGGTCCAGATGGCCAGCCACGCCCCTGCCCGCGCCCAAGCGTTCCTGCGCCTGCTCGAGGCCGAGCCACGCGTCGCTTCGGTCTGGACGCTCACCGGAGAGGCCGATTACCTGCTGCGGGTGTGGTGCACCGATCTCGGAGCGCTGAACGACCTCGTCCACCGCGTTTTGCTGCCTCACGAAGCTGTCGCGCGCGTCCAGAGCCAGATCGTCATGGACCAGCCCAAGCGCGATGGCCCGCTTCCAGTCTGAGGCGCCCTCCCCTAGGATCGGATGATGGAATCCTTCCTCTTTCAAGCCGCGATCTACCTGCTTGCCGCGACGATCTGCGTGCCGCTCGCCGTCCGCTTCGGGCTGGGCTCGGTGCTGGGCTATCTGGTGGCCGGCGTCCTGATCGGTCCGGTCACGGGCCTCGTCGGGTCCGAGACTGCGGATTTGCAGCATTTCGCAGAATTCGGCGTGGTGATGATGCTGTTCCTGATCGGGCTGGAGCTTGATCCGAGGGCGCTGTGGGACATGCGCACGCGTCTTCTGGGGCTGGGGATGGGGCAGGTCTTCCTGACCGGGGCGGTCGTGGCGGGGGCGGCGCTGACCTTCGACATCGCCTGGCAGGTGTCGGTGGGCATCGGAATGGTCTTCGCGCTCTCGTCGACGGCCATCGTCATGCAGACGTTGCAGGAAAAGGCGCTGACCGCGACGCGCGGGGGGCGGTCGGCCTTCTCGGTGCTGCTGGCGCAGGACATCCTCGTCATCCCGATGCTGGCGATCATGCCGCTTCTCGCCGTGGGCGTGCCGGCGGCATACGACGCGCATGGTTCCGGGGATGTCCACGGCGCGGCGCCCGCAATCGGCGGCGGCGAAGGTGCGCGGATGGCGCAGGAGGTCACGACCTGGGTGGGCCAGCTTCCCGGCTGGGGCGCGGCATTGGCGACCGTCGGCGCCGTGGCCGTGGTCATGCTGGGCGGGCACTTCCTGACCCGGCCTGTCTTCACCTTCGCGGCGCGCGCGCGCCTGCACGAAATGAACGTGATGGTCTCCCTGCTCTTCGTGATCGGGGTGGCGGTGCTGATGTCGCTCGTGGGCCTGTCGCCCGCGCTCGGCACGTTCCTCGCGGGCGTGGTGCTCGCCAATTCCGAGTTCCGGCACGAACTCGAAGCGGATATCGAGCCGTTCAAGGGCATCCTTCTGGGCCTGTTCTTCATCACCGTGGGCGCGGGGATCGACTTCGGCACGTTCATGGGCGCGCCGTTCCTGGTGATCGGGATCGTCGCGAGCCTGATGGCCGTGAAGGGGGTGATCCTCTACGGGCTGGCCGTGATGGCGCGCCTGCGCGGGCGTGACCGGATCCTTTTCACCCTGAGCCTTGCGCAGGCGGGCGAATTCGGGTTCGTCCTCGTGTCGGTCGGGTCGCAGGACGGGGTGTTCACGCGCGAATTGCAGGGACTCCTGCTGCTCGCCATCGCCCTGTCGATGCTGCTGACGCCCCTGCTCTTCATCGCCTATGAGCGGCTGTCGGCGCTTGCGAAGGTCGAGGAATCACAGCCCGACGACGACATCGACGAGGCGAGCGAGGTGATCATCGCCGGGGTCGGGCGGTTCGGGCAGGTCGTGCACCGGATGCTGCAGGGGGCGGGTCTTCGTGCGGTCGTGCTGGACCGTGATCTGGAGACGATCCGCCTGCTGCGCACCTTCGGGGTCAAGACCTATATGGGCGATCCGACGCGCCCGGAGCTTCTGGAGGCGGCGGGCCTGTCGCATGCGAAGGTCCTCGTCGTGGCGCTGGACGATCGTGCGGATGCGGTACGCCTGACGCGGATGGCCAAGCAGGCGAACCCCGACATTCACGTGATCGCTCGCGGCTACGACCGCGTGCACGTCTATGAACTCTACCGCGCGGGGGCGGACCAGATCGTGCGCGAATTGTTCGATTCCAGCCTGCGGGCCGGCCGCTACGTGCTGGAGCAGCTGGGATGGTCCGAAGGCGATGCCCACGTAGCGCGGGAGGCGTTCTACCGCCACGACCGGGCCGCCATGCTGGAACTGGCGAAGCTGTGGAAGCCGGGCGTTCCGGTGGCCGACAATCCCGAATACGCCGCCCGCGCGCGCGAATTCAGCAAGGAGCTGGAGAATGCGCTGCTGACGCGGTTCGGCGAAAATCCGGAGGCGGCGGAGGCGGCGGAGGCGGCGGAGACGGAGACCGTCCCACCGCCCGGGAAATCTGGCTAAGGCTGCGCCCGGCCTTTACAGTCCCTTGGCTTGATAGCTGGCCGCGATCCGGTTGATGGAGACGATGAACGCGGCGGTCCGCAGGTCCGGAACATCGTCGCGCGCATGCCAGACCGCGCGCATCGCGCCGTAGGCCGTCCGCATCGTGTCGTCGAGACCGGAGCGCACCAGCTCCAGCTCCCCGTCGCCGCGCAGGTAGCGCGTCTTGAAATCCTCCGACAGCGTCCAGGCCACCTGCTGGTTCTTCGACAGTCGCTCGAGTTCGTCGACCAGCGTTTGGTGCCGCGCCTCTTCGGCCCGGCGCTCCATCCGGCCGAACCGGATGTGGGACAGGTTCTTGACCCATTCGAAGTAGCTGACCGTAACGCCGCCGGCATTGGCGTACATGTCGGGGATGATGATGCAGCCCTTCTTGCGCAGAATGGTATCGGCCTCGGAGGTGAGGGGGCCGTTCGCCGCCTCGATGATCAGCGGCGCCTGGACGCGCGGGGCGTTGCCCGCGTGGATCACGCCTTCCAGCGCGGCGGGGATGAGGATGTCGCATTCCGCTTCCAGCAGCTTCGCGCCCTCGGGCTCAAAGGTCGCGCCGGGAAAATCCTTCACGCCGCCGGTCTCGCGAATGTGCAGGTGCACCGCGTCGACGTCGAGCCCGTCCTCGGAGTAGATCGCACCGTCACGCTCGATGATCGCGGTGATCTTTGCGCCGTCCTCACGGCTCAGGAAGCTTGCGGCGTGGAAGCCCACATTGCCGAGCCCCTGGACGATGACCCGCTTGCCGTCGAGGTCGCCCGAGAGGCCGGCGGCCTTCTTGTCCTCCTCGTGGCGGAAGAATTCGCGCAGGCCGTATTGCACGCCGCGGCCCGTGGCCTCGACCCGTCCGGCGATGCCGCCGGCATTGAGCGGCTTGCCCGTGACGCAGGCGCGCGCGTTGATGTCGGTCGTGTTCATGCGCTGGTACTGGTCCTGGATCCAGGCCATCTCGCGCTCTCCGGTGCCCATGTCGGGGGCGGGAACGTTCTGGGCCGGATTGATCATGTCGCGCTTGATGAGTTCGTAGGCAAAGCGCCGGGTGATCTGCTCCATCTCATGCGCCTCCCACTCCCGGGGATCGATGCACAGACCGCCCTTGGAGCCGCCATAGGGCACCTCAACCAGCGCGCATTTGTAGGTCATCAGGGCGGCCAGCGCCTCGACCTCGTCCTGATGGACGGCGAGGGAATAACGGATGCCGCCCTTGACCGGCTCCATGTGCTCGGAGTGGACGGAGCGGTAGCCGGTGAATGTGTGGATCGCGCCGCGCAGACGGACACCGAAACGCACGGTGTAGGTGGCATTGCAGACCCGGATCTTCTTCACCAGTCCCGGCGACAGATCCATCAGCGCGACCGCGCGGTCGTACATCGCGTTGACCGAAGCACTGAAGCCAGCCACCGGCTGATTGCTGTTTTCCGTCATCTCGTTTTTCTCCCGGTTCGGCTTTGTCCCGGAATGGGACGTCATACCTGCCTAGCAGCCCGAACGCGAAACGGCACCACGATGATCCGCAGATTGTGCGCATTCGTCGGATTGTGCCGCTTTGTTTCCGCATTTCCGCCCGTCACACACCCGGTTTTGCACCGATAGCCTCGGGGACGACTCGGGTTCCGCACGACGGGTGCCTGCGTCCTTCAAGGGTTGGGTACTGCCATGGATTGCCGCAACGACCGGATTTCGCTTCGCGCGCCGCGCACCGCCTTTTCGGCCTTCGCCAGGCAAGAGGAGGGGAGCCTGGCGATCCTCGGCCTTTTCATGTTCATCCTGATGCTGGTCAGCGCGGGCATCGCCCTCGACATCATGCGCAACGAGCGGGCGAGAGCGGAGCTTCAGGTCGCCGTGGACGGTGCCGTGCTCGCCGCCGCCGATCTCGACCAGAGGCGCGACCCCGAACTGATCGTGAGGGAGCATCTCGAGGCCGCCGGCTTCGATCCCGACATCGCAACCGTGAACAACCGGGCGACGAGCGTCCGCGAGCGCAACATCGAGATCCAGACCGCCGCCGTGACGCGGAACCTTTTTCTTGGCATGCTGAACTACGACGAACTCTACCAGCCGGTCTCGACCGCGGCGCTCGAGCGGCGCAGCAAGCTGGAGGTCTCTCTCGTCGTCGACATATCGCGCTCCATGGAGGAACCGATGAGGGGGGGCGGAACGAAGATTCAGACCCTGCGCCGCGAGGCGAAGGCATTCGTCAGCAAGCTGCTGCGGGGAAGCGAGACGCTCACGACGGTCTCGCTGATCCCCTACAACGAAACGGTCAACATGGGCCAAACCCTCGCCAGTGTCTTCGATCTGAGCGAGGAGCATGATTTCGCGCGCTGCGCCGTTTTCGACGATCGCGACGACGATTTCCGGGAGACCGGCATCGACGAAATCAATTCCGACGGCTACCGGCTCATCCGTCGCGCATACTTCGACTATCGCACCTACAGCTTCGACAATCCCGAAGGCCTCATCGACCGATCGGCCTGTCCGCCGAACGACGACATGGCGATCATTCCGTGGTCGAACGACGAGGCGACGCTGCTGGCGGCCATCGACAACCTCAAGGCGGATTATTCGACCGCCATCGACCATGGCGTCAAATGGGGTGTAGCGCTTCTGGACCCGTCCAGCCGCGACGAGCTGCAGCGGCTTGCGACGGACATGACAATCGATCCGCCCCATCGGGTCGATCCGAGCTTTGTCGGCCGCCCCGTCGATTACGACGAGACGTCCACGACCAAGCTCCTTATCGTCATGACCGACGGCGAGAGCAACAATCAGTTCGACCTTCACGATGACTACAAGGACGGCCCGTCCGACATATGGGTCTACAGGCTTCCCAAGGTTCGGCAACATGGCTCCGAAGATCCGCAAGTCACATCGCACCCGAATTTCGAGAACGGCGGCACCGACGCCAACGGAAATTTCAACGGCTGGTTCACGAGCGAGTATTGCCGCTCGAAGAACGTGTGCCGGAATTTCTATTATGACAATAACGACGAGGTCGATATCGTCTATTCGGTCAGATCGCCGTACAATGGCAAATACCGCTACTACAGCACCTACGCGAAATTCTTCGGCAAAGGCTCCACCGGAGACAGCAATGGTCACGCCCATGGCTGGCACGACGAGCCGTACGGTCTGAACACCAACCCCCGATCCGGCCCCGATGTGGACCCGACGGCCGACGGAGCGTTCCGCCTGACCTGGCCGCAGGTATGGGCCACGCTCGCCACCGAAGGGACGCATCGCTATTCAACCCGGTCCTATCTGCTGGACCAGATTGCCCGGGACCTCGACAACGAAAGTCGAAACGCCCTGAACCGGGCGATAATCATCACCCAATCCGCGCGATCGGGCGACGAAAACCTTCGGGATATCTGCACCGCGGCACGCAGGAAGGGCATCGAAGTCTATTCGATCGCCTTCATGGCGCCTCCGCGTGGCCAGCGGGCGATGCTGGATTGCGTGGGGGTGGATCCGAACAATCCGATCAACGGGGATGCGTCGCGCTACTACAATGTCGGCGATGATGGTCTCGGCACCGCGTTTGACGGGATCCTTGCCTCGTTCTCTCGCCTGCGGCTGGTTCAATGACGCGCAAGGCTGTTTCGCGGCGGGCATTCCGCCGCCTCGTCGCCCGCTTCGGACGTGGTGAGGGCGAACGCGGCGGAGCAACCGTCGAATTCGTCATCATCCTGCCGATCTTTCTGCTGGTCTTCGTCTCCTCGTTCGAGATGTCGATCTTCCTGACCCGGCAGGTGATGCTGGAGCGCGCGATCGACCTTGCCGTCCGCGAGATCCGGCTCGACAGGACGACAGTCACGCGACGCAGTCTGCGCCGCGCGATCTGCGACCGGGCGCGCATCCTGCCCGATTGCGACCTGAACCTGGTCGTCGAGATGACGATCATCGACGAAGCGACCTATGCCGTCGCCGGTTCCAGTGCGCCTTGTGTAAACCGGGAGGAGTCGATCGTCCCGGAGACGGATTTTCCCGGCCACCGCACCGGCAAGATGGTCTTTCTGCGAGCCTGCTATGTCGTCGAGCCCGCGATTCCGATCACCATCGCGGGGATCCAGTCGCTCGGCACCCACATGGTCGAACGGCGCGCGACGAACGACATACAGATGGTGTCGTCGTCCCTCTTCGTCGTCGAGAGCGATTGAGGAGATGACGATGAAGAGTTCCGCCTGCTCCCCGCGCGTCGTACCTGCATCCCGCTTCCTCTCGAACGAAGACGGAAGCATGTCGATCGAGGCGGTTCTGGTCCTGCCGCTCTTGTGCTTTCTGTTCATGGCGGGATTCTCCTATTTCGACGGCTACCGCCGGGACGCCACGATGTCGAAGGCGACCTATGCGGTCGCCGACCTCCTGTCGCGCCGCCGCGACGTGGTCCGGCCTTTCGACCTCGAAGGCCTTGAGAACATCTACGAGACGATGGTCTTCTCCACCGAGGAGGAGACGTACATGCGCTTCACCGAGATCGAGCGGGTGCCCGACGCCGACGGTGGCCTGCAGATCACCTGGAGCTATGCGACGGATGGCCAGAAGGCGATGAGCGATCGGGCGCTCGACCTCCTCAAGGGCCGGATCCCGCGCTTTGACATCGGGAAGCGCGTGCTTCTGGTGCAGGCTTACACCATCGATCAACCGGACTTTCGCGTCTTTCTACCGGACCGGATTGTGGACACGATCCATCTCGTCTCGGCGCGGTACGAAAGATGCATCGCCTTTTCCCCGACCGGCGATGACCCCGACGGATGCGTCCTGGCGGGCGGCAGCGGGTCCGGCTCCGGCACAACTGATGAACCGTTGAGCGGGATCGACAGCTAGCCCGGATAATTCACGAGAAGGCGGCGGAGGTGGCGTAACCGTCTGAAACTCTGTATTTTTTGGTTATCGACGCCAAAGATTCAGATTTCAGCAGGACGACCTCCGCCATGGCTCAATCTACGTGCTTCACGCCCCGCCTGTCACCCCTCAATGGCAAGCCGGTCCTGCTCGGGTTTGACGGCGCCGACATGAGCTCCGACGCCGGCCTAACCCTGCTGCGCGAGATCGAGCGCAGGGCGGGTCTGGCGCAGCGGCTCGCAGATTGCCTGCACGATCCGCGTGACCCGGCGAAAGTTCAGCATAGCCTGTGCGACATCATCCGGTTCCGGATCATGATGATCGGGGCGGGATANGAAGAC
>NZ_CYPR01000228.1 GCF_001408515.1 Jannaschia seosinensis | reverse complement strand
CCAAGGCGGCCAAGCCGAAGCACAGCGCCTTCAAGGCCTACGAGCCGGGCTACCTCCACATCGACGTGAAATACCTGCCGCAAATGGCCGATGAGACCCGCCGCCGTTACCTCTTCGTGGCCATCGACCGGGCGACCCGATGGGTCTTCATCCGTGTCTTCCCGGCAAAGACCGCGGCCAACGCACGGCGCTTCCTGCGCGATCTGGAGCGCGCCTGCCCGTTCCGCATCCGCACCATTCTCACCGACAATGGCAAGGAGTTCACCGACCGCCTTTTCGGCCTGCGCAAGCGCGCCGCGACCGGCGAGCACGCGTTCGATACGCTGTGCGCCGCCCTCGACATCGACCACCGCCTGATCCCGCCGAAGTCGCCGCAGACCAACGGAATGGTCGAGCGCTTCAACGGCCGGAGCGAAGAGGTCCTGCAGAGCCACCATTTCCGAGCAGGCGAGGACCTGGAGACCACGCTCCACCGATACGTCTGGCTCTACAACCAGCAGCTCCCGCAATCAGCGTTGGCCAGCAAGGCGCCCTTGCAGGCCATGAAGGACTGGCACAAAATCAAGCCAGAGCTGTTCAAGAAACAGCCATACTACCTTCCGGGATGTGACAGCTACTATCGAACTTCGGAAAAAGGTCCTTGCTTCCGACCGCCGCGCAAAATGGAGGGCACCAGAAGGACGACAAGGAACGTCCCGCGATGTCCGGCCAAGTGAACACGCGCCCCGCTGCCCGAAGTCTCGGAATCGCTCTTGACCGCGCATCCGGTGACGTCGGACGAAGATGCCCGAAGATCGCCCCGTCACCCATGGAGTTCCCATGCGCATCGTCGCCTGGTCCGGCCCCCGGAACCTGTCCACCGCCATGATGTACGCCTTCGGCAACCGGCCCGATTGCGACGTCATGGACGAGCCGTTCTACGCCGCCTACCTCGCTGCGACGGGGCTGGACCATCCGATGCGCGACGCTATCCTCGCGGCGCAGCCGACCGACCCGGCCGAGGTGGGGCGCCTGTGTTCGCGCGAGGGTTCGCGGCATGTCTACCAGAAGCACATGGCCCATCACATGGCGCCCGGCTTCCCGCTCGGCTGGGCCGAGGGTGCGGTCCACGTCCACCTGATCCGCCATCCCGCCCGCGTCATCGCCAGCTACGGCGCGAAGCGGGAGGCGGCGACGGAGGCCGATCTCGGCTTCGGCGCGCAGGCTGCGCTCTATGACAGGTTCGGCGGCGTGGTCCTCGACACGGCGGACCTGCGCGACGATCCGCCGGGGATGCTGGCGAAGCTATGTGCCGCGATCGGCCTGCCCTTCGATCCCGCGATGCTGTCTTGGCCGGCGGGCGGGCACGCCTCCGACGGCGTCTGGGCGTCGCACTGGTATGGCTCGGTGCACCGCTCGACGGGGTTCGCGGGCCCCGAGGGGCCGCTGCCGCAGGGGGCGCGTCCCGACCTGCTGCGCGCAACGCTGCCGTTCTACGAGGCGCTGAAGTCCCGCGCCCTCGAACCCTCGGCCCAGAGCGCCTCATAGACCTCGGCGATGCCGGCCGCCTCGCGCTCGATCGAATGATCCGACACAGCCCGCTGCCGCGCGGTGCGCGACATCGCCGCCAGCCGGTCCTCGTCCGACAGGAGCATGTCGACCGCCGCCGCCGCCTGCGCGACGAGATCGCGCTCCTCCACCACGATACCGGCCGCGCCGTCGGCAGCGAAGGTCCGGAAGTCACCGGTCGGCGAGCCGACGAACGGCACGCCCGAGGCCATCCCCTCCAGCGGCGTGACGCCGTAGGGCTCGTAGCGGGGCAGCGGCACCGTCAGGCTGCAGGCCCGGATCAGCGCGGGCATCGCGTCGGGGGCGACCTCGCCGGGAAACAGAAGCCGGTCCGCCAGCCCCGCCGCCGCGACCTTGTCCTTCAGGCCCTGCAGGAACGCCGCATCCTGCGGCCGGGCCCGCCCGAGGACAAGCGCCGTCGTGTCGGGATGGTTCGGCAGCACGCGCAGCATCGTCTCGACGAAACGGTCGGTTCCCTTGGACGTCCGCACCCGGCCCACCGCGGCGACGCCCCGCCGCCCCGGAAACCCCGTCGCCGCCCAGGCGGCCGGGCGGTCCTGCGGCGGGTGCCAGACGCTGCAATCGACCCCGTGCGGCACCACCGCGCGGACGTTCGGCTTGCCCTCGGCGGCGGCTGGGATCGTGGCGATCAGCGCATCCATCCGCCCCATCAGCCAGCGGGGAAAGAGCGAATGCCGATGCGTTCCGGCGGTGGTGAAGACGATGCGGATCGGCAGGCGCAGCAGATCGCGCGCGATCAGGGCGGCGCGCATCTCGACGTTGCGCCGGACGTGCCAGATGGCGAAGGGGCGTCCCGTGGGGGGCACCCGCGTCATCCGGCGCGCCTGTGCGATCGTCACCGGCGCGGGACAACCCGGCAGCGCATGGCCCGCCAGCGCCAGATCGTATTGCCGCGCCTGAACCGGGATCAACCGCGCGGCGGTGGAGGAGACGCCGGTGTAGCGCGGGTTGAGATTGGTAACGACAACCTCGGTCATGCCGCGCGGCCGGTCCGTGGCGTCGCTGGGTCGCAGCGGGACGGCATGTCGCCCCCACGGCAATTGCGGCATCCGCGCGCGGCGCGGGTCAATAAGTTGCAGGGGACGGACAGCGGGGGCCTCGCGGGACAACGTTCACATGCCGCACTACCGCAACGCCGGCCACGCGGGCAAGCGTGCCGGAATGCCGTCCCCGACGAGCCGGGCCCCGCGCGCGCGGCGAATGTCACCGGCATCGCGGATGATCCTCCGGCGCGGCCTTTCCCGCCTTCGGCGCTTGCCATCGGATGGTGCGGCATGCGACGCCACGGCAGGATAGAGACGGACGACGATACATGATCATCACCTGCCCGGCGCCGCAGCAATGAATGCGGGCCTTCTGTTCCTCGGCCTGGCCTACGTGCTCAGCCAGTTCTACCGCGCCTTCCTCGCCGTTCTGGCCCCCGATCTGACGGCGGATATCGGCGTCACGGCGGCACAGCTCGGCCGTGCGTCGGGCATCTGGTTTCTGGTCTTCGCGGCGATGCAGATCCCCGTGGGCTGGGCGCTCGACCGGATCGGGCCGCGGCGGACGGCTTCGGTCCTGCTGGCGGTCGCGGGCGGAGGCGGCGCGGCGCTGTTCTCGTTGGCGACGGCGCGCTGGCAGATCGACGTGGCGATGGGCCTGATCGGCGCGGGCTGCGCTCCGGTCCTGATGGCGAGCTACTACATCTTCGCGCGCATCTACCGCCCGGCGGTCTTCGCGACGCTGGCGGCGGCGCTGGTCGGGATCGGCTCGACCGGCAACATCGCGGCGTCGGTGCCGCTCGGCTGGGCCGCCGACCTGATCGGCTGGCGCGGCGCGATGCAGGCGCTGGCCGGCATGACGCTGGCGGTTGCGGCGGGCTGCTGGTTCACGGTGCGCGACCCGGAGGCGGTTGCGGGGGGCGCGCGCGGCTCGTTGCTCGACGTGCTGCGCATCCCGGCGATCTGGCTGATCGGCCCGATGCTCCTGGTGAACTACGCGCCGTCGGCGGGGCTGCGCGGCCTCTGGGCGGGGCCTTACGTCGCCGAGTTCTACGGCACGGCCCTCGTCGGGACGGTGACGCTGATCATGGGGATGGCGATGGTCGCGGGCAATTTCGCCTATGGGCCGCTCGACCGGCTGCTGGGCACGCGCAAATGGGTGGTTCTTGGCGGCAACATGATGGGGGCGGCGGCCTGCGCGATGCTCTGGCTCAACCCGGTGCCGGGGCTGTGGACGGCGGCGGCGCTTCTGGCGGCGATCGGCGCGTTCGGCGCGAGCTATGCTGTGGTCGTCGCGCATGGCCGGGCGTTCATTCCGCCGCATCTGGTGGGACGGGGGGTCACGCTGCTCAACCTGTTCTCCATCGGGGGCGTCGGGCTGATGCAGCTGGCCAGCGCCCGGATCTTCGAGACGGCGGGCGGCGGCGAGGCGGGATTCCGCGCGCTGTTCGGCTTCTGCGCGCTGGCGCTGACTTTGGGATGCGCGACATACCTGTTCTCGCGCGACCGGACGGACTGACGACACGGAATCGTTCCGCGCCCGTGACTTGCGCCGATTACCCATGGGTAATTGGCCGGCACGAAGCCGATCAGCGAACCGAATCCCGTGTCCGACGGTTTCTCCCCGAAGGAGGCCCGCCATGACCGACGCGAAGAAGACCGATCCCGAATTGTGGGAAAAGGTGAAGAAGGAAATCACGGAATCCGACAAGGGCGGCGATCCCGGCCAATGGTCCGCCCGCAAGGCCCAGATGTCCGTGCAGGAATACAAGAAGCGCGGCGGCGGCTATGCCGACGAGGGCCCCGACCAGAAGGACACCGACCTCCACGAATGGACCGAGGAGGATTGGGGCACCAAATCGGGCGGCGAATCCGGCGAGACCGGAGAGCGGTATCTGCCGAAGAAGGTGCGGATGCTGCTGACCGAGGACGAATACGCCCGCTCGACCCAGAAGAAGAAGGGCGCCGAGGAGCAGTTCGTCGATCAGCCGGACGACGTGCGCGACAAGGTCGCCCATATCAAGCATAACGGCCCCACCAAGGAGATGCTGGTCGAACGCGCCAAGGATCTCGACATCGAGGGCCATTCCTCGATGACGAAGGACGAGCTTCTGAAGGCGATCGAGGACGCCACCGACGAGAACGGGCGCGGCCACGGATCGCGCACCTCGCTGGAACAGATGAGCAAGAGCGCGCTGCAGGACCGGGCCGCCGATGCGGATATCGACGGCCGCTCGTCGATGTCGAAGGACGAGCTTGTGGATGCCTTGGTCGAGGCGGGCGGCAACCTGTCGGACAAGACCAAGGACGAGCTGATGGACATGGCCCGCGACAAGGACATCGAGGGCCGCAGCGGCATGACGAAGGACGAGTTGGTCAAGGCCCTAAAGGATGCGTCATGAGCACGAAGCTGGAGGATCTCGACGTTGCCGCGCTCAAGGATCTCGCCCGTGTTCAAGCGGTCGAGGGCGGCAACGACATGACCCGCGACGAATTGCTGGATGCGCTGGACGAGCCGGTCGATGACGTACTGGCCCGGTGGCTCGGCAAGACGCGGCAGGAGGTCTATGCCGCCGCGGGCGAGGCCGGCATCGAGGGCCGTCAGGACATGCAGAAACGCGACCTTCTCGAGGCGCTGGCGAAGAAGGGCTGACGGGCCGCCTTTCCCTCGAGGCGCGCGTGGTCTAGGGACCGCGCGTCATCTGAGAGGGACACATCCGATGGGCTACAAGGTCGTTGTCTGCGGCGCCACGGGAAACGTGGGTCGCGAAATGCTCAACATTCTGGCGGAGCGCAGCTTCCCGGCGGACGAGGTCGCCGTGCTCGCCTCGCGCCGTTCGCTGGGAACCGAAGTCAGCTACGGCGACAAGACGCTCAAGACGAAGGACCTTGAGACCTTCGACTTCACGGGCTGGGACATCGCCTTCTTCGCCATCGGCTCGGATGCGACGAAGCAATACGCTCCGAAGGCCGCCAAGGCCGGCTGCATCGTGATCGACAACTCGTCGCTCTACCGCTACGACCGCGACGTGCCGCTCGTGGTGCCCGAGGTGAACCCCGAGGCGGTCGACGGCTATTCCAAGAAAAACATTATCGCCAATCCGAACTGCTCCACCGCGCAGATGGTGGTGGCGCTCAAGCCCCTGCACGACCGGGCGCGGATCAAGCGCGTGGTGGTCTCGACCTACCAATCCGTCTCGGGCACCGGCAAGGAGGCCATCGACGAACTCTGGGACCAGACCAAGGGCATGTACGTTCCGGGCCAGGAGCGGGAGCCGTCGGTCTATACCAAGCAGATCGCCTTCAACGTCATTCCCCATATCGACTCGTTCATGGAGGACGGATCGACCCGCGAGGAATGGAAGATGGTCGCCGAGACCAAGAAGATCGTGGACCCGAAGATCAAGGTCACGGCCACCTGCGTGCGGGTGCCGGTCTTCGTCGGCCATTCCGAGGCGATCAACATCGAGTTCGAGGATCACCTCGACGAGGAAGAGGCCCGCGATATCCTGCGCGAGGCGCCCGGCATCCTCGTCGTCGACAAGCGCGAGGATGGCGGCTACGTCACGCCGGTCGAATGCGTGGGCGATTTCGCCACCTTCGTCAGCCGCATCCGGCAGGATTCCACGATCGACAACGGCCTCAACATCTGGGTCGTGTCCGACAACCTGCGCAAGGGCGCCGCGCTGAACGCGGTGCAGATCGCCGAGACGCTGGACCAGCGGGTTCTCAAGAAGGGTTGAGGGCGCGGCCCGCACGGGCGACACTGGCCTCCTGACCATTGCCTTCAGGGGGCCGCATCATGCGCCGCGCATTCGCCGTCACGATCCTCGTCCTCGCCGCCGCGCCGGTCGCGGCGGCGGATTTCCCCCTCGCCGCCCCGGCGGAGCGGGCCACGATCTTCCTTCAGGGGGCCGAGATCGAGCGGATCGGCGCAATTGATCTGCCGGCCGGCGATCACCGCCTGCTGATCCCGGTCATGCCGAACGCACAGGGCACGCCGCGGATCGATGTGGCGGGCGCGACGCTCGGCGCGGTCGAGACGCTGCCCGAGGGCATCACCGACGGCCGCCGCCTCTTCACCCCCGAGCAGGAAGCGGCACGCGTCGTCTGGCGGACGGCGCAGGACGATCTGGCCGCGGCCGAGGATGCGCGCGACCGCGCCGCCGCCGGGGTCGAGGCCGCAACGGCCAGCCTCGCCTTCCTGCGCTCGGTCGAGGGGGGCGCGCTGGCCGGGCTGGATGCCGAGAGCGTCGCCGCCACCGCCGATGCCGTCGCGGACGGCGTGGCCGAGGCGCAGATCGCCCGGACACAGGCGCGCGACGCCCTGCGCCTCGCCGAGGACCGCGTGGAGGAGGCGCGCTTCGACCTGCGCCAGGCGCGCCGCGATCTGGACGCGACCGGCGCGGATTTCGGGCCGGTGACGCTGCGCGCGCTGTCGGTGCAGGTGGCGCAGGCGGGGCCCGTCGCCGTGACGATGCGGGAATTCGCGCCCATGGCCGGCTGGTCGATGACCTACGACGCGAATCTGACGGCGGAGGGGGTGGTCGCCCTCACCCGCAAGGCGCGCCTTCACCAGTCGAGCGGCCTGCCGCTGTCGGAGGTGGACCTGACGCTGAGCACGGCCGCCCCTTTCGCGCGCGCGGAGCCGAGCGACGTGCCACCCAACCGCGCCCAGATCGTGGCGCCGCAGGAGGGCGTCGACCTCTCCGGCACCGCTCCGGAGCTTGCGCGGGACATGGCGCCGATGAGCCGGGCCGCCGAGATGTCGCTCGCCACGCCCGACCCCGTCGTCGCGAGCGCGAATACCGACGGTCCCGTCGTCACCTATTCCTATCCCGCGCCCGTCACCCTGCCGGTGGACGGGGCGGAGGTGATCGTGTCGCTCGACCGGATCGACCTGCCCGCCCGGGTCTACAATCGGGCCGCGCCGCGCTACGACGCCACCGCGTTCCTCGTGGCCCAGACGCGCAACGACACGGACGAGCCGCTCTTGCCCGGGCCTGTCACGATCTACCGCGAGGGCGTGCAGGTCGCGGAGACGCACCTGCCGCTCCTGCCTGCGGGCGACGAGGCCGATATCGGCTTCGGCCCGCAGGAGCATCTGCGCCTCGAATACGTGCTGAAGGAGAACCGCACCGGCGACCGGGGTCTGATCTTCACCTCCGGCACCCGGCGGCAGGACATCGTGTTCCGCGTGCGCAACCTGTCGGACGCGCCCGAGACGGTCGAGACGCTCTACGCCCTGCCCTTCTCCGAGGAGGAGGATCTCGAGATCGCCCTCGACCTCGACCCGCAGCCCGATGCGCGCGGCGTGGAGGACGTGCGCGGCCTTGCGATGTGGGAACTGGAGGTACCGGCGGGCGGCGAGCGGGAGGTCGAGATCGGCGTGACGCTGGAATGGCCCGAGGGGCAGGAACTGGTCTGGCAGCCCTGACCGGCTAGCGCGCGGCGAGGCCCGTCAGCCGTAGCCCGTCTCCCGGCAGGCCCGGGGGCGTGCGCACCGACGGCCGCGCCTCCGGGTCCGACAGCCGCCAGCGGAGCCGCGTGCCCAGCCATTCCGCCGCCACCTCCATCTGCCGGATGCTGACCCATTCGCCTGCGCAGCGATGCGTCCCGAAATAGTCGCCGCCGCCCTGCGGGATCATGTCGAACGGCCCCGGTTCGCGACCGGCATGGCGGTCGGGGCGGAACGTGTCGGGCGCGTCCCACACCTGCGGATCGCGATTGGTGCCATAGAGCGACAGGATGGCGCGCGCGCCGGGCTCCAGCTTCGCCCCCTGCCATTCCATCCCCTCGCCCACGACGGCCGCGAGGATCGGGAAGAATGGATAAAGCCGCCGCACCTCGCGCACGAACATCGTGCGGGCGCCGGAATCGGTCATGTCGCCCGCCACGCCGGCATGCGTCCCGAGGGCGTGGGCCAGATGCGTGATCCAGACGGCGTTGGCCACGTTCGGGCGCAGGAAGGACAGGAAATCCGCCGCCGCCACGTCAAGCGCGAGGGGTGTGCCGTCGGCATGGGTCCAGCGCGCCGCCCGCGCGACCGGCGCATCCTTCGGCAGCGTCGTCCGGCCGTCCCGGATCTCCGCCATCAGGCCCTCGATCCAGGCCTGCGCCTGCCGGCGCGCCCGCAATCCGCGCAGTGCCTCGACCGGCGAGGCCGCGCCGGCATGGAGGAACATCGCCGCGAGCATCCGGCCCTTCGCGCCGGCCTCGTCCTGCGGAAGCGGCACGCCGGCCCAGCCGCAGACCGCGATCGTCACGACGCGGGTCATCGCAGCGAAGAGCTCGATCTCGCCCGCCGCGATCCAGCCCGGCCGCGCGGATTCGAGCCCGCTGCGCAGCCGGTTGCCCAGATCGGCCACCATGCCCCGCTCGACCATCTCCATCATCTGGCGCTTGCGGTGCAGATGCTCCGCCCCGTCCGTGCCTTGGATCACGCCGTCGGGACCGAACAGGACGCTGCGGATGACCCCCGGCACGGCACCGCCGCGCGTCATACGGGGATCGTAGAACAACTCCGCCGCCGCCCGCCCGGTCATGCCGTAGGCCTGCCGCCCGGCAAGGCGCATGCCGAACACGTCCGACCCCAGTTGGCGCGCGGAATCGGGGATGTATTCGTATGGCGAACGCAGGAGCGGAACCGTGGAATCCGGCCAATTGTCGCGCGGTAGGTCGGTCATCGGCGGCTCCGTCGTACAGGGGTCCCGCGGCAACCCGCCCGGCGGGGCGGATGTTCCGGCTTACAGGGCGACGAACCGGTCGGCGGAGGCGTCGTAGATCTCCAGCCCGCCCTGCGTGATGTCGTTCCATAGACCGTGAAGCGCGAGATCGCCCGCCTCCACGGCGGCGGCGACGAAGGGAAAGGTCATCAGGTTGTCGAGGGAGGTCAGGACGGCCTCCTTCTCCAGCGCCTCGCGCCGTTCGTCCGCATCCTCGATGCCGCGCACCTTTTCCCAGCCCGGGCGCAGCAGGTCCATCCAGCGACCCACGAAGCTGTCGGGCGATTCGAGTTCGGGCGCATGGCCCGAGCACATCGCCTCGCAGCCCTGCACCCCGCCGCACAGCGAATGTCCGAGTATCATGATCTGCGACACGCGCAGCGCCGTCACCGCATATTCGATCGCCGCCGACGTGCCGTGGCGGGCGCCGTCGGATTCGTAGGGCGGGACGAGGTTGGCGATGTTGCGATGGATGAAGAACTCGCCCTGTTCGGCCCCGAAGATGGAGGTGACGTGCACCCGGCTGTCGCAGCAGGAGATCACCATCGTGCGCGGCCGCTGCCCCTCGGTGGCGAGGCGGCGGTACCACGAGGCGTTCTCGGCGAAGGTCGTGGCTCTCCAGCCGTGGTAGCGCTGCACGAGGGATCCGGGCAGGGGCTTGGCGTTTCGCATGGGGCCTCGGAATCTGACGGTCCGGCGCCTTCCTAGGACAGGGCTTGGCGCAATTCGAGGGGTTTCTTCGCCTGCACGCCCACCGAAGGTCAAGGTTTGGCCGCGATCTGGGGACAGATCCGGCATGACGAACCTGCCGATATCCCGCTGCCCCGAGGAGAGATCATGCCCCGCGCCACATCCGCCCCCGACGACACGTTCCGACCCGTCCCCTGCACCGGGCAGGCCGGCGCGCCCGTCGCGACCCTGAAGCCGCGGGAGCGGATGATGTTCGACCATGTCCAGCTCGCCACGATCTGCGACACCTATGGCGAGCGGTCGGAGGCGTTCCTCGCCACGATGCTGACCGACGTCGAACTGCGCGCCCGCGCCGCGCGCGATGCCGCCGACGATGCCTGCGCGCTCCGCACCGCCTGCACGCAGATCGTGGAGCTTGCATCGACGATCGGGATGCTGACGATGGAGCATGCCGCGCACGGTGTCCTCGATGCGCAGGCGCGCGGGGATGCGGCCGCGCTGGCCGCCTGTCTCGCCCGGCTCCACCGCCTCGCCGCGCCGGAGACGCCGGATGGGTGGTCGATGGACGATTCCGGGCCGGAAACCGTGGCCTGAACGGCGCGACCCGGCGCCGTCGGCGGGGGGCGGAGGCGCTTTCGCTTGCGATGTGAGGGACGGTCGCTAGATTGCGCCCTGCCGCGCGACACCGCTGCGCGGGCCAGTGACGCCCGGAGACCGCATGATCTCGACCGAACCGCCCCGCTTTGCCGCACCCGATGCCCGTGCGACGCCGATCCAGATCGTCCCCAAGGCGGGGCTCAAGGACTGGCTTACCGGCCAGGATGAACCCTTGCGCGACTGGGCCGTCGCCAACGGCTTCGAGGCCAATGCCGGCGAGGTGCTGCGCGTGCCGGGGCCGGACCTGTCGGTCTCCCGGGTCCTGCTGGGCTGGGGCGGTGCGAAGGATCATGTCCGCACGCGGTTTGTCGCGGCGCGCGCGGCGTTGGCGCTGAAATCTGGTACCTATTCGCTTTCGGGCGACCTGACGGCGAATGCGTGGGAGGAAGCCGCGCTCGGCTGGCTTCTGGCCTCCTATCGCTTCACCGCCTATGCCGGCACGCCCCGAAGCGCTCCGGCCCTGCGCGTGCCGCGGGGGGTCGATGCCGCCCGGATCGAGGCCATTGCGGCCGGGGAGTTCCTGACCCGCGACCTGATCAACACACCGGCCGCCGATATGGGGCCCGGCGATCTTGAGGACACAGCCCGCGCCCTTGCCAATCGGCATGGGGCGGCGATCGAGGTCACCTCTGGCGCGGCGTTGCGCGAAGGCTTCCCCCTGATCCACACGGTGGGCCGCGCCGCCGCGACCGAGGGTCCCCGCGCACCGCGTCTGATCGACATGAGCTGGGGCGATGGCGGTCCCCTCCTGACGCTGGTGGGCAAGGGCGTCTGCTTCGACACGGGGGGGCTGAACCTCAAGCCCGGCGCGTCGATGGGCCTGATGAAGAAGGACATGGGCGGGGCGGCGACGGTTCTCGGCCTTGCGCACATGATCATGGCGACGGGCCTGCGCCTGCGCCTGCGCGTGCTGATCCCGGCGGTGGAGAATGCCGTGTCAGGCGACGCCTTCCGCCCCGGCGACATTCTGCGAGCCCGCAACGGCCTGAGCGTCGAGGTCAACAACACCGATGCGGAGGGTCGTCTGGTTCTGGCCGACGCGCTGGCCCTGGCCTCGGAGACGCCGCCGGACCTGACAATTTGCATGGCGACGCTGACGGGGGCGGCGCGCGTGGCCGTGGGCCCCGACCTCGCGCCGTACTTCACCGATGACGACGCGCTCGCGATGGCGCTGGCCCATGCGGGGCACCGGGTGCGCGATCCGCTCTGGCGGCTGCCGCTGCACCGGCCCTACGACCCCATGATCGAGCCGGGGATCGCCGATCTCGACAACGCACCGTCGGGCGGCATGGCGGGCGCGATCACCGCGGCGCTGTTTCTCGACCGGTTCGTGCGGGACACGCCGCGCTTCGTGCATTTCGACATCTATGGCTGGAATCCCCGCCCGGCCCCCGCGCGACCCAAGGGCGGTGTCGGCATGGGCGCGCGCGCGATCCTCGACGCCCTGCCCGGCGTGCTCGACCTGTGAGCGCGCATGATCCCCGGATCACGCCCGCCAACGGGCACGCCGCCGCGCACGAATTGCGCGGCGTGGTCGAGGCGACGCGTTACGTCAAGGGGACGGTCCGCACGGTGCAGCAGCCGATCGTGAACCTGTCGGACGCCCCTCGCGGCGAGCGGGCGAGCCAGCTTCTCTTCGGAGAAGCGTTCCGCGTCATCGACGAGCGCGACGGCTTTGCCTTCGGCCAGACGCTGCGCGACGGCTATTGCGGCTATGTCCTCGCGGGGGCCCTGTCGCGGCAGGAGGCGGCGACGCATTGGGTCGCGGCGCCGGCGACGCATCTCTACCCCAAGCCGCGGATCAAGGCGCCGCCCGAAGTGGCGATCTTCTTCGGCAGTCAGGTGCGCGTCACCGGGGATCACGGCGGGTTCCTGCGGATCTCGACCGGTCATTTCGTGCCCGCCACGCATCTGCAACCGCTGCGCGCGCGGTTCACCGACCCGGTCGGCGTGGCCGACATGTTCCTCGGCACCCCCTACCTCTGGGGCGGGTCGTCACGCTGGGGGATCGACTGCTCGGGGCTGGTGCAGCAGGCGATGATCGCCTGCGGCCGCGATTGTCCCCGCGACAGCGACCAGCAGCAGGCCCTCGGGCGGGAATTGCAACCGCAGGAGGCGGCCCGTCGCGGCGACCTCGTCTTCTGGGCGGGGCATGTCGGGTTCATGTCCGACGAGCAGACCCTGCTGCATGCAAATGCGCATCATATGGCGGTGGCCTACGAAGATTTCGAGCAGGCCTGCGCCCGCATCGCATCGTCGAGCGAGGCCGCAGGAAACGGCGCGGGCGACGTCGTGATGCGACGGCGGCCGTAGCCGCGCGGATCAGTCCACCGAGCGGATCAGCTTGCGTTCCAGCACGCGCAGGACCGCCCGCAGGTCGTGACCCCGCCGCAGGATGCGTCCGTCCATGCCGATCACGCAATACATCCCCTGCCGCGCCGCCATCTTCGGCCGCTTCTCGATCCTGTAGATCGGCTGTTCGGCCGTGCGGCGGAAGACGGAGAAGATGGCCACGTCGCGCAGACCGGAAATGCCGTAATCGCGCCATTCGCCGGCCGCGACCATCCGCCCGTAGAGCGACAGGATCAACGACAGTTCGGTGCGGTGGAAATTGACCGTCTCGGGGAACTGGGCGGGTGCGTTCATGATCCGAAGGTGGCGCGGCCGGGGATGCGGATCAAGAGACGGATCGGATCCAAAGCGCGGCATCGTCGCCGGTCCGGGCCTCCAGAACCCTTGGAATGCGAAAGATCGTCGCCAGATGCGTGACGACCGGCCCTCAGGCGCCTGATTGGTTCCGTTGCGTCAACGTCGCCGCCGGTCGGCCACGAAATCACCCTGCGCCCGGCCCGCCCGTTCCCGAGAATCGCCCGCAGAGATCGTCAAGTAAGGCCCGTAGGAGCGGAAACGCTCTCCCCCGGTGGCGCCTTATCGCCCCCACCCAATGCGTCATCGGGGGCCTACACCCAATGTCGTGCCTGCGGAGCGGCCTCACCCTGACCGGGCGAGGCCGCATTCGCCCGCGATCAGCTGCGGACGAGCGTCTCGTAGGCGTTCGAGATGTCGCGCGTCATCGCGCCGACCTCGAAATTGTAATCACCGATCTGCCCGACGGGCGTGACCTCGGCCGCCGTTCCCGTGAGCCAGCACTGCTCGAACCCCTCAAGCTCCTCCGGCATGATGTGGCGCTCGTGGATGCGGACCTGCCGGTCGCGCAGCATGCCCAGAACCGTCTGGCGCGTGATCCCGTTGAGGAAACAATCGGGAAGCGGCGTATGCACCTCGCCATCCTTGACGAAGAAGATATTGGCGCCCGTCGCCTCGGCGACATAGCCGCGATAGTCGAACATCATCGCATCCGAGCAGCCCTTCGCCTCGGCGGCGTGCTTGGACATGGTGCAGATCATGTAAAGGCCCGCCGCCTTGGCCTCGAACGGCGCGGTCTCGGGCGAGGGCCGCTTCCACTTGGCGATGTCGAGCTTGGCGCCGCGCGTCTTGGCATCGCCGTAATAGCTGCCCCAAGCCCAGGTCGCGACGGCCATGCGCACCGGATTGCGCGACGACGACACGCCCATATCCTCGCCCGCGCCACGCCACGCGAGAACGCGGATATAGGCATCCTCCAGCCCGTTGGCCTTCATCGTCTCGTATTTCGCGGCCTCGATCTCGTCGACCGTCCACGGGATCTCCATGTCGAGCGCGCGGCCCGAATTCAGAAGCCGCTCCGAATGCTTGCGGCTTTCGAAGATCTTGCCGCCATAGGCCCGCTCGCCCTCGAAGACGGAGCTTGCGTAATGCATCGCATGCGTCAGCAGGTGGACGTTGGCGTCCTTCCAGTCGACCAGCTTGCCATCCATCCAGATCTTGCCGTCGAGTTCCGCATAGGATCCCGCCATCGCTTCCTCCATCGCATTCGTTTCGCCAACGGGTCCACCACGGACATAATGTTGCGCAAAATCCCTTCGTGGGTACAGATCCGGCCTTGGAATGTCAACATCACTGACGTAGTTTCACGCCATGGATGATCACAGCGACTCCCTCCTGTTCCTCACCGACGAACAGCTTCGCCGCGCGATCGAGGCGATGTTCTTCGCCTATCGCGGCTTCACCGCCGATCCCGACCGGATCCTTGCCGGTTACGGATATGGCCGGGCTCATCACCGCGCGGTGCACTTCATTCATCGTACGCCCGGCACGACCGTTAACAACCTGCTGGCGATTCTCGGCGTCACCAAGCAGTCGCTGAACCGCGTATTGCGGACGCTGATCGAGGACGGCCTCGTCGAAAGCCGCGTCGGCCAGCGCGACCGGCGGGAACGGCACCTCTATCTGACCGAGGCCGGCGAGGTGCTGGAGCGGGAGCTGTCGGATGCGCAGCGGGCGCGGATGCGGGCGGCCTTCCGGGCGGCCGGGCCTCAGGCCGTGGCCGGGTTCCGGGAGGTTCTCGAACACATGATGGAGCCCGAACTTCGGCGCCATTTCGCCGCGGTCAAGGAAGGCTAGGGCGCATGGCCGATGCAGTCGATGGAGCCGGAAATCCGGCGCATGTCCTGCTCGTCGACGACGATGAGCGGATCCGCAGCCTTCTGAAGAAATTCCTCATGCGCAACGGCTACCTTATCACCGCCGCGCGCGATGCCGATCATGCGCGGCGCTTGCTGGCCGGTCTGGAATTCGACCTCGCGGTGCTCGACGTGATGATGCCGGGCGACAACGGCTACGTGCTCTGCGCCGAGATCCGCGAGACGCGGGACATGCCGATCCTCATGCTCACCGCCAAGGGCGAGACCTCCGACCGGATCACCGGACTGGAGGCCGGGGCGGACGATTACCTGTCGAAACCCTTCGAGCCGAAGGAGCTGCTCCTGCGGCTCCGGGCGATCCTGCGCCGCGCGCCTGCCGGCGGGGCCGCGACGCCCCGGATGCTGCATCTGGGGGGGGCGCGCTACGATCTCGACCGCGGCGACCTGTGGCGCGGCGAGGAGCAGGTGCGTCTGACCGCGACCGAGACCTTGCTGATGCGCAGCCTCGCCGCCACCCCGCACGAGGCGGTCAGCCGTGCCGCGCTGGTCGAGAAGCTGTCGCGCGATGGCGGGCATGCGGGAGAGCGGGCGGTGGACGTGCAGATCACGCGCCTGCGCCGCAAGCTGGAACGCGACCCGAAGCAGCCGCGCTACCTTCAGACGGTGCGCGGCGAGGGCTACATGCTCGTCCCCGATTAGGCTATGGTGCGGAACATGACGCTTCTGCTGACCCATCCCGACGCCGACCTTCACGAAACGCCGCCGGGCCATCCCGAACAGGTCGCCCGCCTGCCTGCAGTCCGCGCCGCGCTGGCCGAAATGGACCTGCTGCGCGAAACGCCCGAGGAAGCGCCGGACGAGGTGCTGCTTCGTGGCCATCCGCAGGCCTATCTCGACGCGCTTGAAGCCGCCGCGCCGTCCGAGGGTTGGGTGCAGATCGACGCCGACACCTACATGTCGCCCGGCTCCCTCCGCGCCGCGCGGCTGGCCGTGGGCGCCGCCACCCGGGCCGTCGATGCGGTGATGACGGGCGCGGCGGGCAATGCCTTTGTCGCCATGCGCCCGCCCGGGCACCATGCGGAGACGGCGAAGTCCATGGGATTTTGCCTGTTCGGGACCGTCGCGCTGGCCGCGCGGCACGCGATGGAGGTGCATGGCCTGACCCGCGTGGGCATCCTCGACTTCGACGTCCATCACGGCAACGGCACGCAGGACCTGCTCTGGGACGAGGCGCGCACGCTGTTCGTGTCGACGCATCAATCGCCGCTCTGGCCCGGCACCGGGGCGGCGGAGGAGCGCGGCGCGCATGACAACGTGATCAACGTGCCCCTGCCCCCCGGCAGCGACGGTGCGGCGTTCCGCGCCGCGATCGCGCCCGCCCTCGACCGTCTCGACGCCTTTGCGCCCGAGTTGGTCCTCGTATCCGCCGGCTTCGATGCGCATCGCGACGATCCGCTGGCAGAGCTCGAATGGGAGGTGGAGGATTTTGCCTGGATCACCGAACGGCTCTGCGATCTTGCCGACCGCCATGCCGGCGGGCGGTTGGTCTCCTGCCTCGAAGGGGGCTACGATCTCGATGCGCTGGCGGCCTCGACCGCGATCCATGTGGACGTCCTGAGAAGACGGAAAAGCTGACCGCATTGCGGGGAAAGGCACGGCCGCGCGGGGGTTCGCGGCGGCCTCGTTCCTGCTGGCGGCTTCAGCCCGACGGCTTCCGCGCCGCCCGCCACCGCTGGTCCGGGGCGGCATTTTCGGCGGTGTCGGCCTCTCGAAGACGCACGAAAAGCTCGTATGCGTAATAGGCGAACCCGCCTGCGATCACCATTTCCTTGTATTCCGTGACATCCCAGATTCGCAGGAAGGCCGCGCCGTAGGCGAGGAAGATCGCCTGCACCCAGACCAGAACCAGGATCGCCGTCACGAAGAGCCGTCTGGACGCACCGTCCGGTGTCCCGACAGCCCATGCCGCGGCGACGAACAGGGTGACGAAAGAGGAGATTTGGGCGAGGCTGACCATCCAATGGTCGTAGTCGAAAGCCGCGATCGGCAAGGCCACGGCCGCGGTGGCAGGGCTCGGCAGCAGTTTCGCGAGCCGCGGCAGGTTCGGTCGACAGGAGATGACGAACGGCACCACGATCAGCAGCACGAAGGCCGAAAAGTAATAGGAGAATTCGAAGGCATCGGTAGCGAAGTTGTGGAAGTTCGTCTCGTTCTGGATGTTTCCATCGAACGTCTCGGGCGTCTCGATGCCGAAAATACGCTGGCCCCAGGAAATCTCCTCTCCGGCGATCAGGAACAGCATGAGGGCGAGAAAGCCCACGCAGACCAAACCGGGCCAGCCGAATATCCGGCCGCTCCTGCGCAGGCTGCGAAAGAACAGGATCGAGGCGCCGAGAGCCAGAAGCGCGGAGGCAACTTCGACCGGCAGGTCCTCCCTCGCCAATCCCGAAAAGACCCACGGGCTTACCAAGAAAATCAGCGCCGAAAGAGCGGTGCCGGCAATGGACAACGTCGCGAGTGTTCTGGCGAACGGACCAAGGCTCACCCGGGGCATCGCCCCACCCGCAACGCAAGCGATGTAAATGAACGAGATGGTGGCGGAAATCAGGGAAAGGAGCACCGCCGAGCGGGTTGGCTCCGGGACGCGCTTGAGGAATGGGTCATGTCCCAGCGCGGCTCAATCGAGTATCGTGACGAGTGCGACGGCGCCGCAGAGGAGCAAAACCGGCAGACATAAATTTCTGATCATTACACGTTCACTAAAATATGACGGATTTGTGAACGCAAATATTAGGCGCACCATTCAGGTCAATGAGCGCAAATGCTCGGCCCGCGCGCCCGGCTGAAAGCGTTTGGGCGCGGAGCGGGAGACCCGGCCACGAACGTCACCACCGCGCCCCGATCCAGTCCGAGCAGCCGCGCATCGGCGCAACCCTTGCGGACAAGCCAACCGCGCGCGCCGGCGCCTGCGCAGCGGAAATGCCGGCCACCGGAGTTCAGCGGCCGGAGCGTTCGCGCGGGATCCGGCCGGAAAGACGCGGTCGGGCCGTGCGCATATCCGCCGCGATCGCGCCGCTGGAGAGGCGGTCGGGCGGCTGGTCTCCTGCCGCGAAGGGCGTTATGTGCTCGACGCGCTGGCGGCTTCGGGCCGCGATCCGTATGGATGTTCTGAGGAGGCGGGCGAATGGCGGACGACATCAGGGAGATGAGCTTCGAGCAAGCCATCGCCGAACTCGAACAGGTCGTGGGTCAGCTCGATTCCGGGGATGTGCCCCTCGAGCGGTCGATCGACCTCTATGACCGGGGCGCGAAGCTCAAGGCGCATTGCGAGGTCAAGCTGCGCGAGGCCGAGGAGAAGGTCGAGCAGATCACGCTCGACGCCAAGGGCCAGCCCACCGGCACCCGCCCCGCCGAGGGCATGTGACGCTGCGCGTCAAGCTCGACGCCGCGCGCGAGGAGATCGGAACCGCCGCCGCCGATCTTCTGTCGCCATTCGGCGGCCCCGTCGGCGACGCGATGCGTTACGCGACCGAAGGGGGCAAGCGGCTGCGCGGCTTTCTGGTCTTGGAGACGGCGCGGCTTTTCGACGTGCCCCGCGACCGTGCGTTGCGCGCCGCCGTGGCAATCGAGGCGGTCCATGCCTATTCGCTGATCCACGACGACCTGCCCTGCATGGACGACGACGATCTGCGTCGGGGCCGCCCGACCGTGCACCGCCAATGGGACGAGGCGACGGCCGTTCTCGCGGGTGACGCGCTCCAGACCCTCGCCTTCGAGATCCTCTCCGACAGCGCCACCCATCCCGACGCGACCATTCGTGCCGAACTGACGCTGACGCTCGCGCGGGCGGCGGGAGCGTCCGGCATGGTGCGGGGTCAGGCCCTCGACATCGCCGCCGAGAGCGCGGACGCCCCGCTTACCCTGAGCGAGATCACCGAGCTGCAGCGCCTCAAGACCGGCCGGCTTCTGGAATGGCCCTGCCGGGCGGGCGCGGTGCTGGCCGAGCGGGATCCCACGCCGCTCGTGGATTATGCCGCCGCGCTCGGCCTCGCCTTCCAGATCGCCGACGACCTTCTGGACGTGGAGGGCGACGCGGCGCGCGTCGGCAAGGCCGTCGGCAAGGATGCGGGCGCGGGCAAGGCGACATTCGTCTCGCTCCTCGGGGTCGCGGCCGCGCGAGAGCGGGCTGAAACGCTGGTGGCGGAGGCGCAGGCCGCACTCTCGCTCTTCGGCGCGGAGGCTGCTAGTTTGCGCAGTGTTGCGCACTACGTGGTGGCACGCGACCGCTGAGGGTCGCGCGTGACTTCGCCTCCCGACCGCCCGACAAAGAGACCGCACGATCCCGAGACCGCCCGACCGCGAGGCCCGATGACCGCTCCGAAAACTCCCCTTCTCGACCGTGTGGCCGGTCCCGCCGACCTGCGGGCCCTGTCCGACGAGGACCTGCGCCATCTGGCCGACGAGTTGCGTGCCGAGACGATCCACGCCGTGTCCCGCACCGGCGGTCACCTGGGCGCCGGCCTCGGCGTGGTCGAACTGACCGTGGCGCTGCATGCGGTGTTCGACACGCCGCGCGACAAGCTGGTCTGGGACGTGTCGCATCAATGCTATCCGCACAAGATCCTGACCGGCCGGCGCAATCAGATGGATACGCTGCGCCAGCCGGGGGGCCTGTCGGGCTTCACCAGGCGGACCGAGTCGCCCTACGACCCGTTCGGCGCGGCGCATGCCTCGACCTCGATCTCCGCCGCATTGGGCTTCGCCATGGGGCGGGAGCTGGGCGCGGGCGATGTCGGCGACGCGATCGCGGTGATCGGTGACGGCGCGATGACGGGCGGCATGGCCTTCGAGGCGCTCAACCACGCGGGCCACTTGGGCAAGCGCCTGATCGTCATCCTCAACGACAACGACATGTCCATCGCCCCGCCCGTCGGCGCGCTGTCGGGCTATCTCGGGCGGCTTTACGCTGATGCCCCGTTTTACGACCTTAGGACGGCGGCGAAGAACGCCGTGAGCCTGCTTCCGCCGCCCCTGCAGGAGGGTGCGCGGCGCGCCAAGGAGATGCTCAAGGGCATGACCATCGGCGGCACCCTCTTCGAGGAGCTGGGGTTCAGCTATGTCGGTCCTCTCGACGGGCATGACATGGACACGCTTCTGGGCGTGCTGCGCGCGGTGAAAAGCCGCGCCGACGGGCCGATCCTGATCCACGCCGTCACCAAGAAGGGCAAGGGCTTCCGCCCCGCCGAAAGCGCGCGCGACGGCGGCCACGCGACCGCGAAATTTGACGTGACTACCGGCGCGCAATCCAAGGCGCCGTCGAATGCGCCGAGCTACACCAAGGTCTTCGCCGAGGCGCTGATCCAGGAGGCCGAGACCGACGATCGCATCGTCGCGATCACCGCCGCCATGCCGGACGGGACGGGTCTCAACCTCTTCGCCGAACGCTTTCCCGCGCGATGCTTCGACGTCGGCATCGCCGAGCAGCATGGCGTCACCTTCTGCGCCGGGCTCGCCGCGTCGGGGATGAAGCCGTTCTGCGCGATCTACTCGACCTTCCTGCAACGTGGCTACGACCAGATCGTCCACGACGTCGCCCTGCAGCGTCTGCCGGTGCGGTTTGCCATCGACCGCGCCGGGCTGGTCGGCGCTGACGGGCCGACCCATGCCGGCAGCTTCGACATCGCCTACCTCTCCAACCTGCCGGGCATGGTGGTCATGGCCGCCGCCGACGAGGCGGAGCTTCGCCACATGGTCGCGACCGCCGCCGCATATGACGACGGGCCGATCGCCTTCCGCTTTCCGCGTGGCGAAGGCGTGGGCGTCGAGATGCCGGAGCGGGGCGTCCCGCTGGAGATCGGTCGCGGCCGCATCGTGCATGAGGGCGAGCAGGTCGCGATCCTGTCCTTCGGGGCGCGGCTGGCCGAGGTCGAGGCCGCGCGCGAGAAGCTGATGGCCCGCGGCATAAAGCCGACGATTGCCGATGCCCGCTTCGCCAAGCCGCTCGACCGCGATCTTATCCTGCGCCTTGCACGCGATCACGACGCGCTCCTGACGATCGAGGAGGGCGCGGTCGGCGGCTTCGGCAGCCATGTCGCGCATCTTCTGGCGGAGGAAGGCGTATTCGATACGGGCCTGCGCTACCGCTCCATGGTGCTGCCGGACACGTTCATCGATCAGGCCGGGCCGCGGCAGATGTACGCCGATGCAAAGCTGAACGCCGAGGATATCGAGGCTCGCGTGCTGTCGATGCTGGATGTCGGCATGTTGTCGAAGCGGGCCTGACGACACCCGAACGCTTCACCCCAGCTCTCGCAGCCAGGTCCAGAAACGGAAAACGGCGACCCGATGGGCCGCCGTATCCAAATCCTGCGATCAATCGCGATCAGTCGTCACCATTCTCCGCGGTGGTCGTGGTGGTGGTCGTGGTGTCGTCATCGTCATCGTCGTCGCTGTCGTCGAGCAGCGCCGCGGCGACGAGCAGGCCACCGATGCCGAGCGCAACCGCGCCGGCCGTGCCGAGGCCGCCACCGGCGACGGGAGCTTCGTCGACGATGACGATGTCGTCGCTGACGGCGGTGCCGAGGTTACCGGTCGACTTCGAGGTGAGCAGGCGAACCGATTCGTCCGCGGAAGCGGCGATCGGTGCGGCGATCAGCGCGAGGGCCGAAAGCGAGGCGAGGATCTTGGACATGGATTTTCTCCGACGTTGAAATTCTTCTCTTTGATGACCTAGACCGGTCCCGCGATCCAATCAAGCGATTGCCGATTGCCGATGTGAAACGAGGTAAAAATCCGGGCGAAGACATGCCAATAGTTGCAGGCATGCCGCAAGTGCAGCCTCAATCGGCCAAACGGTCGATGCGGAGGAACCCGATCTCGGGCGTGACGCGTTGTTTCGACCGCCGCACGACGCCCTCTTGGTCGAGCCAGTAGCGATTGACGAATTCCGCACCGCCCGGCTCGACGGGGACACAGCGTTCCTCAAGGATTCGCGTTGCGTAGCGGGTGCCGTAGAAATCGAGAACCTCGCTTCCCACCGGGGTCAGGTCGCAAAGGTAATCCTCGCGCAGGACCACGCCCTCGCCGCCGAGAACCCGCTCGATCCTCAGAAGGTCCGTGCCGCTCCCGGAGGCGAGCGCCCGGCGAAGCGGCGCGGCATCCACCGTCAGCAGATCAAAGCCGAAGCCGCGCGTACCGACGAGGATTCCGTCACGGGTCAGCAGCCCGCCGCCCTCGGCGTCGGTCCATTGCACGGTGCCGCGATTCGCGGCGACGGGCGCAAGAGTGAGGCCGCGATCCGTCCGCTCCACCACCACGAGGATCAGCGAGGCGCGCGAAGCGGCGATCTGCTCGGCCGTCAGCGTCTCGCGGACATCGACGGGCCCGGTGCCAGATATCCGCTGCGCGATGGTGCGGAAGGCCACGGTCAGCGCGCTGTCGTCGCCCCTGTCCGGTTCCGAGCTGCAGCCCGCAAGCGCCAGCGCCGCGGCAAGGCAGGCGCCCTTCCAGATGCTCATCGCCATATCCGCCCCCAATCCGAGGTGAGTTCCGGCTCCGACTGGTCGCTGACCAGATGATAGAGCCGCTTGCGCACCGAAAGCCGCGCGCCGCCATCGCGCAGGATCGGCTGGATCGTCGTGCTCAACCGCCGCCGCGACACCTCGCCGGTGAAGAAGCCGAGCGGGATCGACAGGGAAATGCCCTTGTCGAAGCTGCCCTCGCCGAACTCATCGGAGGTGACGTTGGTCTTGGTGGCATAGGCGCTGACCTGCCAGCCATTGGCGAATTCGCGCGATAGCCGGTAGGTCGCGCCCTGGTCGCCGGCAAGATACTGCCCCACGTCGAGCCGGCTGCGATAGCCGCCGCCATGGTTGTAGTAGCCGGTCACGAAGGCCGTGGTGGCATCGAGATCCCGGAAGCCCAGACCCATGTCGAAGTCCCTCTGGCGCACGCTGTTGACCTCGGCCCCGAGGGCAAAGCGCGACGCGGCCGGCATCCACAGCATTTCCGCCGAAACGCCGCCATACTGCCGCTCCAGCAGACCGGCGGTCAGACGACCGTAGAGATCGCGGCCCGGGCGGAAGAAGTAGTTGCCGGTCAAATAGGGAATGAACGGCCCGTCGGCCTGCGCAAATCGGTTGGTATCGGTCCGCACGCGAGGCAGCTCGGAGGGGCTGAACCGCGTGTCCTGGTCCCGGTTGCCGATCACCCGCTGGTTCACGGCCCCCTCGAACAACACGCCGGCACGCGGTTGAAACCCGGCCGACAAAGACACGCCCAGATCGGCGCGGATCGGATTATCGGGATCGAAGGTGCTGAGCGAGACGTAGGGGCCGATGTTCCAGTTCAGACGCGGATAGGCCTCCTCCTGCAGGACGAGGCCCGCACGGCCCAGCGTGGCGACATCGACGCTCCGGGCGCGCGCCTGGATCCGCGCGACGCCGTCGGGCGCATTCTCGAGGGCTTCGATGTCGCTGCGGCTCAGGATCACGGCGTCGCCCGCGATGCCGGTGCGGTTCAGCGGCACGAGGACCAGCGTCTCGACCGAAGGCGGCAGCGCCGCTGTCGCCGCCCGCGCGGCCCGGCCGATGGCCTGCGCCATGTCGGGATAGGTCCGGTTCACGAAGCGGATTTCGGCGCGCGCGGGCTCCAGCCGCGTCGCCACGAGGTCAAGGCCCTGCGCCTCCAGCACCTGGTCGAGCGCGGCGCGCGTGGCCTGCGGCACGCGTTCGCCCTGCGCCCAGTCGGTGCGCCACAGCTCCGGCGCCTCGGCGCGCGCGGGGCGCAGCGTCACCGGAACGGGAGCACCCTCGCGCCCGCTTCCCTGCGGGGCCCGCTTGGGATTGAGCGCGAGTTGCAGCGTCATGCCGACCTCCGCGCCGTTGAGCACGTAGGCCCCCAGCCGGGCACCGTCGTTGATCCGGTAGTCGAGCCCGAAATTCAGCGGCGTCTCCGCCTCGAAGATACCGCGCGCTTCCTCTTCCTCGTAGGCGTCCGAGGAATATTCCGCGTTCAGCGTCAGCCGGTCGTCCCAGCGGTATTGCAGCCCCCCGAACAGGGCCGCATCGCCGCGGAAGATGTTGTCGACCTGAACATTGCCGCCCCTCCCGAAATCGACCTCACCGCGGTCGTCGAAGCGGTCGTCGAGCACGCCGAGCGGGTTGTCGAAACCGCCGCGCGTGCCGAACCGGCCCCAGCCGATGCCGCCCGTCACCGTCCAGCGCGTGCCCAGCGTCTTGGTGGCGACGACGTATTCGCCGGCATAGAGGCTGGTGCCGCCGATATCCTGCACGCCCACGGTCACCGCCGGACGACGCGCCGTCTCGGTCAGGAACTGGTAACGCAGATCGAAGCTGCGGTCGTAGGTCCGGTCGAACCCGCCGCGCCCGTCGCCGAGGAAGTCGGGGATCGTGGCATAGCGGAACAGCGCCTGCAGGCGGGGCGTGAACTGGAAGGCGACCTGAACGCGGCCGGCCTCGTTCGACAGGATCGCGATGCTCGTCGTCAGCTCCGCATCGGGCTGCATCTGCGCCGAGGGCATGTCGACCAGGCCCGGCACGCCGTAGCTGTTGATCGGGCGGAATTCGGCCCCCGCCGGAGCGGCCATTCCGACGGAGAGCGCGGCGAAGGTGGCCGTGACGGTCCTGATGATCGACATGACGCCCTCTCTCGCCCCGTTTCGCCGCCTTCATGCCCGTTCCCCGCGGCGACCGAAAGGCGGAGCGTTGCGGATCGGCGACATGGGGCCGGTATGTGTCTTGAATCTGCAACGGCTTCACGGCAGGGCAGCGCGATCCGAAATCCGGACGGGTTCCGCCATGACGCCGGGAAAACGGCTCTTCGACATCCTCTTCTCGATCTACCTGATGGCGTTTCTCGCGCCTGTCATCGTTGTCGTCACGTGGAAGGTCTGGCGCCAGCAGGGGCGCCCGATCTTCTACGGGTCGGAGCGGATGCGCAGCCCGACGCAATCCTTCACCTTGTGGAAATACCGCACGATGGAGGCGGATCCCTCCGATGCCGGCGTCACCGGCGGGCACAAATCGGCGCGGATCACGCCGCTCGGGCGGGCGCTGCGGCGGCGCCGCCTCGACGAGCTGCCGCAGCTGTGGAACATCCTCAGGGGCGATGTGAGCTTCGTCGGCCCCCGTCCTCCGCTGCGCCGCTATGTCGAGATGTTCCCCGACCTCTACGGCGAGGTGCTGAAGTCGCGGCCGGGCGTCACCGGGCTGGCCAGCCTGATCTACGCGCCGCATGAGGAACGCGTGCTGTCCGCCTGCGACACCCCCGAGGAGACGGAGCGCGAATACATCCGCGTCTGCATCCCCCGCAAGGCGGCGCTGGACCTGCTCTACCAGAGGCACCGGACGTTCTGGATGGATGTCAAGCTGATCTCCTGGACGACGGCCAAGTTCTTTCCCCGACGAATCCGCCCGCGGCGGAAGGGGAAATGGGTCTGACGGGCCTCAGGGTTTCTGCTCCAGCCGCTCCTCGATCGTGCGCAGCCGCTCCAGCACCTCGTCGCGATAAGCATCCGTCGCCGCCACACTCTCCTCGGCATGGGCGTCCTGCATCGAGTTCACGATCAGACCCACCAGCAGGTTCACCACCGCGAACGTCGTCATCAGAATGAACGGCACGAAGAACGCCCAAGCATAGGGATAGACCTCCATCACCGGACGCACGATCCCCATCGACCACGATTCCAGCGTCATGATCTGGAACAGCGAATAGGCCGAGTTGCCCAGATCGCCGAACCACTGCGGAAAGGTCGCGCCGAACAGGCCGGTGGCGATGACCGCGCCGATATAGAACAGGATCGCCATCAGCAGGAACACGCTGCCCATGCCCGGCAGCGCGGTGACGAAGCCCTCGACCACCCGGCGCAGGCGCGGGAAGGCCGACACGATCCGCAGCACCCGCAGGATCCGCAGCGCCCGCAGAACCGACAGAGGCCCCGCCGCCGGGATGAACGCGATACCCACCACCGTCAGATCGAACAGGTTCCAGCCGCGCCGCCAGAAGGACAGGCCCTGCGCCACCATCTTGGCGGCGAGTTCGATCACGAAGAATGCGAGGCAGGCCAAATCGACCGCCACCAGGATCGGCCCGAACTGGGCCATCGCGGCGGGCACCGTCTCCATCCCCAGAACGACGGCGTTGACGAGGATGACCGCGATGATCGTGTTCTGCACGGCGGAACGTTCGAGAAAGGCCGCAAGGCGGGCGCGAAAGGCGGTCATGGAGAGACGTCTCGGCTACGGGTGAAGGTGGTGACGAGTTCGATATGGGGAGACCAGCGGAACTGATCCACCACCGTGACCGGCCCCATGCGCCAACCCGCCGAAACCAGCGTCGCGGCGTCGCGCGCGAAGGTGCCGGGATTGCAGGACACGAAGGCGAGACGCCCGAGCCCCGAGGCCGCGATCTGCGCGACCTGCGCCTCGGCGCCCGCGCGGGGCGGATCGATCACCGCCGCGTCGAAGGCCTCCAGTTCCGCAGGCAGGAGCGGGTTGCGGAACAGGTCGCGCGCCTCGGCGGTGATCGCCCTGAGGCTCCGCGCCTGCCGCGCGCCGCCTTCGAGCGCGGCGACGAGGGGCCGGTCCCCCTCGACCGCATGAACCGGCATCTGGGCGGCCAGCGGGAAGGTGAACGTCCCGCAGCCCGCGAACAGATCGACGACGCGCCGCGCGCCGCCGACCGCCGCCGTCACCGCGCCGACCAAGGCCGCCTCGCCCTCCGCCGTAGCCTGCAGGAACGCGCCCGGCGGCGGCGTGACCGGGGCCGCGCCCAGCCGGATCACGGGCGGCGCCTGCTGCAACGCCAACTCGCCGTTCCAGGTGATGCGCGCGAAGGAGGCCGCCAGCGGCGCGAGGGCGATGGTCTCCTGCGTGCCCATCGGCTTCGGCGTGTCGATCGCGAGGTCGAGGCCCGTCTCCGTCGCCGTCACATGCAGGGTGACGGCCACGCCGCGCGGCGCGGCGATCCGGGTGACCGCCTCCAGCACCGGCAGGGCCGCGACGATTTCGGGGCGCAGCACGCGGCATTCGGGGATCGCGACGATCTCCTCCGAGGCGCGGACGTGGAAGCCGACCTGCGCTCCCTTTTTCAGGCGCCGCCCGGCCAGAGCCGCGCGCCGGCGCGTGTTCGGGGGCGAGGTCTCGACCGATGCGATTTCCGCCGCGATCCCCGCACGGGCCAAAGCGGCGCGCACCACCTCCGCCTTCCAACCGGCGACGATGCCGTCATCCGCATGCTGCAGCGCGCAGGCCCCGCAGCGGCGGAAATGCGGGCAAGGCGGCGCAACACGGTCGGGCGACGGCGTGACGATCTTCGGGTCGGGGATGCGGTCGCCCGCGACCTCGCCGCGCACGATTTCGCCCGGCAGGGTGCGGGGGACGTAAAGCGGCCCCGCCGCAATTCCGTCGCCGCGATGGCCGAGCTGGGTGATGAGATGGCTTTCGGGCGCGTCCGGCATGCGCCGCCTCCTGCCATGCTTCGGCGCCGCTGACCATGCGCGATGACGCGGGACCTTGGGCGGGTCTTATCGGGACCCCGAAATAATGTCCCGACCATTCAGATCCTTGCGCCAATTACCCATGGGTAATCGCCTTGCAGTCTGCGAAAACGGCACGTCGGGCCCCTACTCCGCCGCCAATTCGTCGGCGCCGATGAACCCGCCCGACTGCCGGTTCCAGTAGCGGGCATAGGTGCCTTCGGCGGCGAGCAACTCGGAATGGGTGCCCTCCTCGACGATCCGCCCGTCCTCGAGCACGACGATCCGGTCCATGCGGGCGATGGTCGACAGGCGGTGCGCGATGGCGATGACGGACTTGCCTTCCATCACGCGCTCCAGCGCGATCTGGATCGACGCCTCGACCTCGGAATCGAGAGCGGCCGTCGCCTCGTCGAGCACGAGGACCGGCGCGTCCTTGAGGATGGCGCGGGCGAGGGCGATGCGCTGCCGCTGGCCGCCCGAAAGCTTTACGCCCCGCTCGCCCAGCATGGCGTCATAGCCGCGATTGCCCTTGTGGTCGCGCAGGCCGGTGATGAAGTCATGCGCCTCCGCGGCACGGGCGGCGGCCTCGACCTGCTCCTCGGTCGCGTCGGGATCGCCGTAGCGGATATTGTCGCGCGCCGAGCGGTTGAACAGGGCCGTCTCCTGCGTGACCATCCCGATCTGACGGCGCAAACTGTCCTGCGTGACATCGCGCAGATCGTGGCCGTCGACGCGGACGGCACCCGCCTCGGGGTCGTAAAGCCGCAGGATGAGCGCCACGAGCGTCGACTTGCCCGCGCCCGAAGCCCCCACGATGCCCAGCTTCTCGCCCGGCCGCACATGCAGGTCCACGCCGCGCAGACCGCCCGCATCGCGCCCATAGGTGAAGCGCACGCCGTCGAGCCGCAGATCCCCCGCGATCTTCGGCAGGGGCCGGGCATCGGGACCGTCGGTCAGGGTCCAGCGCGGGGTGAGCGTGTTCATCCCGTCCTCGACCTCGCCCACGTTGGAATAGAGCGCCATGAGCGTGAAGCTGACCCAGCCGGTCATCTGGCTGAGCCGGAAGGAGATGGCGCCGGCGGCGGCGATGTCGCCCGCGCCCGCCTCGCCCATGCGCCACAACAGCACCGTGCCCCCGATCATCAGGATCGGCAGCAGCCCCGCCACGAACATCAGCGAAAACCGGAAGGCGGTGGACATGCGCCCAAAGGCCAGCGCCTTGCCGCGCAGCCAGCCCATCGCATCGAGGGCGTTGCGATCCTCGTGGGCCGCATGGCCGAAGATCTTGACCGTCTTGATGTTGGTGATCGTGTCGACGACCTGCCCCGTCACCATGGCCCGCGCCGCCGCCCGCGCCTTGGACCGCGTGCGGATGCGCGGCATGAAGAAGCGGAACATCGCGAAATAGCCGACGAGCCAGACCGCCAGCGCCAGCGCCACCCGCCAGTCGATCGCCAGCATCAGGATGGCCGACCCGATCAGCGAGGCGAGCGCGAATGCCACGACGTTGATGAATTCGCTGGTGACGTCCGTGACGGCGCGGGCGGTCTGCATCTGCTTTGCGGCGATCCGGCCGGCGAAATCGTCGTCGAAGAACGTGACGGCCTGTCCCATGGTCCAGCGGTGCAGGCGCGACTGGACCAGCGGATAGACATTGGGCGCGACGGCAATCCCGTTGAACGCCGCCGAGGTGCCGAAGATCAGCGGCCGCACGACGAGGTAGAAGACGAGGAACAGCGCCAGCAACCCGGCATTGCGCGCAAGGTATCCGGTCGTCTCGCCCGAGACGCTGTCGACGACGGCGCCGAGGAAGAAGGCGGTGGCGACCTCGGTCGCGCCCGCGGCCGCCGAGACGCCGAACGCCACGACCAGCGGCGTCCACGCCCCGGACAGGCACCAGACGAAGAACTTGCCCAGCGTGCGCGGCGGCGGCCCCTCGGCATGCGCGAAGGGCGTAATCGCGGTGGCGAAGCGGTCGGCGGCGGCGCGGATCATTCCGCCGCCTCCGCCGCATCCGCGGCCCGCGTGTCGATGAAGCCGCCCGATTGCCGGCGCCAGAAGGAGGCGTAGAGCCCGCCCTGGGCGAGCAGATCGTCATGCGCCCCCTCCTCGATGATACGACCGTCGTCGATGACGAGGATCCGGTCCATCGCGGCGATGGTCGACAGGCGGTGCGCGATGGCGATGACGGTCTTGCCCTCCATCATGCCGTAGAGCGTATCCTGGATCGCGGCCTCGACCTCGGAATCGAGCGCCGACGTCGCCTCGTCGAGCACGAGGACCGGCGCGTCCTTGAGGATCACGCGGGCGAGGGCGATGCGCTGGCGCTGCCCGCCCGAAAGCTTCACGCCCCGCTCGCCGACCCGCGCGGCATAGCCCGCGCGGCCCTCGGCATCCGAGAGGTTCTGGATGAAATCATGCGCCTCGGCCTTCTTCGCGGCCGCGACGATCTCGGCGTCATCCGCCCCGGCGCGGCCGTAGCGGATATTCTCGGCGACCGAGCGGTGCAGGAGGCTCGAATCCTGCTGCACCATCCCGATGGCATGACGCAGGCTCTCCTGCGTGACGTGGGTGATGTCCTGGCCGTCGATCTCGATCGTGCCCTGTTCGGGATCGTAAAACCGCAGGAGCAGCTTGACGAGGGTGGACTTGCCCGCCCCGGAGCGGCCGATCAGGCCGACTTTTTCGCCCGGTTTCACGTTCAGACTGAGGGCGGTGACGCCGCCCTGCGCGCCGCCGTAATGGTGGGTCACGTCCCGGAACGCGATCCCGCCCTCGTGCAGCCTGAGCGGCTCGGCGTCGGGCGCGTCGCGCAGGCGGATGGGCTGGGCGATGGTCTCCATCCCCTCCTCCACAACGCCGAGCGAGCGAAAGAACGACGTCAGCGCCCACATGATCCAGCCGGTCATCGCGTTGAGCCGCAGCACCAGCGCCGTCGCTGCCGCCACCACGCCCACCGAGGCCGAGCCCCCGACCCACAGCGCAAGCGCCCAGCCGACCACGCCCACGATCAAAAGACCGTTCAGCAGCACCAGCGAGACGTCCATGATCGTGAAGATCCGCATCTCCTGCTGGAAGGTCTGGCGTGTCTGTTCGATCGCCTCGCGGGCATAGCCCAGCTCCTGCCCCTCATGGGCGAAGAGCTTGACCGAATGGATGTTGGTATAGGCGTCCACCACGCGGCCCGTCGTCATCGAGCGCGCGTCGCTCGCGGCCTTGGAGGCGGGGCCGACCCTGCGGACCGTCCAGCGCACGAGAAACCCGTAGAGCACCAGCCAGACCAGCAACGGCAGGACGAGGCGCGGATCGGCCCCCGCCAGCAGGAACGCCGCGCCGATGATATAGGCCAGCGCGAAGGTGATGGCGTCGAAGACCTGGAACACCGCCTCGCCGGCGGCGGGCGGGGCCTGCATGATCCGGTTGGCAATCCGGCCCGCGAAGTCATTCTCGAACCAGCCGACCGACTGGCGCAGGACGTGGTTATGCGCGCGCCACCGCATATGCGTGCCGTAATTCGGCAGGATCGCGTTGTTGAGAAGCAGCACGTCGACCGCCTGCAGCGCCGGACGGCCGAAGAGGATGAAGAGCGCGACGAGGACCAGCTCCCACCCGTGGTCGGCGAGGAAGGCGCCCGGCGTCGATGCCGACAGCAGGTCCACGAGGCGGCCCATGTAGAAGATGAGCCAGATCTCCACGACCGCAACAGTCACGGCAGCCGCGGCAGCATAGGCGAAGACCCGTTTGAACGGCCGGGAATAGTCCCTCAGGAACGGCCAGAGCCGGGAGGGGGGCGTGTCGCCCTCCGCCTGATGGGCATATGGGTCGACGAGAGACTCGAAGAAACGAAACATGAAAGGCTTCCGGGGCTGTCCCGGCCATATAGACCCGCCCGCGCGGAAAGCCACGCCGCAGGCCGCGGCTCAGGCTTTCGCGGCGGCGATCAGTTCCGCCAGCGCCACCCGCCCCTCCCGCTCGCGCCAGATCCTGCGGGCGCGGTCGAGCCCCGCGCCGAGGGCGGGCCCTGTCAGGTCGGGCATCAGGTCCGCCGCGTTCAGGGGAAACGCCGCCTCGGCCCCGGCCCGCGCCGCCGCCAAGGCATCGGGCGTCGGTGCCGCTCCGGTCAGGGCCGCACGGACCAGAAGCGCGTCGCGCGCGGCCTCCGCCCCCAGCATGTCGCCCAACGCGAAGGACGCGGTGCCATCCCGCGCCGCGCCGCCGACCTGCTCCAGCTTGCGGGCCTCCGCCTTCGACAGGCGCAGGCCCGACGGATCGCCGCCCAGAGCCGCCAGCCGCGCGATCCAGCCCTCCGCCCCCAGATGGACCAGCGGCGCGATCCCCGCCGCATCCGCCCCCGGCAGGATGCGGGCGAGGATGCCTGTCTGTGCCATCGCCGCCAAGGCGGGCGCGGGGTCGGGCGCGGCGAGCAGGCGGCGCATCTCGTGGCCGATCCGCTCCGCGCTGATCCGGGCGAGGCCGTTCTGCAATTCGGCACAGGCGGCCAGACCCTCGGCGTCGAACCCGTGCGCGGGATCGCCGTACCACGCCGAGAACCGGAAAAAGCGCAGGATGCGCAGGTAATCCTCCGCGATCCGCGCCGCGGGATCGCCGATGAAGCGGACATGCCGGGCGCGCAGGTCGGGCAGCCCGCCGAGCGGGTCGATCACGGTCCCGTCAGCCTCGGCATAAAGCGCGTTCATCGTGAAATCGCGGCGCGCCGCATCCTCGGCCACGTCGTCGGAGAAGGCCACGATCGCATGCCGGCCGTCGGTCGCCTCGTCGCGGCGAAAGGTCGTGACCTCGTGCGGGATACCGCCCGAGACGAGCGTGACCGTGCCGTGGTCGAGGCCGGTCGGCACCGCCTTCAGGCCCGCGTTCCGGGCCAGTTCCATTACCCGCTCGGGGTGGGCATCCGTGGCGATGTCGATATCGCTGACCGGGGCCCCCAGCGCGGCATTGCGCACGCAGCCGCCGACCGCCAGCGCCCGGTGCCCGGCATCGCCGAGCGCCGCGAACACGGCCTGCGTCGCCGCCGCCTCGAGCCAGTCACCCCCGATCTGCATCGATCCGATCCGCCAGCCCCCTGAGTATCCGGGCCGTCGCGCCCCAGATGTAGTAGGGACCATAGGGCACCGTGTAATAGTGCCGCCAGTTCCCTTTCCACTGCCGCCGCTCCACCGCGAAATTGCCGGGGACCAGGACGTGCGCCGCCGGAATGGTGAAGACCTCGGCGACCTCGCCCGGTTCGGGCACGGGATCGAACGGCGCGATCAGCGCGGCGACCGGCGTGACAGTAAACCCGGTGACGGTTTCGTGGCTCGGCAATTGCCCGAGGATCTCGGCGCCCGGCAGGCCCACCTCCTCCTGCGCCTCGCGCAGCGCGGCGGTCTCGGCATCCTCGCCCGGTTCGAGTTTGCCACCGGGAAAGGCGATCTGGCCGGGATGATGTTTCAGCCGGCTCGACCGCTTGGTGAGCATCATGCGCAGGCCCGATCCGGTCTCGAGAAACGGCACCAGAACCGCCGCATCGCGCAGGATGCGGCGGCCCGGCAGGATCACGTCCGGGTTCAGGTCGAAATCCGAGGACGGCGCGCCCGGGCGCGCCAGCGCCGCCCTGAGCGCATCGGCGTTCATGGCGCCTTCGTCGCCTCGAAGCCCAGCGTCGCGGGGTCGAATTCGTAGTGCGCGCCGCAGAACTGGCAATCGGCGGTGACGCGGCCCTCGTCGGTGGTCATCGTGGCGATGTCCTTGGCCGAGTAGATCGACAGGCTCTGGCGCACGCGATCAGCCGAGCAGGTGCAGCCGAAGCGGACCGGCTGCGGATCGAAGACGCGCGGCCCCTCCTCGTGGAACAGGCGCACCAGAAGGTCGGTCGGCGCGACGGACGGGCCAATCAGCTCCAGCTCGTCGGTCGTGTCGAGCAGGATGTTGGCCCGGTTCCAGTTCTCGCCGTCATCGGCGTCGAGGATGTCTTCGGCAGTCAGCAGCCCGCCCTCGCCCGACCCGCCCGTATCGCCGGAGCCGGCGGCGAAGGGGGACGCCTTGGGCATGTGCTGCAACATCACGCCGCCCGCGCGCCATTGCTCGCCCTGGCCCGCCTCGGTCGAGCGGCCATAGGCCAGCGCGAAGCGGGTCGGGATCTGCTCGGACTGGGCGAAGTAGGTTTCGGCGCAGGACGACAGCGACCCGCCGGCCAGCGGCGTGATCCCCTGATAGGGGGCCATGTCGCGGCCCTGATCGATGAGAATCGCGAAATAGCCCTGGCCCACGAGGTCGAACGGCTGCTCCGTCTCCGCCACCCGGTCGGCGTCGTAGCTGGCATAAGCGCGGATGCGGGCGGGGGCGCCATCCTCGCTCGGGCCATAGTAATCGGTCGCGATCAGGCGCGCCGGGCCGTCGCCGCGCACCTGCAGCGACAGCTTCCAGCGCAGCTTGATGGTCTGCCCGATCAGCGCCGTCAGAAGCGCCATCTCGGCCACCAGCGCCTCGATTGCGGGCGGGTAATCATGCTGGGCCAGCACCTCCTCGAGCACGCCGTCAAGGCGCGCGATCCGGCCGCGGATATCGGCGCTGTCGAGCTGGAATGGCAGAACGGTGTCGTCCCAGAGATGGGTCGTGGCGTCGGTCATGGCGGAGGTCCTTCGCTTGCCCGGCCCGGATGGCGCGGGGCTTTCGCGGCATGCGCGAGACTGGCATTACCGGGTCGATATAGGAATGGACAGCCCGCGACCAACCCCCCTGTCCCCATGCTTCGGAGGCCCGACATGATCCGCCGTTTCGGCCATCCGCCCGATCCCGCCGTGCCTTGGCGCCGCCGGCCGGGGGCCTATGCGATCCTGACGCGCGGGCCGCGCCTGCTGCTGACGGTGCAGGAAACCGACGAGGGGCCGGACGTGCAACTGCCCGGGGGCGGGATCGATCCGGGAGAGGCGGCGCTGCCGGCCCTGCTGCGTGAAATCCGGGAGGAAACCGGCCATACGGCGCAGATCATCCGCCATCTGGGCGCGTTCCGCGATTACAGGTGGATGCCGGAATACCGGATGCACGCCGAGAAGGTCTGCCACATCTATCAGGGGCGTGTCGGCCTGCGCGTCGGGCCGCCGTCGGAGCCGCATCACACGGTGATGTGGTGCAGTCCGGACGAAGCGCTCGACCGGCTTGCCAGCGCGGGCGGGCGGCACATCCTGGAGCGTTGGATGCGGGCGCGAGGCCGGTCAGGCGGTCGCAGCCTCCGGTAAACCGTCGTAGCGAAACAGGAGCATCGAGATGTCGTCTGCGAAATCGACGATGCCGGAATGGGTGCGCAGGGCGGCCTCCAACTCCTCGACCGCCGCCTCCGTATCCGGTGGAATCCGCGCGAGCAGGGCCATCAGTCCCTCCTCTTCGAGCATGTCGCCCCAGGTATCCGTGCATTCGGTCAACCCGTCGGAATAGGTCAGCAGCGAATCGCCCGGCTCAAGGTCGAAGGTCACCCGCTCGAACGTGGTGCCGGGCAGCAGCCCGACCGGCGGGCCGCCATGTCCGACCCGCTCGATCGTGCCTTCGCCCCGCCGGATGAGGGGATGGGGATGCCCCGCCTGGCACAGCCGCACCGCGCCGGTCACGATGTCGACATAGGCCAGAACGGCGGTGAAATAGATGTCGGACGTCATCTCCTGGAGCATGAAATCGTTGAGGCGGTGCATGACCTTTTCGGGCGGATGGACGCCGCGGCCATCGGAGCGGAAGGCGATGTTGCCGCGCCAGGCCTTGCCCGAGAAGAGCCCCGCCAGCCGCCCCGTCAGCAGAGCCGACGCGACGCCGTGGCCGGCGACGTCGATGGAGTAGAGCCCCACTTCGGTGTCGGAAATGGGGAAATGGCCGACGAGATCGCCGCCGACCTGCCCCGACGTGACGAGCCGGAGCGACAGCGCATAGCCCGGATTGCTCAGGTGCCGGGCAGGAATGAAGGCGCGCTGCAATCTGCGCGCCTCGGCCAGATCGCGGTCGAGCGCATCATGCAGCGCCTGCAGGTCCTCCAGAGCGGTCTTGACCTCATAATTGCGGTGCTGAAGCGCCTCCTGCATATCGAGAATGCGCTTGGCCGTGGAGATCCGGGCCCGCAACTCACCGATATTGATGGGCCGCGTGACGAAGTCGTCGGCCCCGGCCTGAAGCCCCTGCGCCTTTACGCGCCGGTCCGTCTCGCACGTCATCAGGATGAAATAGGTATAATCGTCGCGAACCAGACCCCGGAACGCCTTGCAGAAGTCGGGCCCGTCCATGATCGGCATCTGCCAGTCGCTGAGGATCAGGCGCACGGTGCAGCCCTCCTCGGTCATGCAATAATGCAGCGCCTCACCCGCACAGGACAGGGTGACCACGTCGAGATCCATCTGCCGCAGGACCACCGCGAGCAGCCGACGCTGCGCCGCGCTGCCACTGACCACAAGCGCCCGGTGCCGGGCCCGCGCTTCGGGCGGCCGCCTCGAGGCGGAAATATCCGGGTGCCTGTGATACATGTCGCCTTCCGTCTGCCGCCGCTTCAGATGGCGCCTGATTCTTAACATCGGATGAAGGCGCGAATTCGCGCCATCGCGCGGCGCGGCGTTAAGGTGCGGTTAGGGTCCGGCCGCGATGGTGCGGACATGATCGATCGCGACAGGATAGCGGAGCTTGAGAGCGAAATCGGGGCCGACGATCTCTGCCTCGTCCTCGCCATGTATTACGAGGAGGCGGCGGCCACGATCGAACGGATTGCCGTCGGCCTTCCGCCAGAGGAATGTGCCCGCGAACTGCATTCCCTGCGCAACGGGGCCCTTGATCTCGGGCTTGAAGGGCTTGTGAAGGCCGCGGGGAGATTCGAGACGGATGCGGGCGAGTCGCATGATGCCGACACGATCGCGCAGCGCCTCCGCGACCTGCTCGACCGCACCCGTGCGGAACTGTCGACCGACGAACTGGCTGCGTAGAGGCGCGCGGATCGCGACGCCGCCCAAAGCGTCAGATCAGCAGATCGGCCAGCGTCGGGTCCGCAGTCAGGTCGCGCCAGGCGAAGCCGCGCCGGTCCATCTCCGCCTCCAGCCGCGCGAAGGACTCCGGCTCGGTCGTCTCGATCCCGATCAGGACGCTGCCGAAATTGCGCGCGGATTTCTTGAGATACTCGAACCGCGCGATGTCGTCCCCGGGTCCGAGGATGTCGAGAAAGTCGCGCAGCGCGCCGGGCCGCTGCGGCATCCGCAGCACGTAGTACTTCTTCAGCCCCGCGAACCGCATCGCGCGTTCCTTCACCTCGGGCAGACGCTCGAAGTCGAAGTTGCCCCCGGTCGTCACGCATACGACGCGGCGGCCGGCGATTTCGGGAGCAAGGTCGCGCAACGCATCGACGGCCAGGGCGCCGGCCGGCTCCAGCACGATGCCTTCGGTGTTCAGGAGCTCCTGAATGGTGATGCAGATGCGGTTCTCAGGCACGCGCAGCAGGTGGTCGGGCGAGACGTCCCGCAGGATTTCGAAGGGCCGCACCCCGATCCGCGCCACCGCCGCGCCATCGACAAACCCGTCGAGCGCATCGAGCGTCACCGGCCCTCCATGGGCGAGCGCGGCGGAAAAGCTCGCGCCGCCGGCGGGCTCCACATACCGCATTTCCGGCATCTGCCCGACCGCACGCAGATAGGCGCGCATGCCCGCCGACAGGCCGCCGCCGCCCACCGGCACCACCAGCATGTCGGGCGGGCCGCCGCATTGCTCCAGCATCTCGACCGCAACGGAGGCCTGCCCCTCGATCACGCGGTCGTCGTCGAACGGCGAGAGGAAATGCGCCCCGGTTTCGGCGCAATGGGCCTGCGCGGCGGCAAGCGTGGCGTCGAAGAAATCGCCCGTCAGGACGATCTCGACATGCTCGCCGCCAAAGAGCCGGGTCTTGTCAATTTTCTGTCCGGGCGTGGTGACCGGCATGAAGATCGTGCCGGCGACGCCCAGATGCCGGCACATCCAGGCCACGCCCTGCGCGTGGTTGCCCGCACTGGCGCAGGCCACGCGCCCACCGGGCAGCTTGCGCATCGCGTTGAAGGCGCCGCGCAGCTTATAGGAGCGCACGGGCGTCAGATCCTCGCGCTTGAGCCAGATATCGGCGCCGAACCGGTCGGAGAGATAGTCGTTGCGCGCGCAGGGCGTGGGCGCGAACAGGTCGCGCATCGCCGCCGTCGCGGCCTCGGCGCCCGCGGCGAAATCAGTCATCGGAGCGGCCTTCGAAGCTTGCATAGAGCGAGGTCAGCACCCCGGCCCCGGTGATGAGGACGATCCAGCCCATGACGATCTCGTAGAGGATCGTGATCAGGCCGCGATATCCCTCGACGACCAGCGGAAGCTGCAGGCCGTAGACCAGCCCGAACGACAAGAGCGCAAGCACCGCGATCGCCGTCGCCCGCCCCTTGGTGGCGGCAAGCGCCTCGTTGAGGGACATCCGCGCATCGACCGCGAAGGCCGGCAGCAGGAGCCCCATCCGGTAGAAGAATACCACGCCCGCGAGAAACCCGCCCGCGACGACGGCCGGCATCATGCTCGGACCCCCGAGCGGGACCAGAAAGACCGAAAGCCCCACCACCACCGCCAGACCGATCAGAAGCGCGACCGCCCCCACCATCAGGGATCGCCCCAGATACCCGAGGATCCGGCCGCCATGAAACGGCGGCGCCCAGCCGGTCGGCCGCTCGCCCAGCAGGACATACCGGTGCCAGCCGACCGAGATCCACAAAAGCGCGAGGACGTTTGCACACAAATCGAGAATGACCAGCCAGGCAAATCCGGCCGGCGGCGACATCTCCATGCCGAAATCCGCCACCCCCACGAGATCGGGATAGGCCAGCCGCAGCCACACCGTCGTGGCCGCCGCCAACCCGTAGGGCAGCACGGACATGCGCAGCGCCACGTCGAGCCGCGCCAGGATCGTCGTGATCGCGTCCTTGAACAGAACCCAGCCCAGCATCGCGGTTTCTCCCTCGGGTGACGATCCGGATAGGGGTAGGTCCGACGGTCGTCAACGTCGCGGGAACGGGCGCATGCGCGGCGCGTTCACCCGGCATCGCATCTGCGAACACGGAGAGACAGACATGATCCCCACCCGAATCCTCGCCGCCGCCCTTCTCGTTGCCGCAGGCCCCGTGGCCGCGGAGACCCACGGCGACAGCCCCGCCATCGACGAGGCGCCGCAATATGGCGACACCTACCGCGCCACCACGTTGATCGGCACCGAGATTCACATCACCCCGAACGAGATGCCGACGGAGGAGCCGATTTCGCCGGACATGGTCGACGGATGGGAGGAGGTCGGCGAGATCGGCGACCTGCTGATCGGCGTCGACGGCACGCTCGAGGCGGCCGTGGTCGATGTCGGAGGCTTCCTCGGCATGGGCGAAAAGGAGGTGTCCATCGAATGGAGCGGCCTGCGCCCGGTGCGGCAGCCCGGCGACATGGATGACTGGTTCCTCGGCCTGTCGATGACGCGCGCCGAACTGGAAGCCGCCCCCGAAATGGAGCGCGAGCGGGCGGACTGATTCTGGCGGCCGCTTGCGGGGCGTGGAGCGATGGCCTACGCCCTTTGCGGGAAACTCGGAGAAAACCGCATGGATGCGCCCAAGAAAGTCGTGCTCGCCTATTCGGGCGGGTTGGACACGTCGATCATTCTCAAATGGCTGCAGACGGAATACGGCTGCGAGGTGGTGACCTTCACCGCCGATCTGGGTCAGGGAGAGGAACTGGAGCCTGCGCGCCGCAAGGCCGAGATGATGGGCGCCGCCTCGATCCATATCGAGGATCTGCGCGAGGAATTCGTCCGTGATTTCGTCTTCCCCATGTTCCGGGCCAATGCGCTTTACGAAGGGCTGTATCTTCTCGGCACCTCCATCGCGCGGCCGCTGATCTCCAAGCGCCTCGTCGAGATCGCCGCCGAGGAAGGCGCCGATGCCGTGGCCCATGGCGCGACCGGCAAGGGCAATGACCAGGTCCGGTTTGAACTGGCCGCCTATGCGCTCAACCCCGACATCCGGGTCATCGCGCCCTGGCGGGAATGGGATCTGACGTCGCGCACGCGGCTCATCGATTTCGCCGAGAAGAACCAGATCCCGATCGCCAAGGACAAGCGCGGCGAGGCTCCGTTCAGCGTCGATGCGAACCTTCTGCACACCTCTTCGGAGGGCAAGGTTCTCGAGGATCCGGCCGAAGAGGCGCCCGATTACGTGCTTCAGCGGACCGTGCGCCCCGAAGATGCGCCCGACACGCCCGAGATGGTCGAGATCACCTTCGAAAAAGGCGACGCGGTGGCGATCGATGGCGAAGCCATGTCGCCCGCCGCCATCCTGACGCGGCTCAACGAATTGGGCGGAAAACACGGTGTCGGGATCCTCGACCTTGTGGAGAACCGCTTCGTCGGCATGAAGTCGCGGGGCATCTACGAGACACCCGGCGGCACCATCCTGCTGGAGGCGCATCGCGGGATCGAGCAGATCACCTTGGATGCCGGCGCGGGCCACCTGAAGGATTCGATCATGCCCCGCTATGCGGAGCTGATCTATAACGGGTTCTGGTTCTCGCCCGAGCGCGAGATGCTGCAGGCCCTGATCGACAAGTCGCAGGAGCACGTCTCCGGCACGGTGCGCGTCAAGCTCTACAAGGGGTCGGCGCGGACGGTTGCGCGGTGGTCGGACCATTCGCTCTATTCCGAAGCGCATGTGACCTTCGAGGAGGATGCCGGTGCCTACGATCAGCGCGACGCGAAGGGGTTCATCCACCTCAACGCGCTTCGCCTGAAGCTGGTGGCGAACCGGAACCGGCGGGTGAAACAAGGCTGAGCGAAATGCGTATTGGGCCGGATCCCCTCCGGAGGAGCCGGCCCGGCTTCCCTTGCGGCGTTGCCTGCCGGACCCATTGCCAAGGGCCGACCCGGCCTGATCGCAAGGTTGCGGCGAAGCGCCGGCAAGTTCGGGGCCCGTCCGTATCCGGCGCCGCTCGCGGCCGGGGCGCGTGACCGCGCTGCTCAACCTCCTGCGCACCCTCCTCATCGGCGCGGTTGGAGTGGTGCCGTTCCGGGCTCTTGGTCTGCCGCTTCCCTTCCTTCTCGGACCGCTCTTCGCCTGCCTCGTCTGCGCGCTCGCCGGTCTGCGCCTGTCGGCCTATGCCCCGCTGACCGATGCGATGCGCGGCATCCTCGGCGTTGCGGTCGGGGCCTCGATCACGCCGGCCGTGCTGGGCCAGATACCGGCGATGGCCCTGTCGCTCACGCTCGCGCCGATCTTTTTGCTGGTCGCGGGGGCGGCGGGTTACCCGTATATGCGCCGGATCTGCGGCTTTGACCCGGCCACCGCGTTTTATGCTGCGATGCCGGGCGGATAGCAGGACATGCTCCTGTTCGGTGAGGAGGCGGGGGGCGAGCCCCGTGCGCTGTCGCTTCTGCACGCCACGCGCGTCCTGCTGATCGTCGCCATCGTCCCGACGGTCCTGACGCTGACGCAGGGGGTGAACCTCACCGGTGCACCGGGCGCGCCCGTGACCGCCCTGCCGCCGGGAGAGCTGGCCGCGATGGTCGCCGCAGGCCTTGTCGGCTGGCGCGCGGCCAAGGCGGTGGGCCGGTTCGGCGCCTCGATCCTGGGTCCGATGATCGCCGCCGCCGCGCTCAGCCTCGGCGGCGTGATCGCCCACCGTCCCCCGGCCGAGGCCATTCAGGCGGCGAAATTCTTTATCGGCATCGTGGTCGGCGTGAAATATTCCGGCATCACGCTCGCCGAAGTCCGGCGCTTCCTTCTGGCGGGGCTGGGGCACGGGGCTATCCTCGCCGTCCTCGCGGTGATCTTCGCCGAGGTCGTGCTTCTGGCCGGTCTCGCGCCGCCGCTCGACGCATTCCTCGCGTTTTCGCCCGGCGGTCAGGCCGAAATGGCGGTGATCGTAATCATGGCGGAAGCGGATGTGGCCTACATCGTCGTCCACCACGTCGCGCGGATCGTCCTCGTCATCACCTGCGCGCCTTTGGTGTTTCGGTGGCTGCGCTGACGTTGTTGTGAGGAAACGTCATTGGCGTCCGGCGCGTTTGCGAGCCAAAGGAGATCTCATGACCCGTTTTCCAAGCCTCGCCCTTCTGGCCCTCCCCCTTTTCTCCGCCACCGCGCCCGCGCAGGCCGAAACCGCGATCGTCGCGGGTGGCTGCTTCTGGTGCGTCGAAGCCGATTTCGAAAGCGTAGAGGGCGTGGGCGATGTCGTTTCCGGGTTTTCCGGCGGCACCACGCCCGATCCGGAATATGGTCGGTCCGGCGACCATATCGAAGTCGTCCGCATCCCCTTCGATGAAAGCGTGATCAGCTATCGCCAGATCGTCGACCTGTTCCTGCGCTCCGTCGATCCGCTCGATGCGGGCGGGCAATTCTGCGACCGGGGCCTCGAATACACGACCGCGATCTTCACCGACGGACCCGAGCAGCGTGCGGTCGCCGAGGCCGCCGTCGCCGCGGCCGAAGAGGAACTGGGGCAGGAGATCGTGACACCCGTCCGCGACGCCTCCGAGTTCTATCCCGTCGGCGAGTATCATCAGGATTACTACAAGTCCGACGACCGTATCGCCTTCTCGTCGGTCGGGTTCGCGGTGCCGAAATCGGTGGCCTACACGCGCTACCGCGAAGGGTGCGGCCGCGATGCGCGAGTGGTCGAAGTCTGGGGCGAGGATGCGCCGTTCGTGAAGTGACGCGCGCAGCCTAGTGCCGCTTCCACCCCCGGCGCGCGCCGGGGGTCTTGGAGTGGAAATTCGCCGGGCGTTTGCGCACCCACTTGATAAATTTCTCGAGACGCGGATGCCGCCGCAGATCTGCCGGCGTGTTCCAGATCCGTGCCAGTTCCGCCTCGGAGGCGCTGGTATGGATTTCGTTGTGACAGATCTGATGCACCAGAACGACCGGGCCGCCCTTTCCCCCGCGCAACTTGGGGATCAGGTGGTGCAGGCTCTGCTTCGCCTCCGGCGGAATCGGGCGCTCGCACAAGGCGCAAAGCGGCAGGTCCGTGTCGGGATCGATGGCGTTGCCCTCCGGGATCGTCTGCGTCATGCCCCCAAAGATGGTTTCCCGCGATGACAGAGCAACCGTCGCCGTAATCGGCGCCGGCCCCGCCGGGCTTATGGCGGCGGAGGCAGCGGCGGCGGCGGGATGCGCGGTGGACGTGTTCGACCGCATGCCGAGCCCGGCGCGCAAATTTCTGATGGCCGGGAAATCCGGCCTCAACATCTCCAGAATCGAGGAGGACTTTGCCACCGCCTATCGCTGCCGCGAACTGACCCCGATGATCAAGGTGTTTGGTCCGCAGGAGGTGCGGGCGTGGATGGATGGGCTGGACCAGCCCTCGTTCGTGGGCTCGACTGGGCGGGTCTTTCCCGAAGCAATGAAAGCCTCCCCGCTGCTGCGCGCGTGGCTTGCGCGGCTCGAGGGGCTGGGCGTTCGCCTACATCGCCGCGCGCGGTGGACGGGCTGGGACGGCGCCGCCCTAGCCTTCGAGGACGGCACGCGAATCGCCGCGGATGCGACGGTTCTGGCGCTCGGCGGGGCGTCGTGGCGGCGGCTCGGCTCCGACGGGTTATGGGCGGAATTTCCAGAGCTTTCGGCGCAGGTTGCGCCATTCGCACCGTCCAATGTGGGCTTCCGGGTCGACTGGTCCCTGCACATGGCGCGCCATTTCGGCGCGGCGGTCAAGAATACCGGGCTGATCGTCGATGGCACCACGCATCGCGGCGAATTTACGATTTCTGCGGCGGGCATCGAGGGTGGCGGGCTCTATCCCCTCACGCCGCGCCTGCGCGACGGGGCGCCGCTGGCGCTCGACCTCAAGCCGGATCTCGATGCGGGTGCGGTGCGCGAACGCCTCGCCCGGCGGGGCAAGCGCAGCCTGTCGGAGCATCTGCGCAAGGCGCTGCGCCTCGACCCGGTCCAGATCGCGCTGCTACGGGAATTCGGCGGGCCGCTGCCGGCCGATCCGACCGGGCGGATCAAGGCTCTGCCCGTCCCGCTGGCCGGTCCCCGCCCGATGGACGAGGCGATCTCGACTGCCGGGGGGCTGCGCTGGGATGCGCTCGACGGAGGCCTGATGCTGCGGCATCGCCCCGGAACGTTCGCCGCCGGAGAGATGCTGGATTGGGAGGCGCCGACGGGCGGCTATCTCCTGACCGCGTGCCTCGCCACCGGCCTCTGGGCCGGGCGGCACGCGGCCAGCTGGGCGCAGGACGCCGAGTCCCGCGCAAGGCCTCGGTCCGGGCGCTAGACACAGCACCGCCCCCGACCTCTGGCCCGCGTCACTGCGCCCCGTGGGCCAGTGCGCGGCGGAAGGCGGGACGCGCGCGCATCGCGTTCATGTGCGTCCGCAGATCGTCCGGCAGGTCCATCTTCAGCCCCGCCGCCCAGCCGCAGCAATGCGCCAGCAGAAAATCCGGAACCAACGGGTCCGCCCCCATCAGGAACGGCCCGCCCTTGTGGAGGTCGGCCATCGCCTGCGCTTGTCGCGCGAACTGCCATCTGAGGCTGTCCTTGATTTCCGGCACGCGCCGCGCCTCCGGCAGGACGAAGCTGTGCTTGGCATAGTCCCACAGGACGGCATCGAACGTCTCGAGAATGGTGTTGGTCAGCGCGTCCTGCCGCGCACGCGGATAGGTGCCCGCCGGATGGGTGAACGCTCCGTGGCGATCCGCGAGGAAGATCATCATGGCGACCGAAACGAAGAGCGACCCCTCCCCCACGATCTCCAGCACCGGAAGCCTGTCAAGCGGCGACATCGCAACAGCCTCGAGGGACCGGGGCGCGGCTTCAGGCCGGTTGAACGGCACCGCCGTGCTCCTCAAGGAGCCGCATCGCGTGGCTTCTTACCGACCGCGCAACCGGCACATCACCCGCCCTGTCCGCGCACCATCATGGCCAGCCGGATCAATGCCCGTTCCATCACCGCGACCTGCGGCGCGCGCGAGGCGGAGCGCAAGGTCAGGTCGGTCTCCATCAGCACGGCCAGCGCCGCCTCCAGCCGCCGCGTGCCCCATTCCCGCGTCTGCCGCTCCGCCGCATCGCGACGGGGGCCATAAAGCGGCGGGCGGATTGATCCGGCCCCGCCACCGACCGATGCCGCGTGAAGCTGCTGGAAATGGCGCGTGGCGAAGATGACGAGTTGCACCGCGCCGACGCCCTGTCCGCCCAGACGCTGCATCAACGGCCCGATCGCGTCGGCCCGGCCCTCGGCGGCTGCGGCGATGATCTCGTCTATATCGGCATCCACCGTCGCAGGGGCCATCGCGGCGACCGCCTCGGAGGTGACCGGCTCGCCGCCGGCATAGAGCGCGATCTTCGTCAGGGTCTGGCGGAAATCGCCGGGGTCGAGCAGCCGGGCCAGCGCCTCCACGTCGCGCCGCGCGGCCGTATCGAGAACCAGTCCTTCGGCGGCGATGGCGGCGTCGATCTCGTCGCGCCCCATCGGCTCGTCGTAAATGCCGATCGCGGCCGCCTTGGGATGCGCCTCGAACGTCTTGCGCAGCTTCGATGTCTTGCGCAACGCCCCCGCCGTCACGACCAAAGCGGCGTCGCCCGGCGCCCAGCCGTCCAGCGCGGCGATCAGGGGCGCGGCCTGCGCCTCGGTCGCGCCGTCCACGAAGACCACGCGCGGGCCGGGAAAGAACCCCACCGCCTTCAGCCCGTCAAGCACGGCGGTCGGGTCGGATTTCGCCTCCGCCGCGGACAGGCGCGTCAGGCGCATCTCCTCATCGGCGGCGGGGCCGGTGAGGTTTGCGATCAGCTCCTGGCGCTTGAGCGCCACGCGCATCGCATCGGCGCCGTAGATCAGCGCGCCGGCCGTCCCCGGGTCGGGCTTGGCGAAAAACGCATTGGCCGCCGCGCCGCGCAGGTTCATGGCGCCAGCATCGCCGCCTCGGCCAGCAGCCGCGTGACGACCGCATCGGCCAGAATCGCGGCAAGCCGGCGCTCCGCGTCCCGCTCGCTCTCCAGCGTGGAAATGGTGGAGCCGGTGGCGGAATAGGCGGTGAAGCTGACTTCCTGTCCCGTCAGGACCGGCGCATCGGCGCCTTCGGGGATCAGGGCCCAGTCGAGAACGCCTTCGATGTTGAAGCGCTCGATATTGTTCGAATCGTCGATCGCCAGCCCGGTCTCCTCGATCAGGAGCGTGTAGATCAGCGCGTAGCGCGGGTTGCCGGGCTGGCCCAGACGCTCCTCGAAGCGCCGCGTGAAGGCGAACTCGATCCGCGTATCGGGCTCGGTCACGACGATCGCGGAGCGCAGCGCCGCCGCCTCGCCGCCGGGGCCGTAGACCGGCGTGAAGCCGCAGGCCGCGAGCAGCCCGGCGAGGCAGACGCCCGCGATGCCGCGCCGCAGGGCCATCCGCCTACACCACCACGTTGACGATACGGCCGGGCACGACGATCAGCTTCTTCGGCGCGCCGCCGTCGAGGGCGCGGATGACGGCGTCGTCCGCCATCACCCGCGCCTCGATCCCGGCCTTGTCCATGTCCTTGGGCACCGTCACCTCGGAGCGCCGCTTGCCGTTGATCTGAATCGGCAGCGTGACACTGTCCTCCACCAGAAGCGCGGGATCGGCCTCGGGCCAGGGCGCGGACAGGACGAACCCCTCGCCGCCCATCATCGTCCAGATTTCCTCCGCCAGATGGGGCACCATCGGGGCCATGAGCTGCGCCAGTGTGCGCATCGCATCGCGCCGCGCCTGCGCCCCGGCATCCGACCGCGACAGCGTGTTGGTGAACTCGTAGAGCTTGGCCACCGACTTGTTGAAGGCGAAGCCGTCGATGCCCTGGGTCACCTCGGCGATGGCGCGGGCCGTGGCGCGGGCCAGTTCGGCATCGGCATCGTTCGGGGCGCGGTCGGCGCGGGCGATGTCGGTGGCCAGCCGGTGCACGCGCGTCAGATGCTTGTGCACGGCGGCCGCGCCTTCGGGCGTCCACTCGAAATCGCGCTCCGGCGGACTGTCGGACAGAACGAACCAGCGCGCCGTGTCGGCGCCGAACTGGGCGATGATGGCCTGCGGGTCGACGACGTTGAGCTTCGACTTGGACATCTTGATCGCCGGGACGATCTCAATCGCCTCGCCGGTGGCGCGCACGGTGCCGCTCGACAGGTCCACGTCTTCGGGCAGGTGGTAGATCGTCCGCCCCTTGTCGTCGCGCGTGACATAGGCCGGATGCGTCACCATGCCTTGCGTGAAGAGCGCGTCGAACGGCTCCCGCGCCTTGGCGGGCAGGTGGCCGGTCACGTTCATCGCGCGGGCGAAGAAGCGCGAATAGAGCAGGTGCAGGATCGCATGCTCCACTCCGCCGATATACTGGTCCACGTTCATCCAGTAATCGACATCCTCGGCCACGGTCGGCTTATCGGCACGCGGCGCGGTGAAGCGGGCGAAGTACCACGACGAATCGACGAAGGTGTCCATCGTGTCGGTCTCGCGCCGCGCATCCGCCCCGCATTCCGGGCAGGCGGTCGCAGCCCATGTCGGGTGCCGGTCGAGCGGATTGCCCGGCACGTCGAAGGTGACGTCGTCGGGCAGGCGCACGGGCAGGTTCTCCTTGCGCTCGGGCACCACGCCGCAATCGGGACAATGCACCACCGGGATCGGACAGCCCCAGTAGCGTTGCCGGCTGAGGCCCCAGTCGCGCAGGCGGTACTGGACGCGGCCCTCGCCGATCCCCTGCGTCTCGGCCCAGTCGATCGTCGTCTCGACCCCCTCGTGCCCGGTCGTGCGATGCACGCCGGCGGGGTTGTCGACATATTCGACCAGTTCCGTCTTCGGCGGCACATAGGCCGCCGCACCCACCTCGAAGCTCTCGGCCTCGTAAGGCTTGAAGGCCGCGACCACGGGCAGGTCGTATTTGCGGGCGAAATCAAGATCGCGCTGGTCATGCGCCGGGCAGCCGAAGATTGCGCCGGTGCCGTATTCCATCAGCACAAAATTCGCGACCCAGACCGGCAGCGTCCCACCCAGCGGGTTCTGCACCGTGAGCCCGGTATCGTAGCCGCGTTTCTCGGCCGTCTCCAAAGCCTCCTCGGTGGTGCCGCCGCGGCGGACCTCGGTGGCGAAGGCCGCAAGCTCCGCGTCGTCCTGCGCCAACGCACGCGCCAGCGGATGTTCGGGTGCGATGGCGATGAAGGAGGCGCCGCGCAGGGTGTCGGGACGGGTGGTGTAGATCTCGACCCCGTCATGGCCGTGGACCGGCGCCGAGAGCGGAAACGTCATCTGCAACCCGCGCGACCGGCCGATCCAGTTCTCCTGCATCAGCCGCACCTTGTCGGGCCAGTTTTCCAGATCACCCAGACTGTCGAGCAGATCTTCGGCCATCGACGAGATCGCGAACGCCCATTGCGTCAGCTCCCGCCGCTCGACCTCGGCGCCGGAGCGCCAGCCCTTGCCGTCGATCACCTGCTCGTTGGCGAGGACGGTCATGTCCACCGGGTCCCAGTTCACCACCGCGGGCTTGCGATAGACCAGCCCCGCATCGAGCATGTCGAGAAACAGCGCCTGCTGCTGGCCGTAATATTCCGGATCGCAGGTGGCGAATTCCCGGCTCCAGTCGATCGACAGGCCCAGCGGCTTCATCTGCCCGCGCATCGTGTCGATGTTGCGGTAGGTCCACTCCTTGGGATGCCCGCCCGACGCCATCGCGGCGTTTTCGGCCGGCATGCCGAACGCGTCCCACCCCATCGGGTGCAGAACGCTGAACCCGCAGGACATCTTGTAGCGCGCGATCACGTCGCCCATCGTGTAGTTGCGCACGTGCCCGATATGGATGCGCCCCGACGGATAGGGGAACATCTCCAGCACGTAATACTTGGGACGCGCGTCCCGGGTCGCGAGGAACAGGTCGGCCTCGGCCCAGGCGGCCTGCCATTTCGCCTCGATGGACGTCGTGTCGTAGCTCATGGAATGTCCCTCGGGCCGCGCGCCCCCGGAGGACGCCGGCGCATTGTCGTCAGAGATTGGCGTCGCGGATCCGCAGCTGGCGCGCCCGGGTCAGGATCGCGTCCTCGACAGCACGCTGCGTTTCGCGGTCCACCGCGCCGCCACGGGTCCGCAGCGACAGGTTCAGGCTGCGGGCATCGAGCGCCGGATCCTGCACCAGCACCGTCGCCTGATAGGCGCGCCCGCCGCCCGGAGGGGTGCCGTAGCCGAACTGGATCACGCCCGAAAACGGATCGGCATTGGTGACCGGCATGAAGGAGAGCACGTCGAGCGACGCCGCCCAGAGATAGCGGTTCACCTCCAGCGTGACATTCGGATCGTCGTCGCCGGCAAACAGGTCGAAGACCGTCGAGCGGCCGGCACGTTCGGCGCGCGCGATGGTGCGGGGGTTCTCCTGATTGGCGATCCGCTCCTCGGCCGACTGGCCGAACAGGGTGCCGCCGCAGCCCGACAGCCCCGCCAGCAGCGCGGCCGCCGCCACAATTCGTCCCGGCATTGCCTTGCGCATCTCATCCCCCGTCGCCTGCTTCGCGCTGCGTCTAACGCCCCGCGCGAGGGGAGGGATAGCGTGGAAAGCGATACGTGAACAAGGTGCCCCGAATCCGCGCATTGGTGTCTTCCCGACAACGCCGAATTGCCGATCTGGGCGTGAATCGGGCGGGCGAAAGCCCACTGTGACATGAAAGCACCACGGATCGGGCGAAAACCGGAGGCCCCACGGCGGTTCGCTTGCGAGGTGGGGGGGGATGATGGAAATGAACCCTACGCCCAACGCGATTCCCGTGGTGGGGACGATCTGAAACACGAGGGAAAACATGAAAAAAGTTCTCTTTGCTTCGACCGCTCTGGTTGCCTTCGCGGGCGCCGCTTCGGCCGAGGTCACCCTGTCCGGCTTCGCTGAAATGGGTGTCTTCTCCGGCAATGGCGGCGTCGCCACCACGGACGACGATGCCGAGTTCTTCACGGATATCGACGTCACCTTCACGCTGACGGGCGAAACCGATGGCGGCCTGGTCTTCGGCGGATCCGTCGACCTCGACGAAGGCGGCGACGGCTCCGACGCCAATGACAACAACCGCGAAGACGGCGGCGCGACGATCTTCGTTTCGGGTGCGTTCGGTACCCTGACGATGGGCGACACCGACGGCGCGCTCGACTGGGCCCTGACCGAAGTGGCGTTCAACGCCGGCTCGATCAACGACGACGCGACCGAGCATGCCGGCTACAATGGCAATGCCGCGCTCGACGGCACCTATGACGGCCAGATCCTGCGCTACGACTATGCGGTCGGCGACTTCGGCGTTGCCGTGTCGGCCGAGATCAACGACGAAGGCCGCGCCGGCACCCCCGGCTTCACCGATGTGGACGGCAACATCTTCCGCCCCGTCCCGGCATCCAACGACGGCGACGTCGTCTGGGGCCTCGGTGCCACCTACCAAGCCGACTTCGCCGGCTACGATCTGGGCTTCGGCCTCGGCTACCAGGAAGCCGACGACGCCGAAGCGCTGGGCTTCTCGGTCAACACGAGCGTCGCTGGCTTCCAGGTCGGCCTCAACTACACCGAGTATGACGGGAATCAGTACGACTTCGTCGTCGTCAGCAGCGGCAATCTCACGACCGAGCTTTCCGCCGACATCAAAGACCACGTCGGCGTCGGCGTCGGCTATGACTTCGCGGGCGTTCAGCTGCACGCCAACTACGGTGTGTACGACACCGAGAGCGGCAACATCGACGGCTTCGGCCTGACCGCCGGTTACGACCTCGGCGGCGGTGCGATTGTTCAGCTGGGCTACGGCGACAGCAACTTCGACAGCGGCCTGAACACGGACGACTTCGAGACCGTGTCGCTCGGCCTCGCGCTGGCGTTCTGATCCAACCGGATCACGACCAAGACGGAGAGCGGGCCTTGCGCCCGCTCTTTTCTTTTCGGCATGGTGCGGGTCCACCGCACCCGAAGGCCCGCCATGCCCCTGCCCGATATCACCGCCCGGATCACCGCCGCCTGCGAACGCGCCGACCGCTCTCCCGCAGAAGTCAGCCTCATCGCCGTCTCCAAGAAGCAACCCGATGAGCGGGTCGAGGCCGTCCTTGCCGCCGGGCACCGGGTCTTCGGCGAAAACAGGGTGCAGGAGGCGCAGGGCAAGTGGCCCGCCTGGAAGGATTCCTACAGGGGGGTGGAGCTTCACCTGATCGGGCCGCTGCAATCCAACAAGGTCCGTGCGGCGATGGAGCTGTTCGATGCGATCCACACGGTCGACAGCCTCAAGCTCGCCCGCCGAATCGCCGACATCGCCGGTCAGATCGGGCGCTGCCCCACGCTGTTCCTGCAGGTGAATACCGGCGAGGAGCCGCAGAAGGCCGGCGTCGCGCCATCCGAGGCGGACGCGCTGATCCGCGAGGTCCGGGCGCTCGACCTGCCGCTTCGCGGCCTGATGTGCATCCCCCCGCAGGACGAGGCGCCGTCATTGCATTTCGCGCTTCTGGCCAAGATCGCGGCGCGCAACGGTCTGGCCGGGCTGTCCATGGGCATGTCCGCCGATTTCGAGGAAGCGATCGAGTTGGGCGCGACGCATGTGCGCGTGGGCTCCGCCATCTTCGGCGAGCGCCCGGTTCCCGCCTGAGACGCGGGGATCAGCCTGCCAGCGCCTTCGGCACGATCAGCCGTGTGCCGAACGTGATCCGCTCCGCGATCCAGCGCAGATGCGCCGGCGCCATCGCCACGCAGCCCTCGGTCGGATAACCCGGCCGCCGCCAGCGATGCAGGAAGATGGCGCTGCCCCGCCCCGGCTCGGCATGCGGCCAGTTCCAGTCCGTCAGGATCACCAGATCATAAAGCCGGTCGCCCCGCGCCAGCCGTTCGGCAGAGGCGGAAAAGGGGGCCCGGACCATCAGGTTGTAATCTGGGTGCCGGGGCGCGTCGCACCACAGGTCGCCCGGACGGATCGGCACCGCCCAATCCGCCGGGCGCGCCATCCGGTCCGGCCGCCAGAGCATCCCGACGATCCGGTGCACGCCGGTTGGTGTCGCCCCGTCCCCCTCCCGCTTGTCCGTCCGCACGCCGCCCCGCCCGATCGTGCAGGGAAACATCCGCCCCGCAAAGCGCAGGCCCATCGGCGTCAGGACCAGATCGTCCCGGCCCGCGACACGATCGGCCATCCCGATAATTCCATCCCCTCGCAAGGGGCCCGTGTCCTGCGCGCGCGTCATTCCAGATGCCCCGACTTCATGCGTTTCACGTCGAGATAACCCGCGTTCTCCGCCCCCCGTCCGACATGAAGCGGCACGCGTTCGGCCACGCGGATGCCCTGCGCGGCCATCATCTCGATCTTGCGCGGGTTGTTGGTCATCAGCCGCACTGCATCGATCCCCAGCCGCCCCAGCAGTGCCGCGCCGAGCCGGAAATCCCGTTCGTCGTCCTCGAAACCCAGCCTGTGATTCGCCTCGACCGTGTCGAAACCCTGATCCTGCAGATCATAGGCGCGCATCTTGTTGGCCAGACCGATCCCGCGCCCCTCCTGGTTGAGATAGAGGAGAATGCCCGCGCCCGCGCCGGCCATCGCGTCCATCGCGGCATGCAGTTGCGGCCCGCAATCGCATTTGAGCGAGCCCAGCACATCGCCCGTGAAACAGGCGGAATGCAGCCGCACCAGAACCGGCCGTGACCGGTCCACCATGCCGATCTCGACCGCGTAATGCTCCTCGCCGCCATCGCCCTCGCGGAACACGTGGACGCGGCCGGCACGATGCACGGCCAGCGGCACGCGCGCCGCCGAAACCGCATGGGGCGGGGCTTCCGCCGCGACGGGCGCGGCCTCGGGAAGTACGGTGATCCCCTCGGGGGCCGCCATCTCCACCCCCACGACGGCGGGCAGAAGCTGCGCCGCCTTGGCCAGCGCGACGCCCCGCCGCCAAGGCGCCGCCCCCGCGTCGCGCAGCGTTCGCAGCGGTCCCTTCATCGGCATGCGCAAATCGTCGGCCGGATCCGCCACCGCCCGCAGCCATGCGGCGTCGGCCGTCTCCGGTACCGCGATCCGCGCCACGTCGCCGTCATAGGCCCGCGCGCGCAGGGTCTCCGCCCGGCGTCCCGTCACCGCCATGACCAGCGGCCCGGCCGCGCGCATCTGCGCCAGCCGGGCCGCGGAGACCGTCTCGACCGACGCCAGCACGACGCCGCCCACCGCAACCGGCAGGCCCACCCGCAGGTCGGCGCGCGCCCGCGCGGCCAGCTCTTCAGGCGTGGGTGACAGCATCGCCCGGTGATCTCCTGTAACAATCGGCTTCCCAGCGGGGGCCGCCGCACCCACATATGAAACAAATCCGGCCTTGGCGACACGTCGTGGTGAGTTCGCGTGCCGCCCCTTCCCTGCCTTTGCAGGGGAAGGCAGGAATTGGACAACGAAAGCACATCCGGGAGAGTCTCATGGCAAACCTCAAGAAAATTCTGCTCGTCGACGACGATGACGACCTGCGGGATGCCCTGGCCGAGCAATTGGTGATGACCGAGGAATTCGACGTCTTCGAGGCCGATTCCGGCGCCGCCGGCATGGCCCGCGCCAAGGAGCAACTCTACGACCTCGTGGTGCTCGACGTGGGCCTGCCCGATACCGACGGGCGGGAGCTTTGCCGGCTGATGCGCAAACAAGGCGTCAAATGTCCGATCGTCATGCTGACCGGCCACGACACCGATGCCGACACGATCCTCGGCCTCGATGCCGGCGCGAACGACTACATCTCCAAGCCCTTCAAGTTCCCGGTCCTTCTGGCCCGCATCCGCGCGCAGCTGCGCACCCATGAGCAATCCGAGGACGCGGTCTTCGCCCTCGGGCCCTATACGTTCCGCCCCGCCCAGAAAGTGCTCGTCACCGAAGACGACAAGAAAATCCGCCTCACGGAGAAAGAGACCAACATCCTCAAGTTCCTCTACCGCGCGGGCGAGAGCACGGTCCCGCGCGACGTCCTCCTCCACGAGGTCTGGGGCTACAATGCCGGCGTCACGACCCACACGCTCGAGACGCATATCTACCGCCTGCGCCAGAAGATCGAGGCGGAGCCGTCCAATGCGCGCCTGCTCGTGACCGAGAGCGGGGGCTATCGTTTGATGGCCTGAAACGGCGCCATCGGCGACATTGCCGCAAAGCCGCATTATTCCGCCGATGGTAAGGCAGAACTTCAAACTGCCTTTACGTCACCCGCGTCCGGTGGATAGGCTTGTAGAACCGGCGCATCTGCGGAGTCTCAGATGCATCCTCCCTGTTGGACTCGGCCGGACCTCGTGTCCGGCCTCTTTTTTTGGCGGGCCGGGGCGCGGTCACGACGTGCGGCCGTAGGGGCATGGTCCAGAACGCGACACGCCCCCGACCGGCATGGTCGGAGGCGTATCGTCACCGCGGGGAGACCGGGGATGAGACGTCCCGCAGCTATTTCGTCAAAGTCACTCGCTCTCGGCGCTCTCGCGGCGAATGCGGTCGACGATATCCACACCGACGGCAGGCGTTGCGTCGAAGGCCGTGGCACCGTTCAGACCGCGCAGATCGGCCGAGCTGTCCGCGTCACCGTTGAAGTGGTCGTAGACTGCGGCACGCACGCTCTCCGAGCGGGTGGAGACCACGGTGCCGGCGGTGCGGCCTTCCGGCAGGCGCAGGTCCTCGGAATTGGTCCGGTCGAGGTTGAAATGCGCGATGGCACCTGCGGGCCCTGCGGCGACCTGTGCGGTGGCGGGCAGACCGGCAAGGGCTGCGGCGGCGATCAGGGCGGAGGCGACGATGGTTTTCATGATGAAATTCCTTTCAGGTAGATCGGCCCCGAACCGGGCCGGTGGTCTGCGGGCGGGGCGGTCTGCCCTGCCGATGAGGGGGATATGCGGGCGGCAGACGCCAACCTCAATGCACGTGAGCGTGATAAACCTGAGATTTTTGTGCGCAAATGCACATATCGCCCGCCGTTTTGCATGGCTTCCCCGAACCGGGCGGACGGTTCCGAACCGCCTCCCGGTGGCAGCGCGGCCACGAAGCGGTATGACGCGTACAGCTTGCAAACCCGCCCGGGATCCTGTGCAGAGACCACTTGGCGAACCCTGCCCGAACCCCACGCCCGGAGACCGCATGCCCTTCACCCTCGCGACCTGGAACATCAACTCCGTCCGGCTGCGCGAGGCGCTCGTCCTGCGCCTTCTGGAGGAGGAGGCCCCCGACATCCTCTGCCTGCAGGAATGCAAGAGCCCGGTCGAGAAGATCCCCGTCGAAGGCTTCGAGAGGCTGGGCTATCGCTGGCGCGTCGCGCAGGGACAGAAGGACTATAACGGCGTGGCCATCCTGTCGAAGCGCCCGATGGAGGAGGCCGGCGCGGTCGATCACGCCGCGCTCGGCCATGCCCGCCACGTCGCGGGCCGGCTCGAGGACGGGACCGTCATCCACAATTTCTACGTCCCCGCCGGCGGCGACGTTCCCAACCGCGAAATGAACGTCAAATTCGGCCAGAAGCTCGACTACCTGCGCGACATGCGCGACGCCTTCCACGCCGAGGCGCCCGCGCGGTCGATCCTCGTCGGCGACCTGAACATCGCGCCGCGCGAGGACGACGTGTGGTCGCACAAACAGCTTCTGAAGGTCGTCAGCCACACGCCGGTCGAGGTCGCAGCCCTGGCCGAGACACAGGATTCGGGCGCCTGGGTCGACATCACCCGGCAGGACATCCCCGAGGGGCCGCTCTATTCGTGGTGGTCCTACCGCTCGCCCGATTGGGACGCGGCCGACAAGGGCCGGCGGCTCGACCACGTTTGGGCCACGCCCGACATCGCCAACGCCGCCCATTCGTCGCGCGTTCTGCGCCACGTCCGGGGGTGGGAGAAACCGTCGGATCATGCGCCGGTTCTGGCGACCTTCGACCTCTGAAACCCTTGGAAAGCGCCGCCGCGCGCCGCATATAGCCCCTCAACCAAGGAGGCCCCCCATGCTCGAACTCGGCCAGACACAGCAGCCCGCCGCACCGAACGACCTGATCCGCGACGTCACCGAAGCCACCTTCATGGCGGAGGTCGTCGAGGCGTCCATGACCGTGCCGGTGATCGTCGACTTCTGGGCCCCGTGGTGCGGGCCGTGCAAGACCCTGGGCCCGCAGCTGGAGCAGGCGGTGACCGACGCCAAGGGCCTCGTGCGCATGGCCAAGGTCGATGTGGACGGCGCCCAGCAGATCGCCCAGCAATTGCGCATCCAGTCGATCCCCACGGTCTACGCCTTCTGGCAGGGCCAGCCGGTCGACGGCTTTCAGGGCGCCATCAGCCAGGCGGAGGTCAAGGCCTTCGTCGACCGTGTCGCCGCGATGAACACGAACGGCGTGCCGGGCGATGACGGTCTGGGCGAGGCGCTCGCCGCCGCCGAGGAGATGCTGGCCGAAGGCGCGGCCATGGATGCCGGCCAGACGTTCGCCGCCATCATCGGCGAGGATCCCGAGAATGCCGCCGCGCATGGCGGGCTGATCCGCGCGCATATCGCCTTGGGCGAATTCGATCAGGCCGAGGGTCACCTGCTGCGCCTGACCGACGAGGTGGCGAAGGCCCCCGAGGTCGAGGCCGCGCGCGCGCAGCTCGCCCTCGCACAACAGGCCGCCAATGCCGGCCCCGTGGCCGAGTTGCAGGCCGCCGTCGAGGCCGATCCGGACAACCATCAGGCGCGCTTCGACCTTGCCGCCGCGCTGCAGGGTGCGGGCGATCTCGAAGGTGCGGTCGATCATCTTCTGGAACTCTTCCGCCGGGACCGGGATTGGAATGACGGGGCCGCGCGTGCGCAGCTGTTCACGCTGTTCGAGGCGGCCGGGCCGAAGGATCCGGTGGCTCAGAGAGGCCGGCGCAAGCTGTCCTCGATGATCTTCGTCTGAGACAAACGCGCACGTTTGCGCGAATGCCCTGTCATGTCCTGTGATGCGCCCTAAATCTCTGGCCATGTACCGCTCAGCCGATTTGCCCGCCAAAATCCCCGTGTTTCCACTGCCTGGTGCGCTGCTTCTGCCGCGCAGCCGGCTGCCGTTGCACATCTTCGAGCCGCGTTACCTGCAGATGATCGACGATTGCCTCAAGACCGAGCATCGCCTGATCGGCATGGTCCAGCCCCGCGCCCAGAAAACGGGCGACGGGCGCGAATTGCAGAGCATCGGCTGCGCCGGCCGCTTGACCCAGATCAGCGAGACCGAGGATCGGCGCTACATGGTCACCCTGTCGGGCGTGTCGCGGTATCGCATCACGCGCGAGGTGTCGGGATTTGAGCCCTATCTGCAGGCGGATGTGACCTGGGAAGGGTTCGAGCGCGATCTCGGCCGCCCCGAGGTGGACGAACGGTTCGACCGCCCCGCCTTCCTCGACCTGCTGCACCGCTATTTCGAGGATCAGGGCCTGTCGACCGATTGGGACAGCCTCAAGGATGCCGAGGAAGAATTGCTGATCAATTCCCTGTCGATGCTCTGTCCCTTCGAGCCAGAGGAAAAACAGGCGCTTCTGGAGGCCCCGTCCCTCGCCACGCGGCGCGAGACGGTGGTCACATTGATGGAAATCGCGCTGCGCGGCGGCACCGGAGAGGAGATGCTTCAGTGACCGACACCCCGCAACACGATCGTCGGATGCTGGAGGCGCTGGTCTGCCCGCAGACACAGGGCCTCTTGGTCTGGGATGCCGAGGCGCAGGAGTTGATCTCGAAATCGGCGGGCTTGGCCTATCCGGTGCGCGGCGGCATTCCGATCATGCTGATCGACGAGGCGCGCAAGCTGGATTGAGGGCGGGCCGCGGCGGTTACCGCCAGCGGTTCTTGCCCGGGAACGCGCCGACTAGCGCATCAGCCGGGGCAGGTCGCCGGTCAGCCCCGCCGCCTCGCGAATAAAACGGCGCCGTATCGCGGGCATCCGCGAGATCGCCCCCATCCCGAGATCGCGGCCCAGACGAAGGATTGGATTGTCGTTCGAGAACAGCCGGTTCACCGCATCCGTCGCGAACCCCATTGCCGCCGTGTCGAACCGGCGCCACCGCTCGTATCGCGCCAGAACGTCCGCCGCGCCGATATCCTCTCCCCGCGCCCGCGCCCCGCCCAGCACATCCGCAAGCGCCGCGACGTCCTTGATCCCGAGGTTCAGGCCCTGCCCCGCGATCGGATGGATCCCGTGCGCCGCATCGCCCACCAGCGCCACCCGGTCGGCGACGAAACGCTCCGCCAGACGCAGATCCAGCGGATAGGCATGGCGCGTGCCGGCAAGGGCGATATTGCCGAGAAAGCTGCCGAACCGGGGGCGGAGCACGTCCAGCCAGTTGGCCTCGTCCATCTCCATGATCCCGGCGGCGACATCGGGCGCCTCGGTCCAGACGATGCTGGAGCGGTTGCCCCGCAGCGGCAGGATCGCGAGCGGGCCGGGCGGCATGAAGAACTGGTGCGCCACACCGTCATGCGGCCGCTCATGCGCGACCACGCAGACGAGCGACGTCTGGCCGTATTCCTTCACCATGCGCCGGATGCCCGCCCGCTCCGCCACGCCGCTGCCCCGCCCGTCGCAACCCAGAAGGAGGCGCGCGGTCAGCGTGTCGCCCGCCGTGACGCGAACCTGTCCGGGCGCGGTCTCCTGCGCGGTGACGCGGGTGCCGAAGCGCATCTCGATCCGGTCGCTGGCCCGGCATGCATCGCGCAGCACCGGACGCAGGTACCGGTCCTCGACCATCTGGCCCATGAACGGCGCCCCGATCTCGGCCGCCTCAAACGCCAGATGCAGAGGTGCCGCCCCCTCGCCCGCGCGCCCGTCGCTGGCGCGAATGCCGGTGATCGGCTGCGCCTCGGCCTCCAGCGCGTCCCAAAGGCCTAGCGCCCGGAGCACGTGGACCGAGCCGAGCGCGACGGCATAGGACCGCCCGTCGAAATCGCGGCCCGCCTCCGGCTCGGGCGCGGCGTCGAGAACGACCGAGCGCAGGCCCGATTCGGCGAGGGCAAGAGCGGTGAGCGGGCCCGACAGCCCGCCGCCGACGATGATGACATCCGTATCCATAGGGCCTGATATGATCGTGCCGCCCGGCTTGTCCATCGCGGCGCCGATGCCTAGCGTACCGCGACCGGGACCGGAGGATACGATGCGAAACTGGCTTTGGATGAGCGCGGGCGATCTGGGACGGGGCATCGGCGACGGCACGATCGACCCCGAGGCCCTGTGCGACACCTATCTGGCCGCGATCGACGCGAATGCGGACCGCGACATCATCTTCGCGCGCCCGACCGAGGACCGCGCCCGCGCCGAAGCCGCGTCCGCCGCCACGCGCGCGAGGAACGGGACGCGCCGCGGCCCGCTCGACGGTGTACCCATCAGCTGGAAGGACATGTTCGACAGCGCGGGCACCGCAACCGAGGCGGGATCGGCGCTTCTGAAGGGCCGCGTCCCGGTCGACGATGCGGAGGTGCTGGCGAATGCCACGGCGGGCGGGGCGGTCTGCCTCGGCAAGACGCATATGAGCGAGCTGGCCTTTTCCGGCCTCGGCTACAACCCGGTGACCGCCACGCCGCCGAACCGGCACGACCGCGCCCTCGTCCCCGGCGGCTCCTCCTCCGGGGCGGCGGCCTCGCTGGCCTTCGGGCTGGCCCCGCTGGCGATCGGCTCCGACACGGGCGGATCGGTGCGCACCCCGGCGGCGTGGAACAACCTCGTGGGGCTCAAGACGTCGTGGGGCCGCGTGTCGATGCGCGGCTGCGTGCCCCTGGCCGAGAGCATGGACACGGTCGGCCCGCTCTGCCGCAACGTCGAGGACGCCGCGCTGGGCCTCGCGCTGCTGGAGGGGGGGCGTCCGACCGACCTCACCGGCGCCACGCTGAAGGGCCGCCGCTTCCTCGTGCTGGCCGATTACACCGAAAGCAGCCGCGACGCCCCGCGCGCCGCCTTCGAGGACGCCGTCGCGCGCCTCGAGGAGGCCGGTGCGGTCATCGCGCGTGGCGAGGTGCCGGCGGTCAAGACGGCGATGGACCTGACGCCCTGTCTGTTCTCGCCCGAGGCCTATGCGATCTGGCGCGACCGGATCGAGGCCGCGCCGGATCTGATGTTCGACCGCATCCTGCAACGCTTCCGCACCGGGCGGGACATGGACGCGGCCGACGTGCTGGCCGCTTACCGCACCCGCGCGGCCGCCGAGCGGGAATATCTGCGCGACACCGCCGGCTACGACGCGATCCTGCTGCCCACGGTCGCCAGCACCGCTCCCGACCGGCAGCGTCTGATCGAGGACGACGAGTATTACGTCACCGAGAACCTGCTGGCGCTGCGCAATACGCGGGTGGGCAACGTGCTGGGCCTGTGCGGGCTGACGCTGCCGACGGAGACGGCGATGTGCGGGCTGATGGCCCTGGCTCCGCCCATGGCCGAGGAACGGCTCCTGCGCCTCGGCGCGGCGATGGAGACGGCGCTGGCCTGATCCCGCACCCGGCCCGAAAGCCACACCCCGGCGGCCGCGCCGGATTTTCGTTGGACCCTTCAACCCCGGCCCTGCTATCGTAGCGAAAACGGGGCCGACAGAGCACCCGCACGAGGCATGAGCATGAATTCCCCAAAGCGGTTCTCCGAACTGCCCGAATACGCATTTCCGCGCCTGCGGACCCTGATCGGCGACCGCGCGCCGGGCAGCGACACCCCGATTCAGATGACCATCGGCGATCCGCGCCATCTTCCGCCCGCCTTCGTGGGCGAGGTGATCGCGCGCCATCAGGCCGCCTTCATGTCCTATCCGCCCAATGACGGCGCGCCGGAGCTTCTCTCCGCCTGCGCCGGATGGCTGAAGCGGCGCTACGACTACGACGCCGATCCCGACCGGCACATCCTTGCGCTCAACGGCACGCGGGAGGGGCTGTACAACACTTCGATGGCGCTTTGCCCGGAGACCAAGAACGGCAAGCGCCCCGTCATCCTGACGCCGAACCCGTTCTATCAGGTCTATGCCGTCGCCTCGCTCAGCGTGGGGGCAGAGCCGGTCTACGTGAACGCCACCGCCGAAACGGGACATCTGCCGGATTTCGGCGCGCTGGACGCGGAATTGCTCGACCGGACGGCGATTGTCTACATCTGCTCCCCCGCCAATCCGCAGGGGTCGGTGGCCTCGCTGGACTACTGGTCGGACCTGCTGCGCCTGGCCGAGCGGCACGATTTCAAGATCTTCGCCGACGAGTGCTACGCCGAAATCTATCGCGGCAGCCCGCCCACCGGCATCCTCGAGGCCGTGCGCGCCACGGGTGCCGATCCGGACCGCGTCGTGGCGTTTCACTCCCTGTCGAAGCGGTCGAACCTCGCCGGATTGCGGTCGGGTTTCGCGGTTTCGGGTCCGGGCAATATCGCGCGGATGAAGCAGCTTCGCGCCTATGCCGGCGCGCCCCTCCCCCTGCCCCTGCAGATGGCCGCCGCCGCCGTCTGGGATGACGAGGATCACGTCCGGGTCAACCGCGCCCTCTACGCCGAGAAATTCGCGGCCGCCGCGCGAATCCTCGGCCCCGAGCACATCCCCGAGGCAGGATTCTTCCTGTGGCTGCCCACGCCCGACGGGATAGACGGCGAAGCGGCGACGCTGAAGCTGTGGACCGAGACGGGCGTCAAGGTCCTGCCCGGTGCCTATCTGGCGCGTGACACGAAAGCCGGAAATCCCGGTGCCCAACATATCCGCGCCGCCCTCGTGGGGCCTCTCGACGAGACGATCGAGGGGCTGACCCGCCTGCGCGACGGATTGCAAACGTAAGAGGAGCCCCGATGGCCTATCAGGTGCGGCAACGCGATCCCCTTCTCGACAGCAACCTGCAGATCAGCCTCGCCCGCCGCGGACGTGAGGGGCTGGGCGTGCTGATGGTGATCCTGGGTCTGCTCATGGCGGCGATGCTCCTGAGCTACAGCCCCGAGGATCCGAACTGGCTGGCGGCGACCGACCGCGCGCCGCGCAACTGGCTGGGCATGTTCGGCGCGTCGTTGGCCGCGCCGCTCTATCTCGTGCTGGGTTACGGTGCGCTGGGCTTCGCGGCGGGGCTGATCGCGTGGGGCGTGCGGTTCGCGGGGCACCTGGGCTCGGAGAGGGCGCTGCCGCGCATCCTCTTCGTGCCGGCCTGGATGCTCCTGGTGTCGCTCTATGCCGCCTCGCTCGTGCCCGGACCGGATTGGACCCACGATTTCGGGCTGGGCGGGCTGTTCGGCGATACGGCGCTCGGGGCGCTTCTGTCGGTGCTGCCGATCACGGCGAGCATCGGGCTCAAGATCCTGTCCATCCTGATCGCGGTGGCTGCCCTCGTCTGCGGCGGCTGGGTGCTCGGCTTCACGCGCGAGGATGCGGTGAATGCGGGTGTCTATTTCCTCGAAGGGTTGGGCCATGCCATGCACGGCGTCCGCCTTCTGACCGGAACGGCCGCGCGGGGGACCGTTCGCGGCACCGCCGCCGGCGCGAGCGCGTGGCGCGAACGGCGGGCGGCACGGGCCGCGGCGCGCGAGGCGGCGCTTTACGGAGACGACGACAGAAGCGACGAGGCGCCGCGCCGCTCGTTCCTGTCCTGGCTGCCCAATCTCGGCGGTGCCGGTGCCGCCGCTGACGGCGACGACAGGGACGATTTCGACCATGACGACGAGGCGCCGGCCGGGGACCGCATCCAGGCCCGCATCGCCAACGCCGTGCGCACCCGCATGCGCCGCGCCGATGACGCAGAGGCCCCGGACGCCACGGCGCCGGAGGCACGCACGGAGCCTGTCCTGACCGCCGCCGCGCGGACGGAGGCGCCGCGCCCCGCGCAAGCCCAGATCGAAGCCTTCGACCTCGACGCCGATCCGCTGATCGAGACCGAGGAGGCCGAGGCACCGGCCGAACAGGCGCGCCCCGAAGCCGCCGGCGCGCCAGCCCCTCGCAGGGTCGTGCAGGCCCCCGTCCGTCCCGCGACCCCGTCGGCCCAGGCCCGCGCCGAGGCGCAATCCGGTGCGCGCGGCCGCGACGACGAGACCGGCTACGAGATGCCGCCGATCAACCTTCTCGCCGATCCGGGAACCGTCGAGCGCCACCACCTCTCCGAGGAGGCGCTGGAGGAGAATGCGCGCACGCTCGAGGCGGTTCTCGACGATTACGGCGTCAAGGGCGAGATCGTCTCCGTACGCCCCGGCCCCGTCGTGACCATGTACGAGCTGGAGCCCGCGCCCGGCCTCAAGGCGTCGCGGGTGATCGGGCTGGCCGATGACATCGCGCGGTCGATGTCGGCGCTCTCGGCCCGCGTCTCGACCGTGCCGGGCCGCTCCGTCATCGGGATCGAACTGCCCAACGAGCGGCGCGAGAAGGTCGTCCTTCGCGAGATCCTGTCGGCCGGCGATTTCGGCGACGACAGCCATGCCCTCCCGCTCGCGCTGGGCAAGGATATCAGCGGCGCGCCGATCATCGCCAACCTTGCCAAGATGCCGCACCTGCTGATCGCGGGGACGACCGGCTCGGGCAAGTCGGTGGCGATCAACACGATGATCCTCAGCCTCCTCTACAAGCTTCGCCCCGACGAATGCCGGATGATCATGATCGACCCGAAGATGCTGGAACTCAGCGTCTATGACGGCATTCCGCATCTTCTGTCGCCCGTCGTCACCGATCCGAAGAAGGCGGTCGTGGCCCTGAAATGGGTCGTGGGCGAGATGGAGGACCGCTACCGCAAGATGTCGAAGATGGGCGTACGCAACATCGACGGCTACAATGCCCGCGTCGCCGAGACGCTGGCGCGCGGAGAGATGTTCTCCCGCACGGTCCAGACCGGCTTCGACGACGAAACCGGCGAACCCGTCTTCGAGACCGAGGAGACGCTGCCGGAAAAGATGCCCTATATCGTCGTCATCGTCGACGAGATGGCCGACCTGATGATGGTCGCGGGCAAGGAGATCGAGGCCTGCATCCAGCGTCTCGCGCAGATGGCGCGCGCCTCGGGCATCCACCTCGTGATGGCCACGCAGCGCCCGTCGGTCGACGTCATCACCGGCACGATCAAGGCCAACTTCCCCACGCGGATCAGCTTCCACGTCACCTCCAAGATCGACAGCCGGACGATCCTGGGCGAGATGGGCGCCGAGCAGCTTCTGGGCATGGGCGACATGCTCTACATGGCCGGCGGCTCCCGGATCACGCGCGTCCACGGCCCGTTCTGCTCCGACGAGGAGGTCGAGGAGATCGTCAACCACCTCAAGAGCTTCGGCCCGCCGGATTACGCGTCGAGCGTTCTCGACGGTCCCGACGGCGAGGCGGCCGGCGATATCGACGCGGTCTTGGGCCTCGGCGGCAATACCGGCGGCGAGGACGCGCTCTACGATCAGGCGGTGGCCATCGTCGCCAACGACCGCAAATGCTCCACCTCCTACATCCAGCGCAAGCTCGGCATCGGCTACAACAAGGCCGCCCGTCTCGTGGAGCAGATGGAGGAGAACGGCGTCGTCACCGCCGCGAACCATGTCGGCAAGCGCGATATCCTGCTGCCCGATCCGAACGGCTGATCGGGCGGCGCAGCGCCTGACGGGCGCGTGACATCGCATAACCCGGGAAATCCGGGCGAGAGGGGCCTATATGCCCCTCGAACCGGTCGCCGCACGCGGCCCTCCCGAACGGAAAGACTCAAGGACATGCGCCTCGCCACCCTCGCCGCCCTCGCCCTCGCCGTCACCACCCTGCCCGCCACGGCGCAGATTTCGGTGGGCCAGATCTCGAACTATCTCAACTCCTTCCGCACCTCGCAGGCGGAGTTCACGCAGATCAATTCCGACGGCTCGATCTCGACAGGAGACCTCGCCATCCGGCGGCCGGGCCGCGCGCGGTTCGATTACGACGCGCCCAATAACGGCCTCGTCATCGCCGGCGGCAGTCAGGTCGCTGTCTTCGATCCCGTCTCCAACACTCCGCCGGAGCAATATCCCCTGAGTCAGACGCCGCTCAGCCTGATCCTCGCCGACAACGTCAACCTCGGGCGGTCCGGCATGGTCGTCGCGCATGGCGGCGACAACACGCAGACGGCGATCACGCTTCAGGATCCGGCGAACCCGCAATACGGCAATATCGAACTGATCTTCACGCCCGACCCGGTGACGCTGCGCCAATGGGTGATCACCGACGATACCGGGGCGCAGACGACCGTGGTGCTGGGCGACATGCGCACGGATGTCGGCCTCGGCGCGGGCCTGTTCAACATTCCGCAGGAAATGCGCGCGCGCGGCCTGAGCGAGTGATCGGGGCCGGGCGCGCCCCGGCTCACCGCAGGAACGCGTCCGGCCGCGCGGCAAGCGGGCCGGGCGCCGCCTGACCGAGGCCGGAGGGAGAGGACGTGCCCGACTTCACCATCCACGGCGTCCACCTGACCGTGCCGGACCGGATCCTGCGGCCACGGATCGCGGCGCGGCTTGCCGCCGGCGCCTACGAGCAGTTCGAGGCGGCGGCGGCGGCGCGCTGCATCACGTCCGGCGCGCGTGTGTTGGAGCTTGGGGCCGGCATCGGCTTCGTCTCCTGCATCTGCGCACGCGGCGCGGGGGCGGAGAACCTCGTCTCGGTCGAGGCCAACCCGCACATGCGCGACGTGATCCGCGCCAACCTTGACGCGAACGGCCATCAGGCGGCGACGCTGCTGCACGGGGCGGTCGGGGCGGCGGGTGCGGCCGAGACGGTCACATTCCGCTGCGCGCCCGCCTTCTGGGCCTCCGCCATCGCCGACGGATCGGGACGCGGCGAGGAGGTTGCGGTGCCGGTGCTGCGGCTTGCGGACCTGTTCGCGGCCTACCGCCCGAACGTCGTCGTGATGGACATCGAGGGCGGCGAGGCGGCGCTGTTCGACGCGCCGTGGCCCGATCACGTGGAGGCCGTGCTGATGGAGTTGCACCCCGAGGCCTATCCCGCGGCCATGATCGGGCGCATCTTCGACTGCCTGCTGCGCAGCGGCCTCGTCTACGCGCCCGACCTGTCGCGCAGTGCGGTGGTGGGGTTCCGGCGGGTCCGGGAATGACCCGGCACGCCAATTACCCATGGGTAATTGCCGCAAGACAATGATTCTCCTGAAGTTTTACAAGGCGGCAGCCAGCCGCGTCCCTTGGTCGATGGCCCGCTTCGCGTCCAGTTCGGCGGCCACATCCGCGCCGCCGATCACGTGCACGGCCACCCCCCGCGCCTCCAGCGCATCAGCCAGACGGCGCTCCGGCTCCTGCCCGGCGCAAAGCACGATCGTATCGGCGGGGATCACCTCCGGATTCTCCCGCGCCTCGCCATAGCTGACCAGCAGCCCGTCATCGGTGACGCGCTCGTAGTTCACGCCGCCCACCATCTTCACGTTCTTCATGCGCAGCGTTGCGCGATGGATCCAGCCGGTGGTCTTGCCGAGACGTCGGCCCGGCGCTTCGGCCTTGCGCTGCAAAAGCGTGACCTGCCGCGCGGGCGCTTCGGGACGCGGACCTTCGGGGGCCAGACCGCCGCGCTGCGCCTCGGGATCGGTGACGCCCCAGTCGCGCAACCATTCGGGCAGGTTGACAGTCGCGGAATGGCCGTCATGGACCAGATGGTCGGACACGTCGAATCCGATTCCCCCCGCGCCCACCACGACGACCCGTGCGCCGACCTTTGCCGTGCCGCGCAGGACGTCGATATAGCTGACGACCTTCGGGTCGTCCTGCCCCGGAATGTGCGGATCGCGCGGGCTGACGCCGGTGGCGACGATCACCGCGTCATAGGCCGACAGGTCGTCGGCCGTAACCTCGGCGTTCAGCCGGACCGTCACGTCCCGGACCTCCAGCATGGTCTCGAACCAATCCACGAAGCCGCGGAATTCCTCCTTGCCGGGGATGACCTTGGCGAGGTTCAACTGCCCGCCCACCTGCGCGGCCCGGTCGAACAGCGTTACGCGGTGCCCCCGCTCCGCCGCGGTCAGCGCCGCCGAAAGACCCGCCGGCCCCGCGCCGATCACGGCGACGGATTTCGGCGCATCGGTCTGCGCGACCACGATCTCCGTCTCGTGGCAGGCGCGCGGATTGACGAGGCATGTGCTGATCTTGCCGGCGAATGTGTGGTCGAGACAGGCCTGGTTGCAGGCGATGCAGGGCGCGATCTCGCGCGCACGCCCCGCCGCCGCCTTCGCCACGAAATGCGGATCGGCAAGAAACGGGCGCGCCATCGACACGAGATCGGCGCAGCCGTCGGCCAGGACCGCTTCGGCCACATCGGGCATGTTGATCCGGTTCGACGTCACCAGCGGGATCGAGACCTTCCCCATCAGCTTCTTCGTGACCCAGGAGAAGGCCGCGCGGGGCACCGAGGTGGCGATGGTCGGAATCCGCGCCTCGTGCCAGCCGATGCCGGTATTGATGATGGTGGCGCCCGCCGCCTCGACGGCTTGGGCAAGATCCACGACCTCCTCGTGCGTGGATCCGTTCGGGATCAGGTCGATCATCGACAGGCGGTAGATGAGGATGAAATCCGGGCCCACAGCCTCGCGGCAGCGGCGCACGATCTCGACCGGCAGGCGCATCCGGTTGGCATAGGACCCGCCCCATTCGTCGTCGCGGTGGTTGGTATGGGTGACGAGGAACTGGTTGAGGAGGTAGCCCTCCGACCCCATGATCTCGACGCCGTCATATCCGGCTTCGCGCGCGCGGCGGGCGGCGGTGACGAAGTCGGCGATCTGCTTTTCGATCCCCTCGGCATCGAGCGCCTTGGGCGGAAACGGCGAGATCGGCGATTTGACGGCCGACGGCGCCACGCATTCCGGCCCGTAGGCATAGCGCCCGGCATGGAGGATTTGCATCGCGATCAGCGCGCCTTCGGCATGGACCCGTTCGGTGACGATCCGGTGGTTGGCGATGTCCTGATCGGTGAAGAGGCCCGCCGCGCCGGGGAACACGCCGCCCTCGCGGTTCGGGGCCATGCCGCCCGTGACCATCAGCGCCACACCCCCCCGCGCGCGTTCGGCATAGAACTCCGCCACGCGGTTCCAGTCCTTCGTCTCTTCAAGATTGGTGTGCATCGATCCCATGATGACGCGATTCTTCAGCGCCACATGTCCCAGGTCGAGCGGGGCGAGGAGGTGGGGGTAGTCGGACATGGCGTGCGTCTCCGGTCGGTGTCGGCGCAAAGGTCGGGCATCGGCGGCCCGCGCACAAGGCGGGCGTGCCGTTCCGTCACGTCCCCCGCAACCCCGGATCGTGCGGTGCGGTGTGCCGCCGAGACGGCGGGGCGTGACGATCCGGGGTTGCTTCGGCCAGCAAACGGCGCATCCTTCCCCCACGGCACCATGATGAGGAGAACGACGATGCGGACGGCTCTAGCCCTGATGATGCTCACCAGTCCCGCTTTCGCGCAGCAGGCCGCGGATGCCGTCGCGCCCGAAGCGGCAACCGGCCTCTCCCCCGAGGTTGCCGCCCCCGTGGAGGCGCAGGACTGGATGGTCGCCGCCGCCAACCCATTGGCCGCGGAGGCCGGTGCCGAGGTGCTGCGCGCTGGCGGATCCGCCGCCGATGCGATGGTCGCAGTGCAGACGGTTCTGGGCCTCGTCGAGCCGCAATCGAGCGGGTTGGGCGGGGGGGCATTCCTCGTCTGGTACGATGCGGAGACGGGTGAGCTTACGACGCTCGACGGGCGGGAGACGGCACCCGCGGCGGCGACGCCCACGCTGTTCCTGACCGAGGACGGCGAGACGATGGGCTTCTTCGACGCCGTGGTCGGCGGTCTGTCGGTGGGCACGCCGGGCACCCCCATGCTGATGGAGGAGGCGCATCGCCGCTGGGGCCGGGCGAACTGGCCGGACCTCTTCGACGCGGCGATCGGGCATGCCGAGGACGGATTCGCCGTTTCGCCGCGCCTTGCCACGCTCGTCGCCGAGGATGCGGAGCGGCTGTCCTCCGATGCGGCCACGGCGGATTACTTCCTGCCTGACGGAGAGCCGATCGCGGAGGGGTCGACCCTGCGCAACCCGGCCTATGCCGAGACGCTGCGCGCCTTGGCGGAGAGGGGCACCGACGCCTTCTACGAGGGCGAGATCGCCGAGGGTATCGTGGCCGCCGTGCGTGGTGCGGCGCAGCCCGGCCTTCTGTCGCTGGGCGATCTTGCCGCCTATGAGGTGATCGAGCGGCCGGCCGTCTGCGCGCCCTATCGCGGCCACGACGTCTGCGGCATGGGGCCGCCCTCGTCGGGCGGGCTGACCGTGGGCCAGATCCTCGCCATGATCGAGCCCTACGAGATCGGCGAAATGGGTCCCGACTCGCCCGAGGCGTGGCGGCTGATCGGCGACGCCTCGCGCCTCGCCTTCGCGGATCGGGGCCGCTACATGGCCGACAGCGACTTCGTGCCGGTGCCGAACCTGCTCGATGCGCAGTACCTGGACCTGCGCGCGGACCTTCTGGCGGGCGACGATGCGCTGCCCGAGGTTTCGGCCGGCTCACCCCCTTGGGAACATGCGATGCTGGACCTGCCGGACTGGGGCGACGGCTGGACGCCGTCGATGCCGTCCACCTCCCACATCTCGATCGTGGATGCCGAGGGGAATGCCCTGTCGATGACGACGACTATCGAGAACGGCTTCGGCAGCCGCGTTCTCGCGCCCGGTGGCTTCCTGCTGAACAACGAACTGACGGATTTCAGCTTTTCCACGCATGAAGACGACCGTCCCGTCGCCAACCGGGTCGAACCGCGCAAGCGGCCCCGCTCCTCGATGGCGCCGACGATCGTGATGCGCGACGACGCGCCGGTGATGGTGGTCGGATCGCCCGGAGGCAGCCGGATCATCGGCTACGTGGCCAAGACCATCATCGCACATCTGGATTGGGGCATGGACGTGCAGCAGGCGGTCGCGCTGCCGCATCTGGTCAACCGGTTCGGGACCTATGACCTTGAGGCCGGAACCGCGGCGGAGGCGCTGGCAGAGCCGCTGACGGAGATGGGCTACGAGGTGAACCTGCGCGACCTCACCTCGGGGCTGCATGCCATCGCGGTCGGCGAAACCCTGACGGGCGGGGCCGACCCCCGGCGCGAGGGCGTGGCGATCGGCGAGTGAGCTTGGGGCGGCGTGCCTGCGCCGCCCGACAATCCGGCGTCGCGGCTGCTGCAGGTTGAGCGGCCGCGTCGTCTGGGCGCCGACCGGTCGGCGATCAGGTGTCGGGAAACCAGCTTGTGTCCATGTCGGCGTAGCGATCGCAGAAATCGGTGAGCCGTTCGAGCTTGGACGCATCGCGCAGGGTGATGTGACCTTCCGAGCGGACGATCTCGCCCTCATCCTCCATCTGGATCATCGTGCGGCTGACATAGACGTTGGTGATCCCAAGGTAGTCGGCGATCTGTTGCTGCGTCAGCGGCAGCCGGAACCGGTCGGTCACCGCCGGATCGGTCATGCGCAGCCGGGCGCGGAAGTCGAGCAGCATGTGCGCGATCCGTTCCCGTGCGCTCATCCGGCCCATGGCGCGCAGGAGATCGATGAACACCACCTGATCGCGCAACGCGATCGATAGCATCAACGCCGACAGGCGGGGGGATTCGCGCAGGATCACGCTGAGCGCGGATTTCGGGAACGGGCAGAGCGTCACGTCATCGACGCAACGAAGCGTCGTCGTCGCGTTGCGAAAGGCGATGTCGGGAAACCCGATTACGTCTCCGGGATGATGAACCGTTACGATCTGGCGTCGCCCGTCGGGCATGTTGGTGAAACTGAACGCCCAGCCCGCCTTCAGAACGAAGAGATCTCCGTTCCGGTCGCCCGCGCGATGCACGTCCGAGCCGCGCGGGCAAGGACGTTCCTCCTCCTCGAGCGTGGCGAGCCGCTCGAGATCCCGCTCGGACAGGGGCGCGTAGCGCGACAGCTTTTCGACGAGACAGCTTTTGGTTTCGGCCATGATCATTCCCCTTGCAGGCCGGACCGTTCGCAGACCGGAGCCAAGCCCTCCATACCATCTTTAGCCGAAAACCGAAGGCATTGATCCTCCCGAGGTTGAGCGGATTGTATCGGCTCCCTCGAACGCGCCGAACGGAAGCCGGCACTGCGCAACGATGTCGGAGTCCACCGGCCCCGGTCAGACCGGGACCGGGTGCGCCACCTCAACTCTCGGCGGTGCGGGTGGCGGTCATTCGTCCCAGCAGGAACAGCACGAGCGCGCCGCCGATGCCGATCGCGTCCGAGATCAGCCCGCCCTCGATCATGAACAGCGCCACCACGATCAGCGCCCCCCGGATCACCGGGTTCGCACGTCCGCCGACCCACCAGCCCTGCACGCCCGAAGACAGGAGGAACACACCGAAGGTCGCCGTGAGGCCCGCGCGGATCACCTCGAACCAGGTGCCGTCCATCAGGATGGCGGAGTTGTAGAAGAACATGAACGGCACGATGAAGGCCGAGATGCCGATCTTGAACGAAGCCATGGAGGTCGCCATCGGGTTCGCGCCGGAAATGCCCGCCGCCGCATAACTCGCCAGCGCCACGGGCGGCGTGATCGCCGAGACGACGGCGAAGTAGAACACGAAGAAGTGCGCCGTCAGGATCGGGATGCCCAGTTGCACAAGGCCCGGCGCCACGACCGAGGCGGCGACGGCATAGGCGGCCGTGGTCGGCATCCCCATGCCCAGCAGGATCGCGATGCACATGGCGAAGAACAGCGCCAGAAGCTGGTTCGCCTCGGCGATGTTGAGCAGAACCGAGGAGAACCGCGCACCCACTCCGGTCAGGGAGATCACGCCGACGATGATGCCCGCACAGGCGCAGACGGCGATGATCTGGATCGACATCGTTCCGGCCAATTCGAACGCCCGCGAAATCGACTTCGGCCCCATCCGGTAGGGGGTGAGCCAACTGACCACCGCGGCGGCGGCCGTCGCGAGCGTGCCCGCCCGGATTACCGAATAGCCCATGAACAGAGCCACGATGAGGATGAGGATCGGCAGGAACAGGAATACGCGGCGGATCATGTCGCGGAACTTGGGCAGCTCGTCCTCGCGCATGCCGCGCATGCCGAGTTTCGCGGCCTCGAAATCGACCATGAAGTAGATCGACACGAAATAGAGGATCGACGGGATGATCGCCGCGATGGCGATGTCGGTATAGGGGATGCCGGTGATCTCGGCCATGATGAAGGCGCCCGCGCCCATGATCGGCGGCATGATCTGTCCGCCGGTGGAGGCGGCGGCCTCGACCGCGCCGGAGGTCGTCGACCTGTAGCCGACCTTCTTCATCAGCGGGATGGTCAGCGACCCTGTCGCCACGACGTTGCCCGCCGAGGTGCCGTTGATCATGCCCATCAGGCCGCTCGCGAAGATCGCCACCTTGGCCGGTCCGCCGCGCGCGCGCCCGGCGGCGGCGAAGGCGAAGTTGACGAAGTAGTCGCCGACCTTCGATGCCTGCAGGAAGGCCGCGAAGATGATGAAGAGGATGATGTAGGTGGAGCTGACGGCGACGGTCGGGCCGAGGATGCCGGCATCGGTATAGACCTGGCTGAAGAACCGCTCCCACGCGATATCCGGCGCGTTCAGGAAACCGGGCAGCATGTCACCCACGAAGACGTAGATCAGAAACACACCCGCGATGATGATGAGCGCGAGGCCCGCCACGCGGCGCGTCAGTTCCATGATCAGCGCGGTGCCGGCAACGGCGGCCAGTGAGATGCCGATCGGGGCGAACGGCGTGCCGGTCGAGTTCCGCATCAGCGTGCTGTAGATGGTGATGAGGTAGATCGCGACCGCGATGCCGCAGACCGACAGGACCACGTCCACCGGGGCGATGGTGCCGCGCATGCGCGGCCGCGCCCATCCCAGCAGGATCCCGCCCGCCGTCGCCACAAGGAGCGGGACGCCGTAATGCCAGATCTCGGCGGTGCGGATCGCCTCGTCGATGCCGTTCCACATCACCCCGCTCGCGATTTCGCCCGCGAAGCCCAGGGCCGTCCAGCAGGCATAGAGCGCCGGAAGGAGGAACACCCAGGACACAAGGTCGAGCGGATGGCGGCCGCCGCCGTCCTCGTCGGGAAAGGCGCGTGCGGAATAGAGCGTGAAGCCGAGGATCAGCGCGCCCGCGATATGCACGATGCGGAAGTTCCAGGTCTCCATCGGGAAGACCGGCAGGAACGGGATCGATACGCCCGTCCAGGACGAGATCGACCAGCCGTTGAGCGCGGCGAGGTGAAACAGCGCGTAGAACCCCGACATGCCCGCGATGATCAACCATGTCGTCCCGTCGAAGAGACGCCGGTTTCCTTCGACCGGTTCATCGTCGACGCCTTGGGCGACGAGGGGGCCGTCGGTCATGCCGTCGCTGCGATCGTCCCGGCGGCGGGCTTCGAGATCGTCGGCATCGGGCTTGGGGTCTTCGGGCGCCATGGCGGTGTCCTCTGGTGACGGCCGCTCCGTCGCGACGGGGGCCGGTGTCTGAACGTCCCTCAGGCGTCGTTGCGCCCCGAATGCGTCCGGGGCCGCGAAATGGCGGCCCCGGCGCGGATCATTCGATCAGTTTCCGTGGATCTGATCTTCGGGAATGTCGGCTCCGGCATTCTCGATGAACCACTGCGCGGCGCCCGGGTGCCAGGGCAGGACGCCGTTGTTCTTGTCCCAGTTCTCCGGAACCGTCGAGGTGGCGGCGCGGTGGATGTTCACCATCCGCTCGTGGTCGGACATCACCGTGTCGACCACCGCGTTCACGAAGGAGGCGGGCAGGTCGCAATTGGCGATGGCGAAGTTCCACATCGACACGGACCGCGCCGGCTCCTCCAGCGTGGTGTAGGTCGAGGCCGGGATCTCGAACTCGGACACGGGGAAGGCTTCGGTGATCTTCTGCTGCTCTTCCTCGGTGAACTCGATGATGTTCACGTCTGTCTGCACCTCGAGCTGGCTGACCGCGGGGACCGGCACGCCGGCGGCGAACGCGATCACGTCGAGCAGGCCGTCCTGAAGCTGGCCACCCAGATCGGACCAGCCGCCGTTGCGGCGCTCATACTCGACGCCAAGCTCGTCCATCATCCGCGGGAAGTAGGTGTCGGAGGTGGAGCCGGCGGGGCCGAAGCCGATCCGCGCGCCTTCGGGGATGTCGGAGATCGACTCGATGCCCGACGAGGCCAGCGCGGTCACGCTGAACGGCGTCTGGTACATCGGGAACATCGCACAGGCATTGGTCATTTCGAGACCCGGCGCGATCGGATTCTCGCCCGCGATCGACTCGCGCGCCGGACCCATCGTCGTCATGCCGAAGGCGGCGTCACCGGTATGGACCAGTGCCATGTTCTGCATCGGGCCGCCGGTGACTTCGCCGCCGCCGGTCAGGCCCAGCTCGTCGGCCACGAGATTGGCCCAGCCGGAGCCGTAGGAAAAATAGGTGCCGCCCTGGCTGGCCGTGCCGACGGTAAAGCTCTCGGGCCAGCCTTCGCGGTCGAGATGCGCCTCGGCGAAGGCTGCGGTCGATGCGAGTGCGGTCGCGGCGAAGATCGCTGCTGTCTTCATTGGTTCAATCCTCCACTGATGTCGCCGCGGCCCTTGCCGGACCGTCGACGTCGCCCGCGAAGCAGCCCCCGAGGCGGGAACGTGACGATCGCGGATCGGACCGGGCATAGCAGGCGGACCCGATGGATGCCAGAAGATCCGAATCGGGCGCATGGGCCCGGTTGCTGCAGATCCTTGATATCACTGCGGTACCGCTAACACGATACGGGCCGCAGGACGGCGCGCCCTCTTCGTGCCTCGGGATGCGGCCGGGGGGGGGGAGGAGCCGTGTTCACCGCGAAGTGGCGGACATCAGATCGCTCCTGCGTCGTGCAGCAGCGCCATTGGGCATTACAGAAAAGGCCGCGCCTTATCAGGACGCGGCCTTTCATGCATAACGAGATGCTACCGGGCGGGGTGCGTCCCCCCGCCCGCCGGATCAGCGCAGATCGAAGCGGTCGAGCTCCATCACCTTGACCCATGCCGCCACGAAGTCGCGCACGAACTTCTCGCCCGCATCGGCCTGGGCATAGACCTCCGACTGGGCCCGAAGCTGCGAGTTCGAGCCGAAGACGAGATCGCACCGCGTGCCGGTCCAGCGCGGCGTGCCGCTCTTGCGGTCGCGGCCCTCGAAGAGGGTGCCGTCCTCGTCCGTCGCCTTCCACTCGGTCGCCATGTCGAGCAGGTTGACGAAGAAGTCGTTCGTCAGAACGCCCGGACGATCGGTCAGCACACCGTGCTTCGTGCCCGCGTAATTCGCGCCGAGCGCCCGCAATCCGCCGATCAGCACCGTCATCTCGGGCGCGGTGAGCGTCAGGAGCTGGGCCCGGTCGACCAGCATCTCTTCGGCGGAGATGCTGAGCTGCTTGGGCTGGTAGTTGCGGAAGCCGTCGAGGACGGGCTCCAGCGGCTCGAAGCTCTCGGCGTCGGTCAACTCCTGCGTCGTGTCGCCGCGGCCGGGGGTGAACGGCACCTCGATGTCGTGACCGGCCTCGCGGGCGGCCTTCTCGACCGCCGCCGAACCGGCCAGCACGATCATGTCGGCCATCGAGACCTCGCCGTCGAACTCGGTGCGCACACCTTCCAGCACGGACAGGACATGCGCCAGCTTCTGCGGCTCGTTCACCTCCCAGTCCTTCTGCGGCGCGAGACGGATGCGCGCGCCGTTGGCGCCGCCCCGACGGTCCGAGCCGCGGAAGGTCGAGGCCGCAGCCCAGGCGACCGAGACCAGATCGGCCACGGACAGGTCGGTGGCCAGTACCGCGTCCTTGAGCGTCGCCACCTCGTCCGGGGTCAGGTCCGGGTTGCCGTTGGCGGGGATCGGATCCTGCCAGATCAGATCCTCGTCCGGCACCTCGTCGCCGAGATAACGAACCTTCGGCCCCATGTCGCGGTGGGTCAGCTTGAACCAGGCGCGCGCGAAGGCATCCGCGAACTTGTCGGGATTGGCGAGGAAGTCCTCGCAGATCGCCCGGTAGGCCGGGTCCGTCTTGAGCGCGAGATCGGCGGTCGTCATCATCGGCGCATGGCGCACGCCCTCACGGTGGGCATCCGGCACGGCGTCGGCCATCGCCCCGTTCGCAGGCTTCCACTGCCACGCCCCGGCGGGGGATTTCGTCAGCTCCCATTCGTTGCCCAGCAGGATCTCGAGATAGGACATGTCCCAAGTGATCGGCGTGGGCGTCCACGCCCCCTCGATCCCCGACGTGGTGGTGTGCTCGGAATGGCCGCTGTCGAATGCGTTCTTCCAGCCGAAGCCCATATCCTCCATGCGACCGCCCTCGGGCTCCGCACCGATATTGGAGACATCGCACGCGCCGTGGCACTTGCCGAAGGTGTGACCGCCAGCGGTCAGCGCGACGGTCTCCTCGTCGCCCATCGCCATCTTGGCGAAGGTATCGCGGATATCCTCGGCGGATTTCGCCGGGTCCGGCTCGCCGTTGCGGCCTTCGGGATTGACGTAGATCAGGCCCATCTGCACGGCGGCAAGCGGGTTCTCGAGGAAGCGGCCCTCGCCCTCATGGGCCATGTAGCGCTTGTCCTTGTTGTCGAGCCACTCGTCTTCCATGCCCCAATAGACGTCTTCCTCGGGCTCGTAGATGTCCTCGCGCCCGCCGCCGAAGCCGAAGGTCTTGAGGCCCATCGTCTCGAGCGCGACATTGCCGGTCAGGATGAACAGGTCAGCCCAGGACAGGGCGTTGCCGTATTTCTGCTTGATCGGCCACAGCAGGCGGCGCGCCTTGTCGAGGTTGCCGTTATCGGGCCAGGAATTCAGCGGGGCGAACCGCTGCGAGCCGGAGGTCGAGCCGCCGCGGCCGTCGCCGGTGCGGTAGGTGCCGGCCGAGTGCCACGCCATGCGCACGAAGAACGGGCCGTAATGGCCGTAATCGGCGGGCCACCAGTCCTGACTGTCGGTCATCAGGTCGGCGAGGTCTTTCTTGACCGCCGGCAGGTCGAGACCGCGGAACGCCTCGGTATAGTTGAACCCTTCGTCCATCGGGCTCGTCTCGGGCAGGTTCTGGTGCAGGATCTTGAGGTTGAGCTGGTTCGGCCACCAGTCGCGGTTGCTGCGGCCGCGGCCCGTGGTGTGGAAGGTGGCATTGTGGATGACGGGACACTTGCCGCCGGTCTGGTTCTCGGATCCGTCCATGACGTATCTCCCTCGGGTTGGAATTTCTTGAGGCCCACTTAACAGCCCGGCGCCATACATATAAGTTGTATTTCTTAATCCCACCGATAACCTGTTCCTATGGCCGATCCGACCCTGAAACAGATGCGCTATTTCGAGGCGCTCGCCCGTTACGGTCATTTCGGCCGGGCGGCCGAAGCCTCCGCAATTTCGCAGCCCGCCCTGTCGGTCCAGATCCGCGAACTGGAGAACACCCTGGGCGCCGCTTTGTTCGAGCGCGGCGCGCGTGGCGCCCGGCTGACGGCCTTCGGGCGGCAGGTCGCCGAACGTGTGCGCGCCATCCTGCGCGCCGTGGACGAGCTGGGCGAACTGGGCCGGATCTCCCAAGGCGGCTTTTCGGGCTCCTTCCGGCTGGGCGTGATCCCGACCGTGGCGCCGTATCTGCTGCCGTCGCTGGTCGCCACGCTGTCGCGGACGCATCCCGAACTCGATCTCGTGATGCGCGAGACGATCACGCCCCGCCTGATCGACGGGTTGCAAGACGGCTCACTCGACGCGGCCCTCGTGGCCTTGCCGATCTCGGACCCGTCGCTGACGACGGCTGAACTTTTCGACGAGCCGTTCCTCTTGGTCCGGCCCGAACGTGACGCCGACGCGCCGACGCCCGCGCCGGATGCGCTGGACCGGATGCGGCTTCTTCTTCTGGAGGAAGGGCACTGCTTTCGCGATCAGGCCTTGGCCGTCTGCGCGACCACGGCCACGGGCACGCGCCACGGGCTCGACGGATCGTCCCTTTCGACGCTGGTGCAGATGGTGGGCGCGGGGCTTGGCATCACGCTGATCCCCGAAATGGCGGTGCCGGTCGAGACGCGTTCCGCTCCGGTTGCGGCGACGCGGTTTCCCGATCCGCAACCGTCGCGCCGCATCGGTCTCGTGTGGCGGCGCAGCTCGCCGCTGGCCGCCTCGCTCGAGGGGCTGGCGGAGACGCTTCGCGCGGCCGCGGCGGCGGGATGGCGGGAGGCCGCGACCGCAAGCCGTGCGGGGAACTCGACAGAGCGCTGACCCTCCGCCTAACATGTCAGCGGCAACAGGGTGGATTCCGCATGACGACGTTCGGCATATCCGTGGCGCTTCTGACGCCTTTCGACGCGACCGGCGACGTCGACGGATCCCGACTGGCCAGCCATGCCGCCCGGCTGATGCAGAGGGGCGCCAATGGCGTGACCCTGTTCGGCACGACCGGAGAAGGCGCGTCGGTCGGCCTGTCGGAGCGTCCCGCGGTCCTGTCGGCCTTTCGCGCCGCCGCCATCGACCCGAAGCGCGTGACGATGGGCCTCTGCGCGACCTCGGTGGCCGACACACTGGCCCAGGCGCATCAGGCGCACGAGGCGGGGATCCGGTCCTTCCTGCTGACCCCGCCCTTTTACTTCGAACCCGATGCGGAGGGGCTCTACGACTGGCATGCGGCGGTGCTTGCGCAGGTGCCCGAGGGGTCGCGCGCGATCCTCTACCACATTCCGCAGGTGACGAACGTGCCGCTGCCGCTGCCGCTCATCGCCCGCCTGCGGGCGGCGTTCGGCGACCGGGTGCGGGGCGTGAAGGACAGTTCGGGCGACCCGGCGAATGCCCGCGCGCTCCTGCAGATGCGCGGCGGGCTTGAGATCCTGATCGGGGACGAGCGGCGGCTGCACGAGGCGGCCCGCCTCGGCTGCGCCGGCGCGATCAGCGGCATGGCCAACCTCCACCCCGCCCGCATGTCGCGTATCCTGCGGGAGGCGCGCGAGGATGCCGCCCTGTCCGCGGATGTCGGCGAGATCGTCGCCCGCCCGGTCGTCCCCGCGCTCAAGGCCGCCCTGTCGGCGACCGATCCCGCCTGGGCCCGCATCCGCCCGCCCCTCGCGCCCCTTCCCGAAGCCGAGGCCGAGGCCCTGCGCGCGGCGCTTGCGGTGGAACCGGCCAATGGTTGACACCGCCCTGCCCGAGACGCCGCTTCGCGCCCACGCCTATTCGAGCTTCACGAAACGCCTGCTCGCGCGCGAGATCGTGCCGGGGCAGATCATCTCGCAGCGGGAACTCGTGGACGTGACGGGGATGCCGCTCGGTGCGATCCGGGAGATGATCCCGCGGCTGGAGGCGGACGGGCTGATCCGGACGGTGCCGAAACGCGGGCTTCAGGTCGTCACCATCGACCTCGACCTGATCCGCGACGCGTTCCAGCTGCGCCGGCTGGTCGAGACGGAGGCATTCGCCCGCTACGCCGAGACCGCGTCCGAGGCCGAGATCGACCGCCACGAGGCCGCGCACCGCGCCATCCACGACGCCGCGCATGCCGGTGTGACGCCCGAACTTCTCGACCGGGCGCAGGTGCTCGACTGGGCGTTTCACGATCATGTGGTGGATGCGCTCGGCAACCGGATCCTGTCCGACATCCACCGCGTCAACGCGATCAAGATCCGGCTGATCCGCAATGCCGATACGCGCATGCTGCCCGATCTCGTGACCTCGGTGATCGACGAGCATCTCGCCGTCATCCGCGCGCTGCGGACGCGCGATCCGGGTGTCGCCGCCGGTGCCATCGGCGGCCATATCGAAAGCGCGCGCCGCCGCGCGCTCGGGGTGTGACGGCCGTGCCAGTCCGGGTTATGGCACTTGCACAAGACGAGACGGGGTCGGGAGGAGACGGCCCACAGAGACCAATCCAAGGGAGGAAACCATGATGAAATTCACACGCCGCACCGCGCTTGCCCTGTCGGCCGCGCTGCTCGCCGCGCCGGCTTTGGCGCAGGACAAGGTCACGCTGCGCATGTCCACGCCGGCCTCGGAATCGGACCAGCGGTCCACCGCTCTGGCCGAGGTCTTCGCGCCCGCGGTCGACGAATTCGCCACCTACGAGCCGCATTACAATGCGTCCCTCATCGCGCAGGGGTCCGAGCTGGAGGCCATCGCCACCGGCGATCTGGAGATGTCGATCGCCTCGGCGCAGGAACTCGCCACCTTCTTCCCTGAATTCAGCCTCTTCGCCACCGGCTACGTCCATCAGGACGCCGACCACCAGGTCGCCGTGTTCAACGATCCGCTGATGGATCCCTTCAAGCAGAAGGTGGAGGACGAGCTGGGCGTCAAGCTGCTGTCGGTCATGTATCTCGGCCGCCGCCACGTGAACCTGCGCCAGTCCCGCGACGAGCTGGACGTGCAGACACCGGAGGATCTCAATGGCGTGAACCTGCGGATGCCCGGCACGGATGCCTGGCAGTTTCTGGGCCGGGCGCTCGGCGCGAACCCGACGCCGCTGGCCTTCACCGAGGTCTATACCGCACTCCAGACCGGATCGGTCGACGGTCAGGACAACCCGCTGCCCACCGTGGTCGACGCGAAGTTCTATGAGGTGACCGACCAGATCGCGCTGACCTCGCATCTCGTCGATCTCAACTACATCGCCTTCTCCAAGGAGGTTTGGGACAGCCTGACGCCCGAGCAACAGGCCGTCGTTCAGGATGCCGCCGATGCCGCCGCCGAGAGCGGACGGCAGGCGCAGCTTGCCAAGGAGGAGGAGCTCGTGTCCTTCCTCACCGAGCAGGGGCTGGAGATTTATGAGCCCGACGTGGCCGCCTTCCGCAAGCACGTGCAGGCGCAGTACGAGGGCTCCGAATACGCCGAAGCCTGGCCCGAAGGTGTGCTGGAACAGATCAACGCTCTCGGCAAGTGATCCTGACGGGGGGCTGCCCCCCCATGACGCCATGCCGGTCCTGATGTTTCTCCGCCGCGCCGCCGAGGCCGTGGCCGCCGTGATGATGGCGGCCATGTTCGGCACGTTCCTGCTGCAGATCCTCGTGCGGTATACCGGGCGGCTGACATGGCTGGCCGAGGCGGTGCCCCTGCTCGATCCGGTCCGTTACGGCTGGACGCTGGAATTCTGCCTCGCGCTTTGGGTCTGGATCGTGTTCTGGGGCGGGGCCTTCGTCGTGCGCGAGGACGACCATGTGACCTTCGACATCCTGCGCGAAGCCGTGCCGCCGCGTCTGCGCCGCGCGTTCATCGTCGTGGGCAGCCTTTCGATCGCGGTCGGCCTGATCCTCGCGCTCGCGCCCACCTGGGACCGCTTCACGATCCTGCGTCTGAAGAAGACGGCGACCCTGTCGTCGCTCTTCGGCGACTGGATCCGGATGCGCGACGTCTACTCGATCTATGCGCTGTTCCTGATCGCCGTGCCGTGCCGCTATCTCTGGCGGGCATGGCAGGCGGCGCGGGGCCGGGCATGAGCGTCGAGTTCCTGCTGTGCATCGGCACGCTGCTGGCGCTGGCCGGGATCGGGACGCCGATCGCCTATGCCATCCTCGTGGCCTCTCTCGTCTATCTCGCCGCGGGCGGGCAGAGCATTGGCGTGGCGGGCAAGGTCCTGATGGACGGGCTCTACAACAGCTTCATCCTGCTTGCCGTGCCGCTGTTCATCGTCGCGGCCGGGGTCATGAACGCGGGGACGATCTCCGACCGCCTGCTCGCCTTCTGCGTGGCGCTGGTCGGGCGATTCCGGGGCGGTCTCGGGCATGTCAACGTCGTCGCCTCGCTGATCTTCTCGGGGATGTCGGGATCGGCCGTGGCCGATGCGGCGGGGATCGGAAAGATCATCATCGGCATGATGACCGGTTCCGGCCACTACCCGCGCGGCTATGCGGCGGCGATCACGGCGGCCTCGGCCACGATCGGGCCGATCATCCCGCCTTCGATCCCGATGGTGCTCTACGCGCTCGTCTCCAACAGCTCGATCGGGTTCCTGTTTCTCGGCGGCATCGTACCCGGCCTGGTGATGGGGGCGGTGCTGATGGCGATGAACTGGTTTCTGGCACGGCGCCGATTGTTCGCGCTGGAGCCGCCGGTTCCGCTGTCGGAATTGCCGCGCCACACGGCCCGCGCCTTTCCGGCCCTGCTGATGCCCGCGATCCTGCTGTGGGGTATCTATGGCGGCGTCACCACCCCAACCGAGGCGGCGGCCGTCGCGGCGGCCTATGCGCTGCTGCTCGCCGCGCTGTTCTATCGCGCGCTATCGCCGATGGCCCTCTACCGCATCCTGGTCGAGAGCGCGCGGTCCTCCGCGGCCGTGGGCCTCGTCATCGGCGGGGCGCTGATCCTCAACTACGTCGTCGCCTCCGAGAACATCCCCGCCGTGATGGCCGATGCGTTGGTCGGCCTCGACATTCACCCGCTCGTCTTCCTTCTCGGGATCAACGTGCTGCTCTTGCTGCTCGGGTGCGTACTGGATGCGACGACAATCATTCTCGTGGTCATCCCGCTGTTTCTGCCGACCTGCCGGGAACTGGGCATCGACCTCGTGCATTTCGGCGTGGTCGCGATCATCAACTGCATGATCGGATTGATCACGCCGCCCTACGGGATCCTGCTTTTCGTCATCAACGCGACGACGCGGATCCCGCTGGACGAGATCATCCGCGAGATCTGGCCCTTCCTCATCGTGCTGCTCGGCGCGCTGCTGACCCTGATCCTCGTTCCGGGGCTCGTCCTCGCCCTGCCGCGGGCCTTTGGCTACGAGGGCTGATCCCAGCCGCCCCCGGCGCGGATTTCGGACGAGGACGCGGCATTCATCGGAATGTTGAGATAAATCCAGGCCGGCGGCTTTCGGTATCCGATCCCACCGGCCGCCGATGCGGGCAGGCGGAAACGCCGATAGATCGCCGCCGCCGGTGCGGTGCGCGCGCGCAGACGCTGCCCCGGACGCGCCAGCACGGCGATCGGAACACGTGCGAAGATCTCGCGCCAGTCCTCCCACATGTGGAACTGCGCGAGATTGTCGGCCCCCATCAGCCAGACGAACCGCACACCGGGCCAGCGTTCCTGCATGACGGCAATGGTCCGTGCCGTGTGGCGCGTGCCGAGCCGCGCCTCCAGATCCGTCACATCGACCCTCGGATGCCGCATCACGGCCCGCGCATGCGCCATCCGGCGGGCCAGCGGGGCGGGGCCGCGCACCTTGAGGGGATTGCCCGGGCTCACCAGCCACCAGACGCGGTCGAGCCCGAGCCGCTTGAGCGCCTCGCGCGTGATGTGCACATGTCCGGCATGAGCCGGATCGAACGATCCGCCCAGAAGTCCCACGACCTGTCCCGGTCGCGCATATGGCAGGCCCGCGCGCATGGTCCCGTGCTTTCGCGCGCCATGCCTTTGCGGGCAAGGCCCGATTGCCCCCGCCCCCGCCGCGCGATAGACGGCCGCCGATACGACCCGCCCCCCACCGGAGGATCCCGACCATGGCGAGCTACCAGTACGTCTATCACATGGATGGCGTGTCCAAGACATATCCCGGCGGCAAGAAGGTGTTCGAGAACATCCGCCTGAGCTTCCTGCCGGGCGTGAAGATCGGCGTCGTCGGCGTGAACGGCACCGGCAAATCGACGCTGATGCGGATCATGGCGGGGCAGGACAAGGATTTCTCCGGCGAGGCGTGGGCCGCCGAGGGCGCCAAGGTCGGCTACCTCCCGCAGGAGCCGCATCTCGACGAGAGCCTGAGCGTGCGCGAAAACGTGATGCTGGGCGTCGCGGAGAAGAAGGCCAAGCTCGACCGCTTCAACGAGCTGGCGATGAACTATTCCGACGAGACCGCCGACGAGATGGCGCAGCTTCAGGACGAGATCGACAGCCAGGGCCTGTGGGATCTCGATGCGCAGATCGACATCGCGATGGAGGCGCTGCGCTGCCCGCCGGACGATGCCAACCCGGCCAACCTGTCGGGCGGCGAACGGCGCCGCGTGGCCTTGTGCAAGCTGCTGCTCGAGGCGCCGGACATGCTGCTGCTCGACGAGCCGACGAACCACCTCGACGCCGAGACGATCGCGTGGCTGCAACGACACCTGATCGACTACAAGGGCACGATCCTCATCGTGACCCACGACCGCTACTTCCTCGACGACATCACGGGCTGGATCCTCGAGCTCGACCGTGGGCGCGGCATTCCCTACGAGGGCAATTATTCGGCATGGCTGGAGCAGAAGGCCGTCCGCGTCGCCCGCGAGGCCAAGGAGGACAAGTCCCGCCAGAAGACGCTGGAGCGGGAGCTGGAATGGATCCGCGCCGGCGCCAAGGCCCGGCAGGCCAAGTCCAAGGCCCGCATCAACGCCTACGAGGAGATGGCGAACCAGTCCGAGCGCGAGCGTGTCGGCCGCGCCCAGATCGTCATCCCGAACGGTCCGCGTCTGGGCAGCAAGGTGATCGAGGTCGAGGGGCTGCGGAAAGCCTACGGAGACCGCCTGCTGGTGGAGGACCTCTCCTTCGCCCTGCCGCCCGGCGGAATCGTTGGCGTGATCGGGCCCAACGGCGCCGGCAAATCCACCCTGTTCCGCATGCTGACCGGCCAGGAACAGCCGGATGACGGGACGGTGGAATACGGCGATACGGTCAAGCTGTCCTATGTCGATCAGTCGCGCGACGACCTGAACGCCGACGAAACGGTCTGGGAGGCGATTTCGGGCGGCGCGGAACTCATCAAGCTGGGCGATGCCGAGGTGAATTCGCGGGCCTATTGCGGATCGTTCAACTTCAAGGGCGGTGACCAACAGAAGAAGGTGGGCCTGTTGTCGGGCGGTGAACGCAACCGGGTGCACATGGCCCGGCTGCTGAAGGAGGGCGGCAACGTCCTGCTGCTCGACGAGCCGACGAACGATCTCGACGTCGAGACGCTGCGCGCGCTGGAAGACGCCATCGCGGATTTCGCGGGTTGCGCGGTCGTGATCTCCCACGACCGCTTCTTCCTCGACCGGCTCTGCACGCATATCCTCGCCTTCGAGGGCGAGGCGCATGTCGAATGGTTCGAGGGCAACTTCGAGGCCTACGAGGAGGACAAGATGCGCCGCCTCGGCCCCGATGCGCTGGAGCCGACCCGGGTGAAGTACAAGAAATTCACGCGCTGATCGCCTCCGGCTCATCGAGATCCCGAAGGATGCGGTGAACCGCCCGGACCTGCCGGCCCTGCATCGTGCGCAGGGCCTGCGCCTGGTCCATCGAGGAGCGTCCCAGAAGCGCGACCGCGATCACGGCCGGATGTTCGCGCATCATGTGGTCCTGATCCACATTGGCGCGGATAAGGGCCCGCGTCCGCGCTTGTGCGGGTGTCAACCGACGCGGTGATCGCGCCGGCGCTGGCTTGGATGCCGGCGCCGGATCATGCGCGGCATCCGGGTGAAGCCGGGCCGATCCCGCCGCGTTTTCGGGCCGGTTGTGCGGCTCGCCTTTGGCCCGCACCTCCGCCGTGCCTCCGGCGGCACCGGCCGCAGCAGAACGCGCTTGGCCCTTGTCCGTGTCGCCACGCGGTGCCGCGGTCGAAGCGGCATCCTTCTCCGGCAGGAGCACGATTTCCGGCCGGGGCCGGTGTCGCGGATTGACGATCTCCAGTGCTTCACAAAGCACGTTGCGCGTCTCCGGATCGGATGAAAGCGCGGGCGCCGGACGTGAGAAAAGGCGCGGCACCTCCTGCGTCGCCTTATCCGCCGGCGCGACGGAGGAAGCCTCCTCGTCCTCCGGCTTCGCGCCGGTCATCTGCGGGGTCAGCAAAAGCGGCTCGAGCGCCGCACGAACCCGCTCGGTGGCTGCCGGTCGGCGCGATTCGACAGCCTGCACCAGATCGCGCGCCCAGGCACGCAGCCGCTCGGGCGGTATGTCGGACGCCCTCGTGCCGTCCGAGGAGTCTCCGAGCAGGGCGATCAGCGCACGTGCCTTTTCCGCATTCGTCACGTCTCTCCGAAGCGGCGGTTGTGCGCCGTGGCGCGCCTGATTTCCTGCGTGGTCCTGATAGGTCATGGGGGCACCTTTCTACAAATAGCTTCGCACAAGGGCGCCAGACACGAGCGTCCAGCCATCCACGACAACGAAGAAGGCAAGTTTGAACGGAAGCGACACGATGGCGGGGGGGACCATCATCATCCCCATCGACATCAGGACGGCGGCCGTCACCATGTCGATGATCAGGAACGGCATGAAGACGAGAAAACCGATCTGGAAGGCGCGGCTGATCTCGGACAGAAGAAACGACGGGATGAGAACCGAGAGATTCTCCGCTTCCGCCGCAGGCCGAAGATCCTGCAGATGCGCCAAGGTGTCGGGATCCACGCGCGCGGCCATGAACGCACGGAACGGCTCGATCGCCGCGGAAATCGCGGTGCCGGCCTCCATTTCGCCACGCGTGAGGGGGCCGATTCCGGCCTCCCATGCGGCCGTCGCGACGGGCTCCATCACAAAGTAGGTCAGGAACATCGCCAGGCTGATGATCAGCATGTTGGGCGGCGATGCCTGCAGACCCATTGCCTGCCGGAGGATCGACAGGACCGTCACGATGAACGGAAAGCAGGTCACCGTGATGGCGATGCCCGGAGCGAGGCTGAGGACCGTGAGAAGCGCGATGATCTGCACGGTTCGCAGCGTCAGGGAGTTTTCCCCGCCGAGATCGATCGCGATATCCTGCGCCATCGCCGCGCCCGGAAGCGCGACGAGGACCCCCAGAAGGAGCGCCGCCGCAAGCGGGTGTCTCACGCCCGGTCGTCCGTTTCCGCAACTTCGGTCAAGCGCACCGCGAGGCGTCCGGACGTATCGCCCTCGATCTCCTCGAGTTCGCCACGTGCGATGAGGCGGTCGCCTGCATAGAGCTCCACCGGGTCGGAAACGCTCCGGTCGAGTTGCAGGATCGCGTCGCGCTTCAGCGTGAGCAGTTCCGAGACCGTCGGATGCGCGCGCCCCACCGAGATCGTGATCTCGACAGGTACGCGGGACAGAGCGGAATTCGTGTCGGCGGAATTATCAGCCATTGATTGCCTCTTTCTGATGCATTTTCGGATCGGGATTCTCCAAATCCGGTATTTCGAATGTGTCGTCCGCTTCAGGCGCCCCCGATACCGAGTCGCCGGGGCGGAAATCGGCATCGGCACCGGTCGCCGATGCCAGGAAGGCATCCAGCGCGGAATCCAGGGCCCCGAGCGTCTCTTCGAGGTCGATCCGGCGTTCCTGGCCCGGCCAGCGGATCAGGGCCTGCGACATCGACAATGTGGGTTCGCCGACGACATCGACCTGAAGCTCTCCGAGATCGGTACGCTTCAGCAGGTTCCCGATTGCGGCCGTCTCTTCCGGAGCAACCCGAAGCGACAGGCGGTCGGCGGCACTCCGGGCCAGTTCCCGAAGCTCATCTACCAGAATGCCGACGAACGCCTTCTCTGCCGCATGCGGCAAAAGCTTGTCGAAAATCTCACGCAGCGCCGGCTCCAACGCGGCGATCGTCCCCCCCACAGCGTCGCGCCGTGCGGCGATCGCGTCATTCAGCCCCTTGGCAAGACTCTCCGAAATCCGGCTCTGCTCCGCCTCGATGCCTGCAAGCGCCTCATCGCGACCGGCGTTGTAGCCCTCGTCGAACCGGTCATCCGTCTTCACTTCCGGAACCGTCACTTGCGGTGTGACATCGTCCGCGCCGAAGTCCTCCAGAGAAAGCGCTCTCATCGAACTTCCTCCGGTGTGTCATCCATCCAGCCCCGGAGCACCTCAACGGTTTCCTCCCGGCGATCGGAGATCAGCTGGCGCAAGCGGTCCACAGGATCTTCGTGGTTGCCCCCTTGATCATCGGGCAGGTCCGGCAGGTCGGAGAGGTTGGACAAATCCGGCAGCGCGGAGAGGTCGGACAGATCCAGCCCGTTCTTGCTCGACCCATCGTTCGGCAGAGCGCCCGGCGCAGGAAGTTCGCGCGGCGCATCCAGTCCCGACCCCGCTTCGGCAGGCGGCTCGGCGGCCGGCGGCGGCAGTTGCGGCGCAAGGACATTCGCGAGGACGGGGCGGACGACGAAGGCGAGGATCCCGAGGCCGAGGAGCGCGAGAAGAAGCGCTGTCACCATCTGCACGATTTGCCCGCCGCTGAACCACGGAAGCGAAAGCCCTTGGCCGGTGGCAGGCGCTGCGGGCAGGTCGAACTCCATGCTCCGGACCGTAACTTCGTCGCCGCGGTCCGCCCGGAAGCCGACCGCCGCCTCGACCAGTTCGCGCAGCGTCTGAAGCTCCTCCGCGGAACGGGGTGTCCAGCTATCCGCTCCGTCGGCGCCGGCCGCACGCAGGCCATCGACCATGACGGCGACCGTGACGCGCTCGATTGCACCCGGAGCACGCTCGATCTCGCGCTGCGTGGCGGAGAAGTCGTAGTTCACCCGTTCGCGGGTTTCGGCTTGGTTGCTCTGCGATTCGCCCCCGCCTGCGGCATCGCCCTCCGGCAGATTGCTCGCGACGGTAACGCTCGAGTCGGTTCCGCGGTCGGAGGATGTCCGCTCCTCGGTGTCGGTGCTGACGACGACGCGGCTTTTGGGGTCGAGAAGCCGCTCCGTGATCTTCTCGCGGTCACGGCGGGTTTCCACGGCAAGTTCCACGACATAGCGCCCTTCTCCGACACGCGCGGCGAGGAGATTCTCGACCGAAGCGCGCATCTCGGCCATCCGGGAATTCCGGGCTTCGGCTTGGGTGTCGATCGCGGTGCCACCGACGACACGCCCGCTTGCCGAATCGATGACCGTGACATCCTCCGTCGAAAGATTGTGCACGGCTCCGGCAACAAGGGACTGAACGGCACGCGCCAGGGAGGTTCCGACGGCGCCCGACGTCATCTGCAACGTCACGGACGCTGTCGCCGAACGATCGCGCGAGAAGGGCGACGAATCGCCGGTCGCAAGATGCACGCGCGCCTGGCGAACCCCGGGGGACGACAGAATCGTCCGCGTCAGCTCGCCCTCCCGGGCGCGCCAATAGGCGGCGTCGAACATCTGCGAGGTCGTTCCGAAGCCGCTCAATCCATCGAGCAGCTCGTAGCCGGCGCCGTCCATCCGCGGCAGGCCTTCGCCTGCAAGTTGCATCCGGAGCGCGTCACGCACATCGTCCGGCACGTAGATGGCGCCGCCCACGACCTCGTAGGAAGTCCCGCGTGCATCGAGACTTGCGACGACCTCGGCTGCGGTCGCGGGTTCGAGATTCGCGAAGAGAAGCTCCATCCGAGGCGCCGTGGCGAGCCGGGTCAGGAACAGCACCGAAAGCATCGCGACCAGCGTCGCGACAGCCAGGACGGCAACTCGGCGCTTGTCCTGCGCCTTCCAAAATGCAGTCAGATTCTCCAACGTATGCCCTCTCGAAATCGGCCGGCCCGTTCTGGGCGTCGAGGGGGACAATTCCGTACTTCCGTTAACATTAAGTTAGTCCCCGTGGGTTAGCTCAATTCTCGAAACGACGAGGATGCCCAAATGGCCGAACCGGAAGCAGAGCAGGAAGAAACCGGACAGGATGAGCCGAAGAAGGGAAAGAAGCTTTGGCTACTCCTCACTCTTGCGCTGGCCTGTGCATTCGGAGGCGGCGGGTTTTATGCCATGCGATCGGGAATGCTCGATTCGATACTCCCTTCCGGGCATACCGCAGAAGCTCCGGTCCCTAATGCACATGTGGCAAAATCGGATCCGCCAACATTCTTGGAACTCGACCCGCTGATGATCTCGGTGGGAGATGCGAGCGGCATCAAGCAGCTGCGCTTCCGGGCTTTTCTTCAAACCGAGACCGCCGACCCGAAGATCGCCGCATTACAGCCGCGAATTCTTGATATCTTCGCGACTTATCTCCGCGCCATTCCGGTCGCAGAATTGGAGAACCCAACTGCGCTATTGCGGCTGCGGGCTCAACTCTTGCGGCGGGTCCAATTACTGACGGGGCCGGACACCGTGAATGACATTCTCATCATCGACTTCGTGATTACCTGACATGCAGATAATTTCACAAATCTCTGACGTTCTCTTGCTGTGCGGAACGCTTGGCATGGCGATCTGGTGCCGAATCCTTTCCCGCCGCCTTCATGCTCCAATCACGACCGACACACGAATCAACGAACGGATCGCCGCATTGGGTCAGAAGGTGGACGCTTTGTCCAAAGAGATGATCGAGGCGGGTCAGGAAGCGGACAGGGAGGCGGATCGCCTCGCCCGCGCCTCGTCGCGTGCCGACGACCGCATCGGGCGGATGGAAATCCTGTTGGCCAGCCTCGAGGACCTTGAGGCGGAGGCGGCCGATCGCCTCAGAGACGAAGAAACGAGCGGCCCGAGCCCGCTTCCGAGTTTCCGTGCCGCACGGAACCATGAGCTTGGAGCTGCATGATGAAAACCAAGCGGTTTGACTCGCTCCGCCGCGGAGGCTTCACGATCCTCGTATCGGTGCTGGTTCTGTCCGCGCTCACGCGGATCGTTTCAGCCAGTTTGGCCATTTCCGATGGCGCCGAGCCGCCAGACCGGGCTGATGTTGCCTTGCTCTGCCCTCCGTCGGATGAAATCTCTCAGCTTCTTCAGGACCTTGCTCAACGGGATGCCGGACTCACCGAACGGGAAGAAGCGGTGGCGATGCGTGAGCAGGACTTTACGGTCGCACGCCAAGAAATCGAAGCATCCCTCATTCGTCTGGCAGAAGCCGAGGCGCGACTCGAGGCCCGGATGCACCGATCCAAGACTGCTGCCGACGAAGATGTGTCCCGACTGGTCGAAGTCTATGAAGGAATGAAACCGAAAGATGCCGCCGCATTGTTCGAGACGATGGAGCCCGCTTTTGCAGCAGGCTTCGTCGCCCGAATGAACGCCGATACCGCCGCGAACATTCTCACCAACCTCACGCCGGAGACGGCATATGCGCTCAGCGTCCTAATGGCAGGGCGCAACGCCAACGCAGCTACGGAGTAGACAGATGCTTGGACTAGCGGGACTTGCCTGCGTCTTCGTGATGGTGTTCGGCGGCTATATGATGGCCGGCGGTAAACTCGACATCATAATGAAATCGCTTCCGTTCGAGATGACAATGATCGGTGGTGCGGCCGTCGGTGCGTTCCTGATCGGCAATAGCATGTCTGAGGTGAAGCATACGCTTAAAGACATCGCGCGTGTCTTTAAGGGGCCGCGATGGCTTCCTGATGACTATCGCGATTTGCTTTGTCTACTTTATGAACTTGTGCGGCTTGGACGTCAGAATGCCGTCGCGCTAGAGGAGCACATCGAGAATCCAGAAGAGTCCGAAATATTTCGGGAGTATCCAAAGATACTCTCCGACAAAGAAGCGACCGCGATGATCTGTGATACGCTTCGGGCAATCTCGATGAACTACGACGATCCCCACCAGGTTGAGGAAATTCTCGGACAGCGAATTGAAGAGAACCTTCATCATACGCTGCATCCGAGCCATGCACTTCAAGCGATGGCAGATGGTCTTCCGGCGCTCGGGATTGTTGCGGCTGTGCTGGGTGTGATCAAGACCATGGGGTCGATTGACCAACCTCCAGAGGTTCTTGGAAAGCTGATTGGCGGTGCGCTCGTCGGAACGTTTCTCGGGGTCTTTCTTGCCTACGGAGTTGTGGGGCCATTCGCGGTCCGGCTGAAGGCCCTTGGAGAACAGGACGCATATTTCTACGGATTGATCCAAGAGGTTCTTGTGGCAAACCTGCACAACCACGCCACGAACATCTGCATTGAGGTTGGGCGGCAATCGACGCCCACCCATATCCGTCCCAGCTTTGCAGAACTTGAGGACGCTCTGAAAGCTCGGCGTGCCGCATGAGGATGCTGCGAAAGATCTTTCTGCCACTGGTCCTCGCGGTCTTCGGAGCGCAGGTCCACGCGCAGTCTGTTCCGGTGCAATCTGGTGAGCATGAGACTTTCTCTCGGCTGGTTTTCCTCACGGAACTTGGCCAAGAATGGCAGATCGACCGCTCCGGCCGATCTGCATCCATCGAGTTTGCGCGCCCTCTTCCGCAGCTCGATCTTTCGAAGGTCTTTTATTTCATTCCGAAAGATCGCCTCACCTCATTAACGGCGACGGAAGCGGGACTGTCACTGTCCCTTTCCTGCGAATGCGGCATCAGTGTTTTCCAGTTACAGTCCGGACATATCGTAGTCGACATAACGGATGATGCCGATACTGCGTCATTGGCCCAATCGTCCGCCATACCGCTTGAAATGCCTCCGCTGAATATACCGCTGCTTGCATCAACCGCAGACCTTCTGGCGCGCCGAGGCGAGAGGACAAGCTCGACGAATGCCGCGGTTGTCGCAAATCCCGCTGAGCCGGGCCAGGGTCCGGTCTCAGCGTCTCCGGTCCAGATCAAAATGCACCCGTCGGGCTCCATCAGCCTCCTGCCGATAGCGAAGCCCTCCACGCCATTAAAGAGTTTGGCGTGTCCGTTCGAAAAACTGTCTCGCGAAGTTCTGCTAGCTGACCCTTCAGACGCCGTCACGAGCTTGCCGCAGCATCTTTCCGGCGTCCTCAACGGACGCGACGGGTTCGAGCGCGATGCTGCCCTTGAGCTTGCACTTTCCTATCTAAAGGCAGGATGGGGCGCCGAAGCGGGTTTCATGATCCGCTCAGCCGATCTGGAGGCGCCGATGCACCTCCAGATCGCCGATGCGCTGGATGAGCGAGCCACAGGGGCCCAAGGCTATGCCGATCCCGGCTGTGGTCCGGCAAGTGCGATAATTGCGCTTCTGGAAGGAAACCCGGAGGGCCGTTGGGATCGGGCCGACGAGCTTGCGGTCGTACAGCTTCTTGCCGACCTGCCGCAGGACCGATGGAATGACATTCGCGACCGTATTGCTGAAGCGCTTTCAAGCGTCGGAGCGTCGGACCTTCTGGTCGGACTTCGACAGGAGTCTTCCAGCGCTGGTGCGCCAGCGCCAACACCACCCGCCGCAGGTACTGATCTCTCTGCCGTTGAGTCGGTTCTCGACATGCTCGTTCATGCAAATGCCAGTTCGACACGACTTAGCACAGTTGAAATTGGAAACGCACTGGCCTTTTTGCCTTCGATTCCACCGAATGAGAAACGTGCGCAGATTAAGTCGGAATTGGCCCGCGCGTTACTCCGTGCCGAATATTTTCATGAGGCAATTGATTTGGTAGGGAGCGAGTCTGCCGAGGCCGAAGCGCTGCTGGGCCTTGCTCTGCAGGAGATGCCGATTGAAAAAACGATCGAATTCGCCGTGCGGCTGCGTCCATATCTTTCGTCCGGAAGCGAAGGTGCAAGACGAGTCGCCGACGTTCTTCGATCGTGGGGGTTTGAAGATGCGGCGGCACGCTTCGATGCGGTTAAATCGCCCGAAGAGGCAAGAAATAAGGCGGGCGGGTTCCGTGAAGCGAAGTCAGCCTCTCCGTGGCTCACACGAAACTTCCCTGAAATGGCACGAAGCGACAGCGAGACCGGACCCCGGACAGATCTAGCCCGCCTGATCGTCCTTCAGAACGAGGAAGCCACGACGAAGGGGGATCTGTCCTCTGCGCAGCAGGCGCTTGAACACAGCCGGGCTCTCTCTGAAGCAATTGCGGCGATCGCGGCGGCATCACCGGCACGATAACCCGCCGTTAACCGCAGTTGGCCTAAAGATCGGTCGATTGGATCTTGGGACGCGGCGCGATGAGAAGCATATTCCAACCGACGGCCCTTATGGCACTGGCCCTGATGGCCGTGATCCTGATGATGATCCTGCCGATGCCGGCATGGGTCCTCGATGTCGGGCTATCAGTCAGCTTCGGGCTCGCGATTCTGATCTTTACGACGGTTCTCTATATTGAACGTCCGCTCGACTTTTCTGCCTTTCCGACGATCCTTCTCGCGTCACTCATGCTGCGGCTATCGCTTAACGTATCCTCGACGAAGCTGATAATCGGTCAAGGCCACACCGGCACAGATGCCGCTGGCACTGTAATCGAGGGGTTCGCAAGCTTCGTTATGGGCGGCAGTATCGCGCTCGGTCTCGTCATTTTCGGTGTTCTGCTCATCGTGAATTTCATGGTGATCACAAAGGGCGCGACTCGGATGGCCGAAGTCGGCGCTCGATTCGCGCTCGATGGGATGCCTGGCAAGCAGCTGGCGATTGATAGCGACATGTCCGCAGGCGCAATCGACCATGAGGAAGCGAAGCGCCGGCGCGAACTTGAATTGTCGGAGACGACCTTCTTCGGATCGCTCGACGGAGCTTCGAAATTCGTCAAGGGCGATGCCGTAGCGGGCCTCCTCATCACGCTGCTGAATCTCGTCGTCGGCCTTAGCGTGGGCATGATCGCCCATAACATGCCGATTGGCGAAGCTGTGGAGACCTACGCCATCCTGACGGTGGGCGATGGTCTCGTCTCGCAGATTCCGGCTGTTATTATTTCAATCGCCTCGGGTCTGCTTCTGGCGCGCGGCGGTGGAAAAGGCGCCGTCGACATTGAGATCGTCGGCCAGATCGGGAAGCACCCGGCCGCCCTCGGAACGGTGGCGTTCATTATGCTCGTCTTTGCCATCGTGCCCGGCCTGCCGTTCCTGCCGTTCACGGTCGGGGCGCTGTTGCTTGCCGGAGCCGCATTGATGCGCCACCGCGCCACCGTTCAGGCGGCGGCCGAAGCAGAGCCGAAATTGGAAGCTCTCCCGACCGAGCGTGAAATCGGTGATATTCTCGCCCTGGACGACATCAAAGTCGAATTTGCGCTGGATCTGGTTGATTTAGCCCTCGACCCGGCGACGGGACTGGAGGGCCGTATAACGGGCCTGCGCAATCATATCGCCGAGAAATACGGGATCATCCTGCCGGAAATCCGTCTCACCGACGATCAGGGTCTTCCGTCCGGAACCTACGTGATCCGCATTCACGGAGTGGAGATGGCACGCGACCGGCTGGAACGCGATCACGTTCTCTTGCTCACGGGGACCGGTTCATCCGCAGAGATGCCCGGGCGAGAGGTGCGAGAGCCGGTTTATGGTGCACCCGCACGTTGGATCCTTGCCCGCGAGGCGGACGACTTGATCGGCGAGACCATCGTGACCCCGGGGGAGGTTCTGGCGACGCATCTTCTGGAGGTCATCAAGTCGAACTTCCCGCAACTTCTTGGCATGAAGGCGCTTCAGAGACTGCTCGATGCTTTCACCCGCGTCTCCACACCGGAACGTGCTGTCGCGAACCGCAGACTTCTCGACGAGATGATCCCCGGAAAGGTCCAGCCGGAGCTTCTCTTGTCTGTCCTCAAGCTTCTGCTTGCAGAGCGGGTCTCCGTTCGCAACCTGCCGGTCATCCTGGAGGCGATTGCGGAGAAGCGGGAGACGGGGTTTGGCCCGGAGGGGATTGCGGAGCATGTCCGCCATCGTTTGGCCGCGCAAATCACCGCAGATCTCAAACGACCGGATGGAACGCTTCCGCTCATTCAGCTAGCACCCGATTGGGAGAGCGCATTCGAGCAGCATCAGCTTGATGGTGCGAATGGCCAGAGCAACATCGCATTGCCGCCCGAACTGTTCCAGAAGCTTGCCGCCGGTCTTGCCGAAGGCATTGGCAAAGCGGCAAGGGAAGGCAATCACCCGGCAATTGTCACCTCCTCCCGGCGTCGGCGCTTCCTGCACGAGGTCATGGCCGCGCGCGGCCTTCCCAATCCGGTCATCGCCTATGAAGAGATCGGAACCCGCTCGACTCCGGCCATTCTCGGCTCCGTCTCCGCATGATCGAGGCGGGGCTTGCGCTGCATGACGCGATCGTGCCTCTGGTCGGAGCCCTCCTGCTGGTGTTCCTGCGCATCGGTGCGATGATGGCGTTCCTGCCTGGTTTGGGCGACAAGATGATCCCGGCCCGCGTGCGCCTGGTCGCCGCTTTTTCTCTAGCTGCGGCGGTCGCCCCGACCTTGGCGGCCCCGGAGGAGATCACCCCAAGCCTCATTGCCACCGAAACCGCAATCGGGCTCGCGTTCGGGGCGGTTCTGCGCTTCGTTGCGCTGGCGTTGACCATGGCCGGCATGATGGCCGCGCAATTGACCTCGCTTGCGCAGCTCTTCGGCACGGTCGAGCCGTCCTCCGCGATCGGCAATGTCCTGAACATCGCAGGACTTGCGCTTCTGATGGCGTCTGGCTTGCCGCTGATGGTGATAGACCTCCTGATCCGCAGCTACGACGTCCTGCCACTCGGCCTTGCGCCCGACGGCGGGGACATGGCGCGGTGGGGCATTGCCCGGGCTGCCGGCGCATTTGCCTTGGCGTTCGCATTGGCAGCGCCATTTGCGCTCCTTGCCCTCGTCTATAATCTCGCAATGGGCGTCCTGAACCGCGCAATGCCGCAATTGATGGTTGCGATGGTCGGCGCGCCGGCAATCACTTGGGCGAGCGCGCTCATCCTGTTCCTTGCTGCACCGCTTATGCTGACCGTATGGCGCGCGGCGATGATCGCGGCGCTCGGCGACCCGATCGGTGGTGGCCCATGAGTGAGGAGAGCGGCGCAGAACGCAGCCACGAACCTACACCGCAAAAGCTGCAGCAGGCCCGGGAAAAGGGCGATCTCGTCCGCTCACAGGATGTCGCGACATCGGCGGGCTATGCGGGAGTCCTGATCTGCCTGGTTCTTGTTGCACCTGGAGTGGCGCGCCGCCTGACCGACTTGGGCGGCGCTTTGATCCAGAACGCCGGCACGATAACGGGCCGGATGACGCGCGGCGATGGCGGCAAGGGTGCGGAAATTCTCTGGGAGGCCACCGCCGCCGCCACGCTCATGGTGGCAGCTCCGGCCGCACTCGTCGTTGCGGCGCTTCTGGCGCAGCGTGCCATCGTTTTCGCACCCACGAAGCTCTCGCCAAAGCTCTCCCGGGTTTCTGTCCTGGCGAATGCAAAGAACAAGTTCGGGCCGAGCGGCCTTTTCGAGTTTGCCAAATCAGCGACGAAAATGGGCATCTACGGCGCATTGCTCGTCGGGTTTCTCATGCGCCACTCCGACCGGATCATCTCCGCATCCGCCGTGGATCCGCGGGCGATACCGGCCCTGCTCCCCGAAATACTCTGGGAATTTGTTCTCGCCGTCGTACTTATTTCCGGCGCGATCGCCGCGGCGGATTACGCTTGGCAACAACATAGCCACATCGTCAAGAATCGCATGACGCGGCAGGAGGTCCTCGACGAAAGCAAACAGTCCGAGGGTGACCCCCACATGAAGCAGAAGCGCCGACAAAGGGCGCAGGAAATCGCCATGAATTCGATGCTTGCCGACGTTCCGGAGGCGACGGTCGTGGTTGTGAACCCGACCCATTACGCAGTGGCGCTGAAATGGTCGCCGATGGATCCCAGCCCACCTGTTTGTGTGGCCAAAGGGGTGGACCACGTTGCGATGCGAATCCGCGAAGTTGCCACGGATGCAGGCATCCCGCTTTACAGCGATCCACCGACGGCACGTGCGCTGCACGCCACGACCGAGATCGGCGACCCGATCGACCGCGCCCACTTCGCCGCCGTCGCCGCGGCGGTCCGGTTCGCGCGCGACCTGGCGGAGGCGAAAGCGTGAAAGACAACGAACTCGACGCTCTCTCGGAACTCGTTGCACTGAAAGAGCAGAAGACGGGCCACCGCCTCGCTCGGATTCAGGCGCTCATCGATCAACTCGAGGGCAAGGCGCAGGTCCTGCGCGATACGCCCGGAAACGCTGAGGATGATTTTGGCGCTGCGATCCTCCACGACAGGTGGCAGCGGTGGCGCGGCCAACAGCTTGCCGTGTTGAACGAGCAACTTGCGCGGCTGCATGCCGCCGCGCAGCCTGAGCGGGAGCGGCATGCACATAATGTCGCACGGCGAAATGTTGTTGAAAAACTTCGTGATCAGGCGCTTGCCGACAGGCGTGCCCGCCGGCCCTAGCGGCCTTGGCGGGACATCGCCATGATCAGAACACGCGCAGTCTCGTCACTCAGCCGTTGACGCACGACCTGGTTGAGCGTCGTGCGGAGCCGGTTGAGCATGAGTGAATCGGTAAAGTTTCCATCGAACCCGCCCTGACTCCCATGCCGGAAAAGTGCCTCGTTGATCGCGTCCCGCAGGACAGGTTCACGAAGCAGAATCGCCTCGGAACTTGTCTGCCCCGCTTCGACGCCAAGCATGAGCACCGCGTGGCTCCAAATCCGGCCATCCCGCAGGACCGGCACGACAAAACTGTTCTTCAGTTGAATAATGTTCCCTTCGCTCACTTCCTCTTTGGGCTCCGCGACGACGGGGGCTGCGTCATGGTCCTCGGCGGGGACGGCCGGGCGCGTGAGGAAGCCGCCATAAAGGCCGCCAGCGCCTGCGAGGACGACGATGACAAGGGCAATTAAAATCCGCATGTCAGAACGGCAGCAAGATGTCGGCGACCTGCTGACCGTATCGCGGCTGCTGCATGTCGGTGATCTGGCCGCGTCCGCCGTAGGAGATGCGCGCCGCTGCAATCTTGTCGTAGGTAATCTCGTTCTGCCGGGAAATATCCTCAGGCCGCACGTAGCCGGTCACCAGCAGCTCGCGCAGTTCAAAGTTGACCCGAACCTCCTGACGTCCCTCAATACGCAGCACGCCGTTCGGCTGAACACCGACGACCGTCGCGGCGACACGCAGCGTGAGGCGCTCTTTCCGCCTTACGCCACCCGATCCGGAGGATGCACTCTGCGAGGAGGTGGAGACGGCATTCTCTAGGCTCGATCCAGCCGGAAGGCCGGGCTGCAGGTTCTGCGGCAAACCGAACAGCTCCGGTAGCTGCAGGTTTTCGGAGCCTTTGCGCGACCGGTTTGTCGAATTGTCGATTTCTGCGCGATCATCGATCTCAACCACGACGGTAAGAATGTCCCCCCTCGTTTCCGCACGCCGATCGCCAAGCAGCGAACGCCGACCACCAGTCCAAAGCGATGCGGAGTTGATCTGATCGCCCCCCTCCAGAGCATCGAAGGCTGCCGGCGCATGCATCGCGCGATGCTCATCAGAACGCGAAATTGAACTCAGCTCCGGCGCTTGGCCAAGGTTAGCGATCCTTCCGCACGCAGTCAGGGCGAGCGCGGTGGTCAGAAGCAGGCAAAACGTGGATTTCATGAAGGCTCCGATCAGTTGACGACGACCGCGCCGGCCGCCGTGGCGATCCCGGTCACGGTGTTTCGAGAGGATAGATTCATCACGCGGACCGGTTCACCCTCGCCAGCGCGTTGGAGGGCCCGGCCCTCGAGCGTGATCGTCAAGCCGGCGCGCCGATAGACAAGGGGAACGACAGCATTGCGTGTGACGACCGTCGGAAGCCCCACATCGCGCGTTCGGATCGGGCGGCCGGGAAACAGGTTTACCCGTGCCTCGAGCCCGATCACGTCGCGAGGGTCGGCGAAGGCGTCGGCGGCGTCCTGATCGAGGAAGCCGAGATCGCCGGAATCGAGCGACATCCCCGCTCGCACCGGGTGAAGCACCGTCACCGTCTCCGCGGCCGAAGTCGAAGCCGTCCCGATCAGGGCCGCGAAGAGAAGCAGCCGGATCATCGGATCTGTGTCGTCGCCGACATCATCTGATCCGCCGCGGTGATGACCTTCGCGTTCATCTCATAGCCGCGTTGTGCTTCGATGAGATCGGTAATTTCACGGACCGAGTCGACCGAACTGTCCTCGAGGTAACCTTGCCGAAAGAAGCCCAGCCCGTCCTCACCGGCGAAGCCCACGAAGGGAGCCCCGGACGCTCCGGTTTCCGCATAGAGATTCGAGCCAAGCGCCTCGAGCCCTTTCTCGTTGGTAAAACCGACAAGCGTCAGTTGCCCCAGAAGCTCCGGCTCCACCCTGTCGGCGAAATCCGCATAGACCTCGCCCTCGGGGTTGATCGTGATGGACTGCGTGTCATCGGGAATCGTGATGTCCGGAACGACCGGGTGCCCGTCCGACGTCACCAGAAGACCGTCGCCCGTCCGCTTCAGCGCGCCGTCGCGGGTGTAGGCCGAGTTGCCGGACGGCAACGTGACTTCGATGTAACCGCGCCCCTGAATGGCGACATCGAGATCGCCGCCGCTCTGGCTGAGCGCGCCCTGCGCGACCTCCATCGTCACCGCCGTCGGCCGCACGCCAAGCCCGAGCTGGACACCCGCGGGCACGATCGCGCCGGTGGCGGAGTTGATCGCGCCGGCCCGCGTGACCTGCTGGTAATGCAGATCGGCGAACTCGGCCCGGCGGGCATTATAGCCGGTCGTGTTCATGTTCGCGAGGTTGTTGGAAATGACCTCCACCCGCGTCTGCTGTGCGGCCATTCCGGTCGCGGCGATACTTAGTGCACGCATGTCCTGCGTCTCCTCACCTGTCCATAAGACGGAGCATGGATTGCATCCGCTCGTGTTCTCGATCCATGAATCCCTGGCCCATCTCGTAAGCCCGCTGCACGCGAACCATCCGCGCGATCTCCGTCACGGGATCCACGTTGGACGCCTCCAGAAAGCCCTGAAGAACCCTAGGTTCCTCCACCGGTGCCACCTCGTCTGCGGCAAAGGCCGTACCGGCAACACGGGTCATCGCCCCAGGATCCAACGGCATGACGATACCCATCCGCGCGACGGGCTGACCGTTCGCCGAAACCGTCCCGTCGGGGGCTACGTTGATCGCCTCCGCGTCGATCGGAACGAAGAGCGGTGCGCCGCCCTCATCCAGAACGGTATGACCTTCGGGCGTCTGAAGCCCCCCGTCGGGGCCCGCCACAAACGCACCCGCACGAGTCAGATGGGGCTCGCCCGCGATCTCGATCTGGAAGAAGCCTTCACCCTCGATCGCGAGGTCGAACGTGCCTCCGGTCCGCTCCATTCCGCCTTGATTGAGGTTTGTGCTGTGGCCGTTTGCATGGGCAAAAGACACGGAAGGCGCACCGCGGGATCCCCCGACGACAAACTCGGAGAAGATCAGGCCTTCCGCACGATATCCGGTCGTATTCGCATTGGCGATGTTCTGGGCAATCGTGTCCATCTCGCGCAGCAGGCCGGTCTGCCGGCCGAGGGTGGGATAAACTCCATCGGTCATGGCTCAGAATCCCTGAATGATTGGAACGATCGTGTCGGTGAAGTAGCGGCCGAGCGTCAGGGTCATGAAGCTCATCGATGCCCAGAAGACGCCGAGAATCGCCGCCATCTTCGGGACGAAGGTCAGGGTCATCTCCTGCACCGATGTCAGCGCCTGAAAGAGGCCGATCGCCAAACCGACGATCAGGGCCACGCCCAGGATCGGTGCCGAGATGAGGACCGAGATCCACAACCCCTGCCGCAGCGTGTCAAAAAAGACGAGGTCGGCCATCGGGATCAGACCTGCATTCGCAGGATTTCCTGATAGGCCTCGACGACCCGGTCACGGACGGTGACGACGGTATCGACGGCGAGCTTGCTTTCCGCGATCGCCGTTACCAAAGCATGGGGATCGGCGCTCCCGGTGATGGCCTCCTGCGACTGCGTCTCCGCGTTGCGCAGCATGTCGGCAAAGCCAGCCATCGCCTCGACGGCCGAGTTCGATCGAGGCACGGGCGTTGAGCCCGCTCCAGCGAGAATTGGGTTGAGAACCATTCTGGTCTCCTGATTTTGAAGTGGATCTTTACGTTATCGCTTGAGCACGTCGAAAAGCTCCGCCGACATGCGCCGGACCTGCTCGAACATCTTCAGGTTCGCCTCGTAGCTGCGCTGCGCCTCGCGCGCGTCCGCCATTTCGGTGACGAGTTCCACGTTGGAACCGTCGTGATAACCCTGCGCATCGGCCATCGGATGCGATGGATCGTGAATTCGCGGAAGCTCGCCTTTCTTGAGTTGCACCGGGCTGGCTTCGATCGCGCCGCTGCGACGTCCGTCTTCGACCGTCTCGCGGAAGGTTATCGTCTTGCGCCGGTAACCAGGCGTGTCGGCGTTGGCGACATTCTCCGCAATGTGGCGCAGTCGCTGCCCCTGACCGCGCATGCCGGATGACAGGACGGAAAGCGCATTCGAGAATTCCGTCATCGCTACCTCCGACCGAGGCTTGCGCGCATCAGGTCGAGCGCGTTGCGATACACGGTAATGGCACGGTCGTGCCGGCGTGCGGCCTCGATACCGCGCAGGACCTGATCCTCCAGATCGACGCTGTTGCCGTTCGGATCGGCCGGCAGATCGCGCAGAACCGCCGCTTGAAGTTGCGTCGATCCTACTCCGAAATGTGCGGCATGCGTCCGCCGCAACGCAAATCCATCATCTGGGTCGAAGGCCGCAAGGTCCCGGGCCTTGAAGCCCGGTGTATCGGCATTGGCGACATTGGTGGCCAGCGTGGCCTGCCGCTGAGCCGCATGGCGCGCAGCGCCGGCGGCAAGGGACATGATCTCGGGCATCTGATTCACTGGCCAACTCCTTCGTCGTCCGTGCAACAAAGCCTTAAGGGTGATTCCTTTAGATTTCGTTTCGTCCGAGGGAGAGAAACGCCATGTCCGACACGACCACCGACCCGATCGAAACGCTGCGGCGACGGGTGGCCGGGATCCGGCGCGCCTATCAGGTTGGCCGCGTCATACGTCTCGATGCGCAGGGGTTTGCCGTCGAGGGCCTTTCCGATCACGCCTGCCTCGGGGACGAACTCGCCCACGAGGATCCAGACGGAGTCACCAGGCGGTCCGAGGTTACGCGCATCGAACGTGACATGCTTTGGGCGACCCCCTTCGGCGCGACCGACGGGCTTCGGATCGGTCTGGCGGTGCGTCCCGCGGGTCCTCCCTCGATCGCGCCGGACGACAGCTGGGTCGGGCGCGTCGTCGATCCGTTCGGAAATCCGCTCGACGGCCGCCCGCTTCACGCCGGCATGCCCCGCGCGCTCCGTGCGGAGCCACCCTCGCCAACCAACCGGCGGGGCATGGGACCGCGGATGACGACCGGCTTTGCCGTCCTCGATACGATGCTGCCGATCGTGGCAGGTCAGCGCGTCGGCCTCTTCGCCGGATCCGGCGTCGGTAAATCGACGCTTCTTGGCGCGTTGGCGCGGGGGATGGAGGCGGATATCTGTGTCTTGGCGCTCGTAGGCGAACGAGGGCGGGAGGTTTCCGACTTCGTCGCAAAGGTTTTGGGGCCCGAAGGGATGGCCCGGACAATCGTCGTTGCCGCAACCTCGGACGCGCCGGCGAACACACGCAGGCGTTGCGCCTTCGCCGCCCAGACGGTGGCGGAACATTTCCGCGACAAGAGTAAGCGAGTCCTCCTGCTTTGCGACAGCGTCACTCGCTTGGCCGAAGCACACCGGGAGGTTGCCGCCGCCGCCGGCGAGGAGGCCAGTCTTCGGGGCCATCCTCCAAGCCTGACGCCGCTTCTCGCTTCGCTTTGTGAGCGTGCCGGGCCGGGTACGGGCGCGCAGGGAGACATCACCGCAATCTACTCGGTTCTCGTCGCCGGATCGGACATGGAAGAACCCGTTGCCGATATCGTCCGCGGACAACTTGACGGGCACGTTGTCCTGTCGCGCGAAATCGCCGAAGCGGGTCGTTTTCCTGCCATCGACGTCCTGCGCTCGGTATCCCGCGCCCTCCCCGATGCGGCCACATCGGAGGAAAATCGCCTGATCGCCGAGATCCGGAAGACGCTTGGGGCGCTCGACCGTGCAGAGCTCATGGTCAGCTCCGGCCTCTACGAACGCGGGTCGAACCCCGAGATCGACCGGGCGATCGCATTGGTTCCGAAGATTGAAGGTCTGTTCACATCGACAGGCATGCCCCGCGTCTCCGACAGCTTCCGCCTCCTCGCCGGCGTCCTCGGAAACCCTTATTCAGGCACCTGACAGGACGCCCGCTGCGTCAGAATCCGCGCAGAAGTACCAGCGCCGGCGAGGTAACGGTACTTCCCGAACCGGCTTCGTCGAGCACGGTGAACCGGTCGATGAGACGAGACAGATTCTCCGGAGCGGCAATTTCGGACAGGTCACTCGTTCCCAATATGCGCTCGGACCGCTCCATGAAGGTCTCGATCTGACGGTCGATCGGCAAAGTGCCGAACGCCTTAGGCAGCCCGAGCGCTGTTTCCATCACCTTGCGCAGCGGTGCCGTACCCATGAGCGAAAACCACTTCGTCCGGTTGGAACTGTCCTCGGCGCCCAAGGCGGGAAGGTCCCGTTCCGCGTTCAGCGCCAAGCGCATGGTCTCGCTCGTCTGACCGATATCGGCTTCAAAGCGGCGGTCCGTATATCGCGCCGCAATCTTGTCGGCGAATCCCTCGAGCTTCGTGGAAGGTGTGTCGAAGTCACCGAACCCGAACGCGCGGGACAGATCGCGGTAGCGCTTGTCGGAGAGGCGGTTCGCAAGCGCGTCGTCCTCGACCGTGCCTTCCTCAAGCACCTTGCGGATGAAGAACTTGCTGCCGACATCAGCGCTCAGTCCAAACGCGTCCAACGTGACGGAGAGAAGGCGAAAATCGCCCACGAGTTGCTCCGCTGTCTCGATCTTCCCGATGTTCTCGCGGAAGTATTCGAGATTACGCTGGATCTGGGCACTGTCCGCGTGGGCGGCCCGCTGCGACTCGATCGTACGTTGGAGAAAGCGCCAACCGGTCAGGCCACCGGTCGGCACGAAGGGCTGGTATGTCATACCGACCCGACAGACAGGAGCTCCGCCTCCCTCCGGCGAAGGCGGCCGAGCTGCCGCAGCGCCTGATAGAACTGCCCTTCACGCAGATAGCCGGCCACCTCGTCGATGCAGGACCGGTCGGGACCGGCGACGAATGCCTCGCGCAGCGGGACGAGCGCGGCGAGTGTTTCAGGCACCCCCTCCTCGCAGGACCATTCGCCGATCAGCATCATCTGGACGGCGTGACACAGCCGGCCCACGGGCGTCTTCGCGCGCTCCGGGTCGATGGCGTCGCGCAGGCGCAGCAACTGGGTGTCGGGCGTCAGCAACCGCAGCCTCGCGCCGCGACCCACGTTTTCGATGACGGCACCGTTGACCACGATGCGGTCGCCGGCGGGGAACTTGAGCATCAATCCAGCCATGTCAGCGTCCCGCCGCCGAAAGACCCGCGGCCACGCGGCGGTTGATCTCGAAGAGCGGGGACGGATCGGCCGTGCCGCCGAACACCTGGCTCGTATGGCGATCGACGAAGCCCGCGAGGCTGATGAGGCTGGCGCGGAGCGCGTCAGGCAGCGCGTTGTCATCGGAGGCGCAGGCATAGGCCGCCGCCTGCCAGAGCCTGCGATTGTCGTGCAGTGCGGCATTTCGCGAGGCGATAGAGGCGTCATCATCGGCGAACACCGCCTCGAGCTTTCGCGTCACCTTGCCGAAAACCATCGCCTCGGCGCGGCCCGGCGATGTCAGGGAGGGGTCGATTGCGGCATAGGCTTCGGCCGCGTGTTGGGGGTAACCCATGGATCCGGTCTCTCAATTCTGGCGAGCTTCGCGCGACGCGCCTTTTGGCGGGCCGGCGATGGTCGGGCGCTTCGCGCCGTGTCCGAATGCCCGCCCCGAAACCTCCGGGGCGGGCGCGATCCGCGTCAGCGGAAGAGCGACAGGATCGATTGCGGCGCCTGGTTGGCGATGGACAGCGACTGGGTGGAGAGCTGCTGCTGCACCTGCAGGGCCTGAAGGCGGGCCGAGGCCTCCTCCATGTCGGCGTCGACCAGTGCGCCAATTCCCGACTTCATCGAATCGGCCAGCCTACCGACAAAGTCGCTCTGTCCCGAAAGTTGCTGCGCGGTTGAACCGAGCTTGGCGGCGCTTGCGATGGCTGTATCAAGGAAGCCCTCGATCTGTCCTAGCGCAGTTTCCGCATTGGCGACGCTATCGACTGTTGCTCGTGTCCCATTAACAATGCTAGTTTTCAGCATCTGAGAGTCAACTGAAATCGTCTTCGCATCGGGCGCGGCCACGCCCACTCGATCAAGAGAACTGAGCACCTGATATGATGTAGCGGCGCTATCAGTAGTATCAGCAAGAAGATTTATACCGTTAAACTGAGACGAATCAATAATGGCCTCGATCTGCTTCATTTTTGCCGCAATGTCTGTTTCGATCTTGTCGAAATCTGCACTGTCGTTCATGGCGCCCGCAGCCAGATCCTTCATTTCCCTAAGAATATCAGTGACCTGCTCGGCACCGGCGAGACCGACCGAAACCGTCGCCTCGGCCATGTTCAGTCCGTCCTGAATAACCTTGAACGAACTCTGGTCGGTTTCCATGGTCTTGGAAATTGCCCAGATGGCGGCATTGTCCTTGGCGGACGCGACCGATTTACCGGTCGAAATCTGCGATTGCGTTTCGCCGAGGCTCTTGTTGACGGATTGCAGCGTCTGGAGCGCGACCATCGCGCCGTTGTTGGTCAGAATGCTGGACATGTTTTTTCCTTTGAATGCGCCCGCTTCGCGGGCCTGTGACGACCGCCTTCGCGGCCAGAACGACATTCTGTCCTGTGCGGGCCGCCGCGGCGCGGTCGACCCATCCGCCATTCTCGGCGTACGGATCGTGGTAGAGATCCGCGCTTAAGCGGGTCTTAACGCGGCCCCTCCCGATGATTCGGATTCGCCACGCATTCGAACGACCGCGCGGCGCATGGCCGCATCACGGCCTAGCCGGGCAGGGCCCCGCCCGCCACGACCTCCTCCATGACGACGTAGGTCCGCGTCTCCCGCACACCCGGCAGGGTCGCCAGCGCATCCGCCAGGAACGCGCGGTACGCCGCCATATCCGCATGACGCGTCTTGAGCAGGTAATCGAAGCCGCCCGCGACCATGTGGCATTCGTCGATCCCGGCCACGTCGCGCACGGCGGCGGCGAAGGCGTCGAACACCTCGCCGTCGGTGCGGTCCAGCTTGACCTCGACGAAGGCAATCAGCCCCCGCCCGAGCGCCGCCCAGTCGAGGCGCAGCGTGAACCCCGCGATCACCCCCTCGCGCTGCAGGCGGCGCATCCGCTCCGCCGTGGCGTTCGGCGACAGGCCGATCCGCTCCGCCAAGGCCGTCACCGACAGCCGCGCATCGGCATGGAGAACCCGGATCAGCCGCAGATCCGTCCGGTCGATAATCGCGAACATGGTGAATTCTCCTGCCGGATGGCCATGCGACAGAGAATATGCGCAAATTTCCCATGGGCAATCGCCCGCTTTTGGTGAACGCATCGGCTCCGATCGTGCTACCATACATGGAAACCCTGTCCGGAGACGCTGTCCATGTCCCTCGATGCACCCTATGCCCCCGCCGACGAAACGCTGATCGATGGCCTGCTGCCGCAGGCGAAAACGTCGCCTGAGACGCGCGCCCGCGCCGAGCGCCTCGTGCAGGGGATCCGCAAGGCCCGGACCCGGATCGGCGGGCTCGAGGATTTCCTGCGCGATTACAACCTGTCCACCCGCGAGGGGCTGGCGCTCATGGCGATGGCCGAGGCGCTGCTGCGCGTGCCCGACGAGGCGACGCAGGATGCGCTCATCGCCGACAAGATCGGGGCGGGCGACTGGGCCGGGCATGAGCCGTCGGATGCGTGGCTCGTCTCCGCGGCGACCTGGGGCCTCGGCATGTCGAACCGCCTCCTGCGCCCCAGCGACACGGTGACGGGCGTCCTCGGCGGCCTCACGCGCCGCATCGGGGCTCCCACGGTCCGCACCGGCGTGCGTCAGGCGATGCGCTTCATGGGCCATCAGTTCGTTCTGGGCGAGACCATCGAAGGCGCCCTCAAGCGCGCGCGCGAAAACGAGAAACGCGGCGCCCGCCACAGCTACGACATGCTGGGCGAAGGCGCGCGCACGCAAGACGACGCCATCCGCTACGCCAAGGCCTATGCCGGCGCGATCGACGTGATCGGCCGGTCCGCGGGCAACCGCCCCCTGCCCGACCGACCCGGCATCTCGGTCAAGCTTTCGGCCCTCCACCCCCGCTACGAGCCGCGCAACCGCGACGCCGTGATCGCGGAACTGACCCCGGTCCTGCGCGACCTGATGGAACGGGCCAAGAGCTTCGACCTGAACTTCACCGTCGATGCCGAGGAGCAAGAGCGCCTCGACCTGTCGCTCGACGTGATCGAGGCGGCCTGCGCGGATGGCATCCTCGACGGATGGAACGGCTTCGGCCTCGCCATCCAGGCCTACGGCAAGCGCGCCCTGGCCGTCATCGACTGGATCGGCCGTCTCGCCCGGCGCGAGGGGCAGACCCTGATGGTGCGCCTGGTGAAGGGCGCCTATTGGGACACGGAGATCAAGCACGCTCAGGTCGAGGGGCAGGACGATTACCCCGTCTTCACCCGCAAGGCCGTCACGGACCTGAACTACCTCGCCTGCGCCGAGCGGATGCTGGCGCTGCGCCCGCATCTCTACCCGCAATTCGCCACCCACAACGCGCTGTCGATCGCGCGGATCATCGACATGGCGGGCGACGAAAAGGGCTACGAGTTCCAGCGCCTGCACGGCATGGGCGAGGCGCTTTATGCGGTGGTGGCCAAGGAGACGAACGTCCCCTGCCGCATCTACGCACCCGTCGGCGGCCACCGCGACCTGCTGGCCTATCTCGTGCGGCGACTCCTGGAAAACGGCGCATCGACCTCCTTCGTGGCGCAGGCGGGCGATGACGACGTGCCCGTCGCCGACGTGCTCGACTTGCCCACCGATCTGGCCAGCATGCCGCGCCATCCGAACATCCCCGCGCCCGCGGCGCTGTTCGATCCTCGCCCGAATTCGAAGGGCTTCACCTTCGGCGACCGCCCTGCCCTGTCGAAGCTCGCCCGTGCGATGCGCAACGCGCCCGAGGCGCCGACCCCCAAGGCGTTCACCAAGGCCGACGTGACCGCCGCGATGTCGCGCGCCGCTGCGGCGTTCCCCGCATGGCGCGACACGGCCCCCGCGATCCGCGCCGCCGCCTTGCGCCGCGCCGCCGACCTGCTGGAGCGGGATCGCGCCGCCCTGATGTCCACGCTCGCGCGGGAGGCGGGCAAGACGATCGACGACGGCATCGCCGAGGTCCGCGAGGCGGTCGACTTCCTGCGGTATTACGCCGACGAGGCCGAGACGCTCTGCGCGTCCCGCACGCTGCCCGGTCCGACCGGCGAATCGAATGTCTGGCGCGCCCGCGGGCGCGGCGTCTTCGTCACCGTGGCGCCCTGGAACTTCCCGCTGGCGATCTTCCTCGGCCAAACCGCTGCCGCCCTAGCCGCCGGCAACGCCGTCGTGGCCAAACCCGCGCCCCAGACGCCGCGCATCGCCGCACGCGCCGTGGCGCTGTTGCACGAGGCGGGCGTGCCGCAGGACGCGCTGATCCTCGCGCCGGGCGGCACCGAGGTCGGACAGGCCCTGACGGCGGATTCACATCTGGCGGGGGTCGCCTTTACCGGCTCGACGGCGACGGCGAAGGCAATCGCCCGCGCGCTGGCGGAGCGTGACGGAGCGATCCTGCCCCTGATCGCGGAGACGGGGGGCATCAACGCGATGATCGTCGATGCGACCGCCCTGCCCGAACAGGTGACGGGCGACGTGGTCCTGTCGGCCTTCCGCTCCGCCGGACAGCGCTGCTCGGCCAGCCGCATCCTCTACGTGCAGGAGGACGTGGCCGACCGGATGCTCGACATGATCGCCGGCGCCGCCGCGACGATGCGGCTGGGCGACCCGATGGATCCGGCCACCGATATCGGCCCGATCATCGACGACGAGGCGCTCGACCGCCTGAAGGCGCATGTCGCCGAGCACCGGCCCCGCTTCCAGGCCAAGGCGCCCGAAGGCCGCTTCATGCCGCCGACCATCATCGAACTGGGGCGCAACGAAAAGCTGACCAAGGAAGTGTTCGGCCCGGTCCTGCACGTGAAGCGCTGGCGCGCGAACGAGATCGACCGGGTGCTGGAGGAGATCGCCGCAACGGGCTATGGCCTGACCTTCGGCCTCCACAGCCGGATCGACGCGACGATCGCGCATGTGACGGCGCGGGTCGGCGCGGGCAACGTCTACGTCAACCGCAACCAGATCGGCGCCATCGTCGGCAGCCAGCCCTTCGGCGGGCGTGGCATGTCGGGCACCGGGCCGAAGGCCGGCGGTCCGCTTTACCTTCAGCGCTTCGTCGAGGAAGTCGTGGTTTCGACCGACACGACGGCCGCCGGGGGCAATGCCTCGCTCATTGCGATGGGGGAGTCGCGCTGAGGCCCCTCAGGCGGCCTTCAGCTCGATCTCCCCGGCATGGTGGCACGCGACGCGGCCCGCCCCGAACGGGGCGAGCGGCGGACGCTCGCGCCGGCAGATATCGGTGGCCAGCGGACAGCGCGGATGAAAGGCGCAGCCCGGCGGCGGATCGATCGGATCGGGGATCTCGCCCTCGGGCGGGACCACCTCGCGGCCGAACGCGTCGAGCCGGGGCGCCGCGTCGATCAGCATCGCCGTATAGGGATGGGCGGGCTTGGTAAAAAGCACCTCCGGCGCCGCCTCCTCCACCAGACAGCCCAGATAGAGCACCCCGATCGTGTCGGCCATGTGCCGCACCACGGTCAGATCGTGAGAGATGAACAGGTAGGTCAGCCCGTGCTCGTCCTTGAGGTCGGACATCAGGTTGAGAACCTGCGCCTGCACCGACACGTCCAGCGCCGAGGTCGGCTCGTCGCACACGATCAGGCGCGGCTCGGACGCCAAAGCACGGGCCACGCAGATACGCTGTCGCTGCCCGCCGGAAAACTGGTGCGGATACTTGCCCGCATCCTCGGCGGCGAGGCCCACCTGCTCCAGAAGCCGCTCGGCCAGACCCTTGGTGTCGCCCCCGCGCGCGACGACGGGCTCGGTGATGATGTCGCGCACCCGCCAGCGGGGGTTCAGCGAGGCGAAGGGATCCTGAAAGATCATCTGGATGTCGGAGCGGATGCCCTCGATCACCGACGGATCGCGCTCAGCGAAGAGGTCCACGCCTTCGATCTCCACATTGCCCTTCGACGGGCGCAGGAGACCCACGATCATCTTGCCGATCGTGGACTTGCCCGACCCGCTCTCGCCCACCAGCGCATAAGTCGTCCGCTCCGGGATGTCGAAGCTGACGTCGCTCACGGCGGTCAGGCGGCGCTTGGGCAGACGCTCGATCACCCGGTTGAGCCAGGGCTTCGAGACGTCGAAGACGCGGGTGAGATTGCGGATCGCGACGAGGGGATCACTGGGGCTCATGCGGCGTCCTCCCCGGCTTCGATGGGGAACCAGCAGGCGGCGCGGTAATCGGCCTTTCCCACGACCGGGCCGGGATCGTGGCGGCACTTGTCCTGCACGCGCGGACAGCGGGGATGGAAGGCGCAGCCGTCGGGCATCCGCGTCAGCCGCGGCATGGCGCCGGGGATCTGCCGCAATCGGGCCTGTCCCGCGCTGGCGGCCGGCGTCGACGCCATCAAACCGTCGGTATAGGGATGACGCGGCGATCCGACGATCTCCGCGACCGGCCCGATCTCGGCCAGCCGCCCGGCATACATGACGGCCACGCGGTCGGCGGTCTCGGCGATGACGCCCATGTCGTGCGTCACCAGCATCGCCGCCATTCCCCGCTCCCGGCAGAGGCGCTTGAGGAGCGCCGTAATCTGCGCCTGCACCGACACGTCGAGGGCGGTCGTCGGCTCGTCCGCGATCAGCAGCGTCGGCTCCGCACAGAGCGCCAGCGCGATGACGACACGCTGCCGCATGCCGCCGGAAAATTCGTGCGGATAGGCGCCGAGCCGATCCTTCGCGGCCGGAATGCCCACCTCGTCGAGGCCCCGGACCGCGCGCGTCCGCGCCGCATCGTCGGAGACGTCGAGATGGCGCGTGATCGTCTCGGTCAACTGCTCGCCCACGGTCAGAAGCGGGTTCAGCGACGTGAGCGGGTCCTGGAACACCATCCCGATTCGCTTGCCCCGGATGCGACGCATCTTCTGCAAAGGCAGGTTGTCGATCCGCTCCCCCTCCAGCAGCACCTCACCGCCCGCGATGCGCGCCGGCGGGTCGAGAAGGCCGATCACCGCATTGCCGGTCATCGACTTGCCCGCGCCGGATTCGCCCACCACGCCGAGGATCTCGCCGGCCTCGACATCCCACGACACCGCATCGACAGGACGCAGCACCCCGTGCCGGGTGGGGATCTCGACGGTGAGGTCGCGGAGGGAGAGAACGGGTGTGGCCGTCCGGCCGGTCGCATCGGTCATGGTCACCTCAGCCTCGGGTTGAGTGCGTCCCGCAGCCAGTCGCCGAGCAGGTTCACCGACAGCGCCAGCATCAGCAGCGTCACGGCCGGGAAGAACAGGATCCACCACTCACCGGAGAACAGGAAATCCTGCCCGATCCGGATGAGGGTGCCGAGCGACGGCTGCGTGGGCGGCGCGCCGACGCCGAGGAAACTCAGCGTCGCCTCCGCGATGATGGCCAGCGCCAGCGAGATCGTGGCAATCACGAGGACCGGCGACAGGACGTTGGGCAGGATGTGACGCAGCATGATGGCGGCGGGCGTGCGTCCGATGAGACGCGCGGCCTGAACGTATTCCTTGTTCCGCTCCACCAGCGTCGCGCCCCGAACGACGCGGGCGAACTGCACCCAATCCGACAGGCCGATGGCGAGGATCAGGACCCAGATCGCCATCTGGTCGCGGTATTCGATGGGGATGATCCCGCGCGCGATCCCGAAGATCAGAAGCGCCACGAGGATCGACGGAAAGGTCAGCTGCACGTCGGCCACGCGCATGATCACGCTGTCGGCCCAGCCCCCGGCATAGCCTGCCAGAAGCCCCAGAAGCACGCCCAGCACCAGCGCGAACAGCACCGCCATGAACCCTACGAAGAGCGAGACGCGCATGCCGTAGAGGATGGTCGAGAACACGCCCCGCCCCTGATCGTCCGTGCCCATCAGGAAGGTCTCGCCGGTGAAGGCGTTCGGCTCGCCCGGCGGAGTGAAGCCGTTCATCAGGTTCAGCGAGGACGGATCGAACGGATTGGTCGGGGCGATCCATGGCGCGAAGATCGCCGCCAGGACGAGGACCAGCGTGATGAGGGTCGCGACGATGGCGACCGGCGAGCTGCGGAAGGAATAGGCGACGTCGCTGTCCCACACGGCGCGCCAGCGCGACGGGCGGACGATCTCGGCCTCTTCCAGCCGGTCGGTCGGCTTGGGGCCTTGGCGGGTGGCGTCGGGCAGGTCGCTCATGCGCTCAGCCCCCGACGCTCGTGCCACGCGGCGAGGCTCTCTTCAGGATAGGCGTCGAAGGTCTCGTCCTCCGGCGCGACCTGCGGGACGGCCCAGTTGGCGCGGGAGGCCAGCATCATGTGCGTATGCGCGGGCGGCACCGGCAGGTCGGTGTCGATGGCGGAGGCATGGGGATGGATCAGCTCGGGCCAATCCGGCGCGAAGCCCCACAGCGCCGAGCCGCAGGTACGGCAGAAGGTCCGCTCCATCGCCTCGCTCGACCGGTAGGTGGAAATGTTGTCGCGCCCCTCGACCTCAAGGGTGTCGGCGCGCGCGCCGATATTGATGGCGAAGCCGCCCGCACCGGCCGTCTTGCGGCAGATGGAGCAATAGCACCGCTGATACGGCACCGGGTGCGGCGCCTCGACGGTGAAGCGCACCGCCCCGCAATGGCACGAACCATCCAGCTTCATGAATGCCTCCCCTCGACGCGCAGACGCGGATCGACCCAGACATAGAGGATGTCCACGAGCAGGTTGATGAGCACGAACATCACCGAGATCAACATCAGATAGGCGGCCATGACGGGGATGTCGACGAATTGCACCGCGTTGATGAACAGCAAGCCCACGCCCGGCCACTGGAACACCGTCTCGGTGATGATGGCGAACGCGATGATCGCGCCGAGTTGCAGGCCGGTGACGGTGATGACGGGAATCATCGTGTTCTTGAGGGCGTGGCGGAAATTCACCGCCCGCGCCGAAAGGCCCCGCGCCCGCGCGAATCGGATGTAATCCTGGCGCAGCACCTCCAGCATCTCGGACCGCACGAGCCGCATGATCAGTGTCATCTGGAACAGACCCAGCGTGATCGCGGGCAGGATCAAGGACTTGAGACCGGAGGTCGTCAGAAACCCGGTCGTCCACCAGCCGAGGTCCACCACTTCGCCGCGCCCGAAGGTCGGCAGCCACCGCAGCTGCACGCCAAACACGTAGATCAGCAGGATCCCGATGAGGAAGGTCGGCAGCGAGACCCCGATCAGCGAGGCCGACATGATGATGTTCGCCGCCCAACCGTCGCGCCGGATCGCGGTGAACACCCCCAGCGCGATCCCGAGCCCCAGCGCCAGAAGCCCCGAGACGAGCGCGAGCTCCAGCGTGGCGGGCGCGCGCTCGGCGAGAATTTCGGCCACGGGGCGGGACTGGCGGTAGGAGATGCCGAAATCGCCCTGCACCGCGCGCCCGAGGAAACTGGCATATTGCATGATGAACGGATCGTTCAGACCCAGCGCCTCGCGCAGACGCTCGACGTCCTGAACGGTGCGCTCCTGGCCCAGAAGCTGCTCGATCGGGTCGCCCACGAAGCGGAACATGGAAAAGGCCACGAGCCCGACCACCAGAAGGACGAGCACGGATTGCAGCACGCGGCGGATGATATAGGCAAGCATCCTGCGGGTTTCTCCCCTCGGCCTGCCGCGGTCAAGCACTCACGCGGCGTTTACCGTCGAGGTTGCACGACCATGTGCAGGATTCGCCCTATGCCGACGCGGAAAATCGCAGGCGTGCGGGCTGTGCGGCAAGATTCGCAACGGGCAGTCGAAGTCGCCCCCGCCGGACCTCAAATCGCCAGCGGCACCAGATCGGCGGTTCCCTCCGACATTCGCTGCGCACCAGAAGTTTCGTGGGACCGAGGGCGACCTGTTCTTCACCGTATCGCGTCGTCACCGCGAGACGGAATTTGCACCAGCACCCGCGCATTCGAACAGGCACCGAAGTCCTGCGCCCTGAAAGTCGTCGTTACACCCAGCGCCGTGGCGTTAACCCGCATAATTCATGAAGCTGCGGACTTGTGCTCCGTGGGATGGTTTCCCCGGTCTCGGTTTTCTTGCGCGCACCCGGTGTTTGCGTCCGGTTGGCAGGCCGGCCGGTGACTTGGGTCTTGGGCGATACGGGTTGATGTTTCGGGGTTTGTCGGGGCGCTTGCGTCAGGCTGTTTTCGGTGGGGCGAGGGCGTCGAAGAGAAGGAGGAGAAGTCCCTTTCGGGGACACGATGCCGGCAGGGTCACGATGATCCGGGTCTTCTTTTCGACGATGGTGGCGGCCAGTTTGACGAGATGCAGCCGCAGCGTGTCGAACTGGGCGCGGCGCCATGGTGGACGTTTTGGGCAAGCCGCGCGAAGCTTCCACCAGACCCAGTAGGCGCAGCCGTGCAGCATCAGGCGCATCTGGTTGGCGTTCGCCTTCGAGCATGATGTCCGGTCTGATGCGAGATGGGTTTTCCACGCCTTGATGTGGTTCTCGGCCTGGCCGCGGGCGGAATAGAGCTTCTCGTAAAGGTGCTTACCGCGGCCGCCCTCGAGGTTGGTGACGACGTAGCGGGTGTCCCGACCCATGGGGCCAACCTCGACGCGGGCGATGACGCGGCGGGGTTTCGACCACGAGCGGGCTGCGTAGGAGAAGGTTTTGAACCGGCGCAGCTTCTGACCCGGCGTCCGGACGTAGCGCGCCGCCGTCGATGCCTCCAATGCCGAGATGTTCTGCGCCAGACGGCCGTTCTTTGACAAACCAAAGA
>NZ_CYPR01000227.1 GCF_001408515.1 Jannaschia seosinensis | reverse complement strand
CCTTCGATCAGGCTCCAGACCAGGGGGACGCGGAAACGACGGGTGACGACTGCGAGCACGAGAAAGTTCACCTCGGTCTTGCCGATCTGCCAGTTGGTGCGGTCGAGCGCGAGCAGCCATGATTTGTTCAGGCCCAACAGCCGGACCAGAAGCGGGAGCGACCAGTCCTCGTCGAGATGGACGTGCTGGAAGAAGCGTTGCAACCGACGGTATGTCGACGAGGTCAGGGCCGATCCCGGTCGTTCGCAGGCAAGATGGCCGAGGTTCACGCTGCGCGCGCTGACCATGCCGATGACGATCATGCAAAGCGTCTCCAGACGGCTCTTGCTCAAGTCGAGATCTGGACGCAGGATATTCGTGAGGGCGGAGATGGCGTGGTGAAGCATCGGACGTTTCCTTGGTCGGAGTCGTCCAGTTGAATCCATCCAGCCGCCCTCAGCCAGCACTGTGTCGTGTAGTGTGTGGGTAATTGCCGCGCGGGCCGTCAAACCAGCCGCGACTGCTCCTTCGCCGCGCGAACGAAATCGGCGAACAGAGGGTGCGGCTCGAACGGCTTGGATTTCAGTTCCGGATGGAACTGCACGCCGATGAACCACGGGTGATCCGGAACTTCGATGATCTCGGGCAGGCGGCCATCGGGCGAGAGGCCGGAGAAGACCAGCCCCTTCTCCTCGAGCTGTTCGCGGAAGCGGATATCGACCTCGTAGCGGTGACGGTGGCGCTCCTCGATCGCGGTCGCACCATAGAGTTCCGCGACGCGGCTGCCGCTGGTCAGGCGCGCATCATAAGAGCCCAGTCGCATCGTCCCGCCCTTGTCGTCGGTCTTTTTGCGCGTGACCTTGGAGCTACCCTGTACCCATTCCTTGAGGTGATAGACGACGGGCGTGAATTCGCGCGGATCGACGCCTTCGGAGAACTCCTCGGAGGCCGCGTTGCCCATCTCGGCCATGTTCCGCGCCGCTTCGATCACCGCCATCTGCATGCCCAGACAGATGCCGAGATAGGGAACACCCTTTTCCCGCGCGAACTGCGCCGCCTTGATCTTGCCCTCGGTTCCGCGTTCGCCGAACCCGCCGGGCACCAGGATCGCGTTGAAGCCTTCGAGATGCGCGGCCGGATCCTCACGCTCGAAGATGCCGCTGTCGATCCACTCGGCGCGAACCTTGACGCGGTTGGCCATGCCACCATGTGTCAGGGCCTCGGCAATGGATTTGTAGGCATCCTCGAGCTGCGTGTACTTGCCGACGATGGCTACGCGCACCTCGCCGTCGGTGTTGTGAATGCGGTCGACCACATCCTCCCAGCGGGCGAGGTTGGGCTTGGGCGCAGGGGCGATGCCGAATGCGTCGAGTACCGCCTGGTCCAGCCCTTCGCGGTGATAGGCCAGCGGAGCCTCGTAGATGGACTTGAGATCTTGCGCCGCGATGACCGAATCCGGCCGCACGTTGCAGAACAGCGCCAGCTTTTCGCGCTCCTTCTGCGGAATCGGACCTTCGGAGCGGCAGACGAGGATATCGGGGGCGAGGCCGATCGACCGCAATTCCTTGACGGAGTGCTGGGTCGGCTTGGTCTTCAGCTCGCCGCTCGCCTTGATGTAGGGCAGCAGCGTCAGGTGCATCAGCACGCACTGACCGCGCGGCTTCTCCTGGCTGAACTGACGGATCGCTTCGAAGAAGGGCAGGCCCTCGATGTCGCCGACCGTGCCGCCGATCTCGCAGAGCATGAAATCGACCTCGTCCTCACCGATGCGGATGAAGTCCTTGATCTCGTTGGTGACGTGGGGAATCACCTGGATGGTCTTGCCGAGATAATCGCCGCGCCGCTCCTTCTCCAGCACGTTGGAATAGACCCGTCCCGAACTGATTGAATCGGTGCCGCGCGCCGCGACGCCGGTGAACCGTTCGTAATGGCCCAGATCGAGGTCGGTCTCGGCGCCGTCATCGGTCACGAAGACCTCGCCATGTTCGAACGGACTCATCGTGCCGGGATCGACGTTCAGATACGGGTCGAGCTTGCGCAGCCGCACCGTATAGCCGCGCGCCTGAAGCAATGCGCCGAGAGCCGCGCTCGCCAGCCCCTTGCCCAGTGACGAAACGACGCCGCCGGTGATGAAGATGAAACGTGCCATGTCTGAAAGTCCCCGCGCATGCCCGATTCCTGCGTCGCGGAATCACCAATCACGGGATTTGAGAATAGCCCGACCCGCACCGGGACCGCAACCGGGGCTGTCCCTCGGTCACTTTCAATCGAATGTCGCAGATGCGAATCCGGATTCGCCCTGATCTTCGGCCGACTTCGTCAGGCCGCCCGGATCACTCCGACCGCGGCGGCGTCAGGGGCGCATCTCCCGCCGACGGCGGCAGCAGGTTTTCGCCGTCGAGCGGCGGCGGCGTCGGGGCGTCGTCCGACGTCGCCTCGGCCGGAAGCCGGTCGATCACCGATCCGCCCGTCGCATTCTGCGCCGCGAGAATCGTCAACGTAACCGACGTCACGAGAAACGCGACCGCGAAGGCCCAGGTCAACTTGGTCATCGCCGTCGCCGCCTGGCGTCCGGTCATGACGCCGCCGCCGCCGCCGCCCATGCCGAGCCCGCCACCCTCAGAGCGCTGCAACAGCACGATTCCGATCAGGCAAAGCGCGAGGATCAGGTGGATGACGAGGATGACGTTTTCCATGTACCGGCGGTCCGTTCGCGATGATCTGGGGCTACCTAGAGATGCCCGGCCCGCGCCGCAAGCCCCGCACCGAGGGTTCCCCCGACGGGCGCGGCACGCTAGGAGGCGCGCGGTTGCGGGATACGAAGGGAATGCGTCATGGCGAACGTCGTGGTGGTCGGCGCCCAGTGGGGCGACGAAGGCAAGGGCAAGATCGTTGACTGGCTGAGCGAGCGGGCCGATGTGATCGCCCGGTTTCAGGGCGGGCACAATGCGGGCCACACGCTTGTCATCGACGGGCAGGTGTTCAAGCTGTCGCTTCTGCCCTCGGGTATCGTGCGTGGCGGCAAACTTTCGATCATCGGCAATGGCGTCGTGCTCGATCCCTGGCATCTGGTCCGTGAGATCGCCGAGCTTCGCGAGAAGGGCGTCGAAATCACGCCCGAGACGCTGATGGTGGCCGAAAACGTGCCCCTGATCCTGCCGATCCACGGCGAACTCGACCGCGCGCGCGAGAGCCACAATGGCGTGGTGAAGATCGGCACGACCGGCCGCGGCATCGGGCCCGCCTACGAGGACAAGGTCGGCCGCCGCGCCATTCGTCTGGCCGATCTTTCCGATGCGAAAACGCTGGAGGCGCGCGTGGACCGTGCGCTCGCGCATCACGATGCGCTGCGTCGCGGGCTCGGGCTGGATCCGGTGGATCGGGACGGCCTTCTGGCGGCTCTTCGCGAGGTCGCGGACGAGGTGCTGCCTTATGCCGGGCCGGTCTGGAAGGTGTTGGACGAGCGACGCCGCTCGGGAAAGCGCATCCTCTTCGAAGGGGCGCAGGGGGCTCTGCTGGACATCGATTTCGGCACCTATCCCTTCGTTACCTCGTCGAACGTCATCGCAGGGCAGGCCGCGACCGGCACCGGGATGGGACCGGGGGCGATCGACTTCGTGCTCGGCATCGTCAAGGCCTACACGACCCGCGTGGGCGAGGGGCCTTTCCCGTCGGAACTGGACGATGCCGACGGTCAGCGGCTGGGCGAACGGGGGCGGGAGTTCGGGACCGTCACGGGGCGCAAGCGCCGGTGCGGCTGGTTCGATGCGGCGCTGGTGCGCCAGACTTGCGCCACGTCGGGGGTGAACGGGATCGCGCTGACCAAGCTCGACGTTCTCGACGGATTCGAGACGCTGCGCATCTGCACGGGCTATGATCTCGATGGCGAGCGCCTCGATCATCTGCCCTTCGCCGCGGATGCGCAGGCGCGGTGCCGACCGATCTACGAAGAAATGCCGGGCTGGTCGGAATCGACCGAAGGTGCGCGCTCCTGGGCCGATCTGCCGGCCGAAGCCATCAAATACGTGCGCCGTGTCGAGGAATTGATCCAGTGCCCCGTTGCGCTACTCTCCACCTCGCCCGAGCGGGAGGACACAATCCTCGTGACCGACCCGTTTGAGGACTGAAAGGGGCGAACATGGCGCTCAGGCACAAGACCAGAAAGCGGCTCGCGCTCCTGATCCTGATGGTCGGGCTGCCGCTTTACATCGGCCTCATGGTCGGGGTGATGGGGTTGATCTACGACCGTTACGGGCAGCCGCCGCTCTTGGTCGAGCTCGTGATCTACATCATCCTCGGCACGCTGTGCTTCCTGCCGCTGAAGCCGATCTTTCTCGGGACCGCCCGGGACGACCCCGATGCGATGCCCAAGGGCGAGGAACAGGACGGAATTTGATCGGCGGGAGGCGCGAATAGCTGCCGGCTGTCGATGACCAGCGGCGTTTGCGGATTCGGCTGTGTCTCTGCCAGTCTCTGCGGCATTCCGATCGGGACTGTATAAGTTGAGATCGACCGCGCGAAGTGAAAAATGCGCCAAGTAATTGCACATGGGTGACCGAAGTTCGACAGAATCTTCCGGAAAACAAGGGGTTTAGCCTGGCGCGCGCGAGTCTTTTCAGTGGGTTGGGTGTATGAAGCGGCGCAACACGTGTAGTTACACGTCGTCGAAAATCTGGCGTTGTGGAGTGGCGTCTGGCACGGCATCCTGCATTCCATGTTTGTGCGCACCACCGAGAGCGGCGGACGCCGCTACCTGCAGATCGTCGAGTCCTATCGGAACGAGGCCGGCAAGCCCCGGCTGCGCGTCATCGCCAATCTCGGGCGTGTTGATGGCATGAAGGACGGCCATCTCGATGCGCTCATCCGGGGGCTCAGTCGAGCGGCGGGCCGCGAGGAGCCAGCCAAGGCCAAGATCACTCACGAGACGGCGCGAGCCTTCGGCGATGTCTTTGCCTTGCATGACCTTTGGAAAGACCTTGGCTTCGACCGCGCTCTCGGCCGAGCCTTGCGCTCGGGCAAGCGCAAGATTGATGCGGAAGCTCTCGTGCGTGCCATGGTGTTCAACCGGCTCTGTGCGCCTGACAGCAAGTTGGGCTGCCTGCGCTGGCTGGAGACCGTCGATATGCCGGCGATGCCCGAGGCCGTCACCCACCAGCACCTGCTGCGCGCCATGGATGCGCTCATGGATCACGCGGACGTCGTGGAGACGGAGCTGGCCCGCCAGATCCGTCCGCTGGTCGACCAGGACCTCACCGTGGTCTTCTATGACCTGACCACCGTGCGCATCCATGGAGAGGGGAAGGTCGAGGACGACATCCGGTCGTTTGGCATGAACAAGGAGACTGGCGGCATCGCGCGGCAGTTCGTCCTGGGCGTCGTGCAGACGGCCGAAGGCCTGCCGCTGATGCATACGGTTCACCCCGGCAACGTCGCTGAGACGAAGACCCTGCTGGCCATGCTGCAAACGGTGCTCGCGCGCTTTCCCATACAGCGCGTCATCCTGGTAGCCGACAGGGGGCTGCTGAGCCTCGAGAATATCGGAGAACTCACGGCTCTTGCGGATCGCGACGGGCGTAAACTGGAGTTCATCCTGGCGGTCCCCGCCCGCCGCTACAGCGAATTGGCCGAGACCTTCCGGGGCCTCACCTTCGACGACTGCGGACTGGCCGAGGCGCAGTTTGCAGACCACCGCCTGATCGTCGCCCATGACCCCTTGCGCGCTGCAGAGCAGGCCGACAGGCGCCGGGCGCGCATCGCCGAACTGGACGCCATGGCCGAGAAGATGGTGGCCAAGCTCGATGCCCAGGATGAGGGCCAGACGGCTCGTGGACGGCGGGCGTCCGACCGGGGCGCCTATAGTCGCTTCACTCGTGCGGTGGCCGAAGCCGAACTCACCCGCTTCATCAAAGCGGACCTCCAAGCCGATCGATTTAGCTGGTCCGTGAACGAGGAGGCGGTCGCAGATGCGGAACTGTTCGACGGCAAGCTCGCGCTGATCACCAACGCCCCCGATCTCGCGCCGGCAGAAGCCGTTTCCCGCTACAAGGCGCTGGCCGACATCGAGCGCGGCTTCAGGGTTCTCAAGAGCGACATCGAGATCGCGCCGGTCCACCATCGGCTGCCGGACCGGATCAGGGCTCATGCGCTGATCTGCTTCCTCGCCCTCGTGCTCTACCGCGTCATGCGAATGCGCCTGAAAGCCAAGGGACACAGCGCCAGCCCGCGCACTGCTCTCGATATCCTCGCCCGCATCCAGCGTCACAGGGCGAAGATCGCGGAGCACACCGTGGATGGCCTCTCGACCACGACACCTGAACAACTGGAGCTCTTCGACACCCTGAACCTGCCGAAACCCGCCTGATCACCGCTCCGTAGTTACATTTTTGGCTCTTCGGCCATAATGATATCAGTTACTTAGCGGTTTTGCTGTCGAACTTGGGCAAAATGCCTGCATCAAGAGCGCCTGTAAACGCGTGCGCTTTCGAGGAAATATAGCGCTATGAAATTCATCGTTGTCCCAACCAAGTCAGACCATTCGCCCAAAGAAGGCATCGAGGTCGGCTACCTTTGGACAGATCAGTGGGATGACTGGTTCACCTACAACACGATGTACTATTTCACCTATTTCGACCGGTCTGGGCAGACGCACGAAATAGGGTCAGTCAAAATTGGTCAATTCGACTGGGGTAATAAGCAACGGCGCCCAGACATTCCAGAGCAGTTCGAAGCGTTGTCTGACGAGTTCTTCTCACTGGGCCAAGACATCGATTACTATAAGGCTTTGATGGGCCTGCCTGAAGATGAGCGTGTTGAGATCTTTCGCGCACTTCGCGATACCGCTTATGACGAAGAGCTCTATGCGCGTGCAATCCAAGAAGACGTGATGACAGAATCGCTCATGCGATCTTCCGGGGCGCGCAAAACGGAAATCCAATACCGCGCCGTCATCAAGGAGGGCGTGGAGCTCACGCCCTTCAAGTTCTCCTACCGCGCGGCCAAAACCACGAAATCACTGACAGATCCTATCGAACTGAGCTTTGAAGTCGTACCCTACGCTTCGCCACCTACAAACATCCATGTGTTGATCGGACGAAACGGCGTCGGTAAGACGCGCGTTCTCAATGGGATGACACGTGCGCTTGTAGACCCTACATCGACAAAACGACGTGACGGCGGTTTCTCATTCGAGGAGTCAGATTTTGACCTTTTAGGCGACAGCAGCGAAACGTTCGCTAACTTGGTCAGTGTAACCTTCAGTGCGTTCGATGAGTTTCTTACCATCAGCGATGCGCCTGACAAAAAGAAAGCAATCATCGGCTACACCAATGTCGGCTTGAAGAAACTGGTTGGGCGCAAGCCAGACAGGAAGATTATTACCCAAGACATCGCGCGACTAAGCGTAGATTTTGCGAATAGCGCCCTAATTTGCTCGCGTGGCGTTCGGAGATCCCGGTGGAAGCGTGCACTCGAGACACTCGAGACTGACAGCCTCTTTGGCGAAATTGAGGTCGCCAACCTTGCAGACATCGCGGACGAGGAAGAGTTTCTTGACGAGGCTCGAGCGCTATACCGGAAGCTTAGCTCGGGGCACAAGATTGTGCTGCTCACCATGACCAGACTTGTCGAATTAGTTGAGGAACGCACTCTGGTTTTGATGGACGAGCCCGAAGCTCATCTCCACCCGCCTCTTCTTTCGGCATTTGTCCGAGGACTGTCCGATCTGCTGACAAATCGGAACGGTGTAGCGATCATTGCGACCCATTCCCCGGTCGTAGTCCAGGAAGTCCCCTCCACCTGCGTTTGGAAAATATCAAGGCATGGTCTCTCGTCGAATGCGGAACGCCCGGAAATTCAGACGTTTGCCGAGACGGTTAGCATACTAACACGCGAGATATTCGGGCTCGAGGTGGATCGGTCAGGCTTTCACCGCATGATCCGCGACATTGTCGGACAGGAAGAAAACTTCGACGCCGTTATGGACCGTTTCGACGACGAAATCGGTGCTCAGGGGCAAGCGCTTATCCGTGCGATGTTGCACCGGCGTGCGCCTGAGGATGATGGCTGATGTGGCGCGTAGAACGGCCCGATATCGATACGGGCATAACTTTTGATCAATGCATAGGCGTCATTAGAAACCCCGGTTTGCGAGGCCGCATGAACGGCATCAGACAGGAGATCTTGGACCGATCCGCTCACTACGACGCCCTCGCTGAAGTCGAAGAACTGCATCTAATCATGGCCCACGAAGCGGGGGTACTGTACCCTCAGGTCTGGAAATTCGCTTGAGACGCGGGGCGTGAGCTCGTGCTGGGGCGCCCCCCAGCACGAGCTGCCCATTCTGGTATTCCATGGATTTGCAACACAACCATGGAGAAGAACGAATGGACAGGCGGAAGGATACGGCGCTTGAGGCGGTCTTGGAACAGTTGATCGAGCACGGGCCCGGCGAGATCGCATCGGTGTTCGCGCGGGCTTTCGAGCTGGCGATGCAGATCGAACGGGAGCGGTTTCTCGGCGCGAGCCATTATGAGCGCACGCCCGAGCGTCACGGCTATGCCAACGGCTACAAACCCAAGCGGATCGACACGCCTGCGGGCACGGTGAGCGTGCAGGTGCCCAAGACTGCCGGGCATGGGGAAGAGCCGTTCTATCCGCAATCCCTCGAGCGCGGGCGGCGGTCGGTTCGGTCCGTCATGCTGGCGGTGGCCGAGATGTACGT
>NZ_CYPR01000226.1 GCF_001408515.1 Jannaschia seosinensis | reverse complement strand
GAGCGAAGCTTGTCCGTCACGAGGACATCTGCTCGCCCGTGCTTCTTCAGTGCTTTTCTGAGGAATTTCAGCGCAGCCTTCTTGTCCCGCGTCTTCGTGACGAAGCTTTCCAGCACTTCGCCCTCATGATCGACCGCCCGCCAGAGGTAGTGCTGCTCGCCGTTGATCTTCACGAACATCTCGTCGAGGTGCCAGCGCCAGCGGCTCGATTTCAGGCCCTCGATGCGTCGCTTGCGGATTTCGCCCGCGAATAGCGGCCCGAAGCGATGCCTCCAGAAGCGCACCGTCTCGTGGCTGACGTCGACGCCGCGCTCATGGAGCAGATCCTCGACGTTCCGAAGCGACAGCGGGAAGCGGAAATACATCATCACCGCCAGCCGGATGATCTCGGAGATCGTCTTGAAGTACTTGAAGGGGCTGCGCTTGGTCATGCGGGGAGCCTAGCCAGCCGCCTGCTCCGCCTCAAGCGAAGTTCTTCTGACAAGGCCGACAAGACCTCACCAACTGTTCCGCGCGCGTTTTTCTTTCGGTCGCGTGGTCGTCCGCCGGGATTGCGGTCGAGACCCTTGCTGCGTCAAACTTGGGGGTGACAGTTGGCTTAAGTCTTGGTAATCGGGTGCGGGGCATGGACGGGACGAGCGATGTGAGTTGAAGAGACGGGGCTTGAGGGGGTGCTGATCCTGACGCCGGAGCGGCATGGCGACATTTGGAGGTTCTTTTCGGAGAGCTGGAACGGGCGGCGGCTGGCCGGGCTCGAGGTGGACTTCGTGCAGGACAACCATTCGTTCTCGGCGCGGGCCGGCACGGTGCGGGGGCTGCGCTTCCAGGCGGCGCAGGCCAAGCTGGTGCGCTGCGGGCGGGGCCGGCTTTTCGACGTGGCCGTCGACATCCGCCGGGGCAGCCCCACCTACGGGCGCTGGACCGGGGTCGAGCTGAGCTTCGAGAACGGCCGGCAGCTCTTCATTCCCGAAGGCTTCCTGCACGGCTTCGCGACCCGCGAGCCGGAGACCGAGATCTTCTACAAGTGCAGCGATTACTATGCGCCGGACTGCGACGGGGCGGTGCGGTTCGACGACCCGGAGATCGGCATCGACTGGGGCTTGGCGCCGGGCGCGGCGATCCTGTCGGAGAAGGACGCGGCGGCGCCGCGCCTGCGCGATCTCGACAGCCCCTTCACTTGGGAGGCGGTGCGATGAAGCTCTTGGTCACCGGCGGGGCGGGCTTCATCGGCTCGGCGGTGGTGCGGCTGGCCGTCGCCCGCGGGCACCGGGTGGTCAATCTCGACGCGCTGACCTATGCCGCCTGCCTGGAGAACGTGGCCGAGGCGGCCGAGAGCCCGCTTTACGCCTTCGAGAAGGCGGATATCCGCGACGCCGCGGCGCTGGAGCGGATTTTCGCTGCGCATGCGCCGGACGCGGTGATGCACCTGGCCGCCGAATCCCATGTCGACCGCTCGATCGACGCACCCGGCGACTTCATCGAAACCAACGTCACCGGCACCTACACGGTGCTGCAGGCGGCGCGCAGATACTGGGTGCAGGCCGGCCGGTCCGACGGCTTCCGCTTCCACCACATCTCCACCGACGAGGTCTACGGCACGCTCGGGGCCACCGGGCTTTTCACCGAGGAGACGCCCTATGCGCCCAACTCGCCCTATTCGGCCTCCAAGGCGGCCTCCGACCACCTGGTGCGGGTCTGGCACGAGACTTACGGCCTGCCGGTGGTGCTGTTCAACTGCTCAAACAATTACGGCCCCTACCAGTTTCCCGAGAAGCTGATCCCGGTGATCATCCTCAATGCCATCGCCGGCCGGCCGCTGCCGATCTACGGCGACGGGTCGAACGTGCGCGACTGGCTCTATGTCGAGGATCACGCCGACGCGCTCCTGACGGTGCTGGAGACGGGCGCGCCCGGCTGGTCCTACAATATCGGCGGCGAGAACGAGCGCACCAACCTGGAGCTGGTGAAAACGATCTGCGGCATTCTCAACGAGCTGCGGCCCGGGGCCGAGGGCTCCCCATGCCGACCGGATCGCCTTCGTCGCCGACCGCCCCGGCCACGACGCGCGCTACGCAATCGACCCGTCGCGGATCCGCCGCGAGCTGGGCTGGCGCCCGTCGGTGACGGTGGAGGAGGGGCTGCGGCGCACGGTGCGGTGGTTTCTCGACAACGAGCCTTGGTGGCGCCGGCTGCAGGAGCGGACCGGGGTCGGCGAGCGGCTGGGCCGGGCGGGGTAGCATGGCGGTTCTGGTCTTCGGCAAGACGGGGCAGGTTGCGACCGAGCTGGCGCGGGTCGGGCGCGAGGAGGCGATCTGCCTCGGCCGGGCGCAGGCGGATCTCTCCGACCCGTGGGCCTGTGCCGCGATCATCCGCGGGACCGGGGCGGAGGCGGTGATCGACGCCGCCGCCTACACCGTCGTCGACCGGGCCGAGGACGAGGAGGCGCTGGCCACGGTGATCAACGGCGCGGCGCCGGCGGCGATGGCTCGGGCTTGCGCGGCGCGCGGCCTGCCCTTCGTGCACATCTCCACCGATTACGTCTTCGACGGCAGCGGCGAGGCGCCTTGGCGCCCCGATGACCAGACCGGCCCGCTGGGCGCCTATGACCGCTCCAAGCTGGCCGGCGAGCAAGGCATCGCGGCGACAGGCGGCCAATATGCCATCCTGCGCACCTCCTGGGTGTTCTCGGCCTATGGGCAGAACTTCGTCAAGACCATGCTCGGGCTGGCGCAGAGCCGCGACCGGCTGACGATCGTCGCCGACCAGGTCGACGGCCCGACCCCGGCCGCCGACATCGCCGCGGCCTGCCTGGGCCTCGCCCGCGGCCTCGCCGCCGGCGCGGGGGCGCCGGGCATCCATCACTTCTCCGGCGCGCCGGACGTCAGCTGGGCCGGTTTCGCCCGCGAGATCTTCGCCCAAGCCGGCCTGGCGGTGACGGTCGAGGAGATCCCGGCCGCGCAGTTCCCCACCCGGGCGGCGCGGCCGGCCAATTCGCGGCTGGACTGCAGCGCGCTGGAGGCGCAGGCCGGCATCGCCCGGCCGGACTGGCGGGCGGGGCTGACGCGGGTGCTGGCCGAGCTTGCGGAGGCGGCGGGATGATGAAACGGATGCTGCGACACCCCAGGAACGCCAAGACCGCCCTGGAGAAGAACGCGGCGCACAGGTTCGCCGCCACCCAGGCGCTCGTCTGCTATCCGACGGACACCGTCTATACCTTCATTCCGAAGAACGCGTGTTCGACCCTGCGGCTGAGCCTGGCCGCCGCCAACGGATGCGTGGCCGGACCGGAGGACTGGACCTGGATACATCCCAACAACCGCACGTTTTCGGCCACCCTGCGCGAGCTTCTGACCGCCCGGTTCACCTTCGTCATCCTGCGCTGCCCCCATGCCCGGCTGGCCAGCGTCTTCCTGGACAAGATCGTCTCGAAGACGACGGAGTTCTGGGACCTGTACCGGCTGGAGAACGACGGGCTGGACGAGTTCCGGACGACGTTCCGCCGCTTCGTCGCCACCATCGAGAAACCGAAGAATCTCCGCGCCAACATTCACTGGCGGCCGCAGGAGGAGTTTCTCGTCTACGAACGCTACGATGCGTATTTCCAGATGGAGCGGTTCGGCGACGCGGTCCCGCAGATCGAGCAGCAGGGCGGGATCGCGCTCATCGATGCCCGGCCGCTGACCCGCCACGGCACCGAGCGGTTCGACCTGGTTTCCGATCTCTGCTACGCCGATACGCCGCTTGCGGAGCTGGCGGAGATGAAGCGGCAGGGCAAGGCGCCGGCCCACGCCGCGCTCTACGACGACAGGCTGGCCGCGCGCGTGGCGCGGATCTACGCCGCCGATCTGGCGCTCTATTCCGGCCTGTTCGGCACGCCGGACCTGCTTTTCCCCGCCGCCGCCGGCCACGAAAGGAGATGACTTTCATGTCCCAGCAACGCAAGGGCATCATCCTGGCCGGCGGCTCGGGCACCCGGCTCTACCCGATCACCATGGGGGTGTTGAAACAGCTGCTGCCGATCTACGACAAGCCGATGGTCTATTACCCGCTCTCGGTGCTGATGCTGGCGGGCATCCGCGAGGAGGCGGTCATCACCACCCCGCAGGACCAGGACGCCTTCCGGCGGCTGCTGGGCGACGGCGGCCAGTGGGGCATGGGCTTCACCTATATCGTCCAGCCCGAACCGGACGGTCTGGCCCAGGCCTATCTGCTGGCCGAGGACTTCCTGGCCGGGGCGCCCTCGGCGATGGTGCTGGGCGACAACATCTTCTTCGGCCACGGCCTGTCGGACCTGCTGGCGCGGGCGGATGCGAAATCGGCCGGGGGCACCGTCTTCGGCTACCGGGTGGCCGACCCGGAACGCTACGGCGTGGTCGGCTTCGACGCCGCGGGCCGCGCCACCCGGATAATCGAAAAGCCCGACGAGCCGCCCTCGGACTTCGCCGTCACCGGGCTTTACTTCCTCGACGGCGATGCCCCGGCGCGGGCCCGCGAGGTCACCCCCTCGGCCCGCGGCGAGCTGGAGATCACCACCCTGCTGGAGATGTATCTCCAGGCCGGACTGCTCTCGGTCGAGCGCATGGGCCGCGGCTATGCCTAGCTCGACACCGGCACCCACGGCTCGCTGCTCGATGCCGGCAATTTCGTGCGCACCTTGGAAACCCGCCAGGGCCTGCAGACCGGAAGCCCCGACGAAATCGCCTTCACCAAAGGCTGGATCGACGCCGACACCCTCGCCCGCCGCGCCCGCCAGTTCGGAAAGAACGGCTACGGCGAATACCTCGCCCGCCTGCTCAAGGACGAGGCGTTAGAAACCCCGCCCCGGGTCCGCCCGCCCGCAGGCCAAGCGCTGCGGTGGCGCGGTGCCTTTTGTCGCCGAAATCGTGGTTGCGATGACTGGTCATGGTCGCAACGCCGCCAAGGTCATTCGGCAGGCCTTGTCCGCGGGGAGCCGGCCATCGCAAAGCGCTTCAGGATCGGGCACGACCGCCGGAAATCGGCGACGGCGCACCCCGAACGGAATGGATTCGCAGCGCCCGGCATGCCCCGCCCGGACAGAGGCGGAGGCGCGGCTACGCCGCTTTTCGACCGCGGAGTCGTCGGCCGCATGCGGAATGCCCAGCGTCTGCAGGTGATCGCGCAGCCGGACCACGTCCTTTTCGTCAATGTCGAAAAGGCTTTTACGGAATTCCTCAGAGCTCATGGCGCCGGGGCTGTCGGGGACGTTCGGCATGAGCTCGAGTCCCGAGACCTCTTCCATCCAGGCGATATCGTCGGTCACTAGAGTATCCGTCTTGATCAAGCCGGTTTCGGCGTCCATTTGCGGTCTTGTTGGACAAGCGCGTTGGCGAGTTCGATCAGCTTTCGCATGAGAGCGGTCAAGGCGACTTTTGCCGGCTTCCCGGCCTTGATCATGGCGTGGTATCTCTGTCGCAGATCCGGGTTGTGGCGGGCGGCGACGAGCGCAGGCATGTAGAGCGCGTCGCGCAGGAACTTGCGGCCGCCCTGGATGAAGGCAGCGCCGCGCCACTGGCCGGATTGCCGGGTCATAGGAGCAAGGCCTGCGAGGCTGGCGATCTGCTTTCGCGTCAGAGTCCCGAGTTCCGGGCACTCAACGAGGATGGCCACAGCGGTGATACGACCCAGCCCGGGGATCGAGCAGAGAACTTCGAAGGCGCGGGCCCGTTTCGGGCACTGGAGCAAGAGATCCAACAGCGCCTCTTCCAGCTCGACGAGCTGGCGCTTGACCTGCGCAAGGCGTGCTTTGGACTGACGCTTCAAGAGGGCCAAGGTCTGTGTTTTGGAGCGGTTGAGCAGGCGGGTACGCTCCTTGATCAGCGCCATGCGGGCGATTTGTAAATCCTTGATTTCATGATGATTGCTGTCCTCTGGAGCGTCTGGCACAAGATCCAGTGCCGCCCCCATCACGGCGAGTATCCGGGCATCAACCGCGTCGGTCTTGGCCCGTGTCCCCCGGGCTTGCGCAAAGCGTCGGGCTTGCAACGGGTTCACCTTCACCAGAGGCAAAACTCCGGTAAAATGACGCTCGAGCGCAGCGTGGTAAGCACCGGTCGCCTCAAAAACAACAAGGTCTGGCATCTGCTTCCCAATCCAGCGGCGCAATGCGCGCAGGCCGGCTGAGGAATTGGAGAACTGCGCCGCCTCGTCGGTGCTCAGGCGGTGGACGTCGAGCGTCGCTTTTGAGATGTCGATTCCGATGGTATCCTGTCTCATCTTCGCGTGTCCTATGCTTGTCGTAGAGGGCTCTGCGCCGCTCTGTATCCGTGCAGGCCTCAGGCGAAGACGATGGCTGATCACACTCTAAAACGGTCCAGACTGTGTGAAAACACGAACAAGATTCCCAGGTTCATGGGGTCGTGGTATCCTCGAGCATGGCACATGTTTCAGGCGATGATCGGTCCCAACGGCTGCTTTTGCCGGACTCTGTGGACGACTATGTGGGGCCGGACAACGTGGTTCGGTTTATTGACGCGTTCGTTGACGGGCTCGATCTGCAAGCCGCTGGCTTCGGGCGGGTTCGGGCGAAGACGACCGGTCGACCGGGATATCATCCGGCTGATCTCTTGAAGCTTTACATTTACGGATACCTGAACCGGGTGCGGTCCAGCCGTCGGCTGGAGATTGAGACGCGCCGCAACATCGAAGTGATCTGGCTGCTCCGTCGCCTGACGCCCGACTTCAAGACAATCTCGGATTTCCGCCGCGACGAGATATGCCCAAAAGTTGGTGACGGTCCTCATCAGGCGGCGGTTTGAAGTTGCTTGATCCCGTCCTTGAACTCAATCCCCTGAATGACGTCGGGCAGACGGTTTGGCCCGTTGATCTTCCGCCACTTCTTCTTGGCTGACTTCATGAGTCGGAAGACCATGGCGAGGGCGGTCTTGCGGTTCAGGCAGCCCTTGGTTTTGCGGGTCCGGTTCCTGACCGTGGCGAAGACACTCTCGATCGGGTTCGTGGTCCGAATGTGCTTCCAGTGCTCGGCCGGGAAGTCGTAGAAGGCCAGCAGCTCGTCACGGTCTTTCACCAGCTTGGCCACAGCCTTCTCGTACTTCGCGCCGTAGATTTCGACGAAGAGATCGAAGGCGGCATTCGCCTCCTTCTTCGTCTCGGCCATCCAGATGTCTTGCAGATCGGCCTTGACCCTTTCATGCATGGATTTGGGGGTCGCGCCCAGCACATTGGCGGTCTTGTGAACCCAACATCTCTGCTCGCGCG
>NZ_CYPR01000225.1 GCF_001408515.1 Jannaschia seosinensis | reverse complement strand
GACAGCACGAACCTCCAAGGTCGCCTCGTCCATGGCCAGGTGGACCTTGCGCCAAACCCGCCTTCGCGCCCCGCCATGCTTGCGCGCATGCCATTCGCCCTCGCCCCGGACCTTGATGCCCGTGCTGTCTCTCACCCGGCAGGGCATCACATGGTGATGTCCCGAGAGGGCACAAGAAGGTGCAGCGAGCCGCCGCTGCCCCGGTAGGGCAGCTGCACGGCCAGCGTCCTCTGCCGTCGGCAAAGCGTCGAGACTGAGGAGGATCAGCGAGCCTTCCAGTGGAAGGATCGCCCGACGAAGGGCACCGGCCATTCGAGCCCCGCCAGCTTTAGAAGGCTCGCGACAAATCCCGTCGTCTGGCGAAGCGGTAAGCCGAAAAGAACCTTGATCGTCAGGCAGGCCTGGATGGCGGCGTCGCTATAGACCGGCTGCCCCCCGCGCTTGCCCGACGGTGCCGCGTGCCAAGGCGTAGACGGATCGAACCAGACGGTCAGCGATCCACGCTCACGCAGCGCGGCGTTGTAGGCAGACCAGTTCAGGGTGCGGTAGCGGGTCGGGACAGGCTTGGACATGTCGCCCAGCTACGCCGCTGGACTCGCGATGTGAATCCCAGGCAGGCTCCGTGCAACAAGGCCCGGCGGGGCCTATCGGCATCTTGAGCCGGCGGGCATCCGGAAGAAACTCTGGCGCGTCGCGGCCAAGCATCGGGGGCGGATGGATCGGGTGAGCGCCTACGACAAGAGATGACGGGCTGTAAATCCGTGCTCTAGTCCCGGTGCGTCAGGGACACGAACACATCCTCGAGGTCCGGCTCCTCCGTCCGCACGTCGCGAATCCGGATGCCTGCATCGTGTACCGCCGCCAGAAGCCGCTCCGCCGAGACCTTGCCCCGCTGATAGGTCAGAGCCAGCGCGCCGTCCGCGCGTCGTTCCATCTCCACGCCCTCGGGCAGGGCGATTTCGCCGGCCTCGTCTTCGGGCACGATCACCATCGTCTTGCCGTCGAGGCGCGCCAGAAGATTCTCGGTTCGGTCGCGGATAACGAGGTCGCCCTCGGCGATGATGGCGATCTCGTCGCACATCTCCTGCGCTTCTTCCAGGTAATGCGTCGTCAGGATGATCGTCATCCCGCGCTCCTGGTTGAGCTTGCGCACGTTGCGCCACAGCATCTGGCGCAGTTCGATGTCCACGCCCGCGGTCGGCTCGTCGAGAACGAGGACCTGCGGATGGTGCACCAGCGCCTTGGCCAGCAGGAGCCGCCGCCGCATCCCCCCCGAAAGCGTGCGCGCATAGGCGTCGGCCTTGTCGGCAAGCCCCACGAGGTCGAGGATCTCCATCGTCGTGCGGTCGCGCTTGGGCACGCCATAAAGCCCCGCCTGCACCTCGAGCGCGCCGGCGGGCGTGAAGAACGGGTCGAGGTTCAACTCCTGCGGCATGACGCCGATGGCGGCGCGCGACTGGCGCGGGTTGACGTCCTGGTCGAAGCCCCAGATGCGCACATGTCCGGCGGTCTTGCGCACCAATCCGGCCATGATGTTGATCGTGGTGGACTTTCCCGCCCCGTTCGGCCCGAGAAGCCCGAAGATCGACCCCGTCGGGATCGTCAGGTCGAGACCCTTGAGCGCCTCCTTCGGCGGAGATTTGCCGTCGCCGCCATAGACCTTGCGCAGGCCTTCGATCTCGATCGCGTTCGCCATCCCGCCCCCATGGTTGCGCCCCGCCCGGAGGGTCGGGCATAAGCCGGTGACGCCCCTCCTATTGCGGCGGGGTCGATGCGACAACCCGCGCCACCGGCCATGGCCTTCGTGCATGGCCGCGCGCGCCGATCCGAGGCTGCTGCCATGACCACCGGAACTCCGCGTTATCCCAGCCGACAAGGCACCCGGCCGCCCCCCGAGGAGGAGACCGTCACCGTCCTGCGCGTCGCCTGCGACGGCGGCGGCGGGGCGCTCGGCCATCCGCGCGTCTGGCTGACGATCGACCCCGACGAGGGCCATGTCGAATGCGGCTATTGCGACAAGCGGTTCGTTCTGGCCGGCGACGCACACTGAACGGACGGCTCCGGCTCCGCGCGGGGCCGGGCGCGCGGTGCGGGATCGGCATGGGGCCGGGGGCGTTATTGCATGTCATCGGGCGGAACGTGACGTAGAGGGTACTCGTTACCTTCCCGTGAGACGACCCGTGCCAGGGACTGCCCCATGACAGCGAGAGACGCCGTGCCGACCGATGCGATCAACCGACCCTATACGCGAGCGGAGCGGCTGAGCGATGCGCTCGTCCACCTTGCGGGCCTCGTGCTCGCGCTGGCGGCGGTTCCGGTCCTGATCACGTTCACGGTGCTCTGGCGCGGCGATGCGGCCGGGGTCACCGGGGTGGCGATCTACGGCACCACGCTGATCGCGATGCTCTCGGCCTCGCTGGCCTACAACCACGTGCCCAATCCCGCATGGTCGGACAGGCTGCGGCGGCTCGACCTATCGGCGATCTACCTCAAGATCGCGGGGACGGTGACGCCCTTCGTGCTGCTGTCGGGGACGGGGACGACGTTTCTGGTGGCGATGTGGGTCGCGGCGGGCGTCGCCACGGTGACGACCTTCCTGCGGCGGCGGCGATCGACGGCCCTGTCGATGGCGATCGGGCTGGGCATGGGCTGGGCGGTGCTGGTCGGCGGTGGCGAGGTGATCGCCACAACCTCGTGGACGGTCTTCGCGCTGATGCTGGCAGGCGGCATCCTCTACTCGCTCGGCACGCCGTTTCTGGTGCTGGAACGGCTGCGGTTCCACACCGCGATCTGGCACGGCTTCGTGGTGGCGGCTTCGGTCGTGTTCTTCGTGGCGATCTTCCTGCATGCGGCGATGATTCCGATCTGAGGTGGCCGGCGGCGGGCGCATTCCGCGCCGCCCATTCCCGCACCTGTCGCGACGTCGCAAGGGGGCGCCCGGTGTGGTGCCCCTCGCGCGTTCGTGGCATGGGGGGAGCGGTGTTTTCCGGGGAGGATCCGACATGGCGTTCGGCAAGGGTTGCCATCTTCACCTGATCGATGGCTCGGCCTTCATCTTCCGCGCCTTCCACGCGCTGCCGCCGCTGACGCGCAAGTCCGACGGCCTGCCGATCGGGGCGGTGGCGGGGTTCTGCAACATGCTGGACCGTTACGTCGAAAACAATTCCGGGCCGGATGCGGCGACGCACGTGGCGGTGATCTTCGACAAGGGCTCGATCACCTTCCGCAACGAACTTTTCGACGCCTACAAGGCCAACCGCTCCGAGATGCCCGAGGATCTGCGCCCGCAGATCCCGCTCACCCGCGAGGCGACCAAGGCGTTCAACATCGCCTGCGAGGAGATGCAGGGCTGGGAGGCCGACGACATTATCGCCACCCTGTCCTGTCGGGCGCGCGACGCGGGCGGGCGGGTGACCATCGTGTCCTCGGACAAGGACCTCATGCAGCTCGTCGGCGACGGGGTCGAGATGCTCGACCCGATGAAGAACATCCGCATCGACGTGGACGGGGTGCGTCAGAAATTCGGCGTCGATCCCGACCGCGTGGTCGACGTGCAGGCGCTGGCGGGTGATTCGGTGGACAACGTGCCCGGCGCCCCCGGCATCGGCATCAAGACGGCCTCGCAGCTCATCGAGGAATACGGCTCGCTGGAGGAACTTCTGGACCGCGCGGGCGAGATCAAGCAGCCCAAGCGGCGGCAGATCCTGCTGGAGCACCGCGCGCAGATCGAATTGTCCAAGCGGCTGGTGCAGCTGGATTGCGACACGCCGCTGGATTTCGGGCTGGACGATCTGGAGATCCGGGATGCGGATCCGGAGGTGCTGCTGGATTTCCTCAACCGGATGGAGTTCCGCACCCTCACGCGCAAGATCGCCGACCGGTTCGACCGCGAGCCGCCCGCCCTGCCCGAGGCCGCGCCGCAGACGGGCGTTCCGGCGGCCGAGGCCGAGGCCCCCATCGACCACGGGGCCTATGAGGTGGTGCGCGACGCCGTTGCGCTGCAGGTCTGGCTCGACCGGATCGCGGCGGCCGGAAGTGTCGCGGTGGACACCGAGACGACCTCTCTGGACGAGATGCAGGCGGAGCTGGTGGGCATCAGTCTCGCGACCGAGCCGGGCGTGGCCTGTTACGTGCCGCTGGCCCACCGGGCGGGCGGGGGCGACCTGTTCGACACGGATGCGCTGGCCGAGGGGCAGATGCCGATGGAGCGGGCGCTGGAGATGCTGCGGCCGATGCTGGAGGATCCGGCGATCCTCAAGATCGGCCAGAACATGAAGTACGACTTCAAGATCCTCGCCCGTCTCGGGATCGAGGTCGCGCCGATCGACGACACGATGCTGCTGTCCTACGCGCAGCATGGCGGGCTGCACGGGCACGGGATGGACGTGCTGGCCGACCGGTACCTCAACCACCAATGCATCCCGATCAAGGACCTGATCGGCACCGGCAAGTTGAAGGTCACCTTCGACCGCGTGACCATCGACAAGGCCGCGCCCTATGCCGCCGAGGATGCCGACGTGACGCTGCGGCTCTGGCGGCTTCTCAAGCCGCGGCTTCATTCGGCGCGGGTCACGCAGGTCTACGAGACGTTGGAGCGGCCGCTCGTGCCGGTTCTGGCGCGGATGGAGATGGCGGGCGTGAAGGTGGATCGCGACGTGCTCAGCCGCATGTCGGGGGCCTTCGCGCAGAAGATGGCCGAGTTCGAGGCCGACATCCACGCCAAGGCCGGCCGGCCCTTCAACGTGGGCAGCCCCAAGCAGTTGGGCGAGATCCTGTTCGACGAGCTGGGCCTGCCCGGCGGCAAGAAGGGCAAGACCGGCGCCTACGGGACCGGGGCCGACGTGCTGGAGGATCTGGCCACCGAGCACGAATTGCCGCGCCTGATCCTCGACTGGCGCCAGATCTCCAAGCTGAAATCGACCTATACCGACAATCTGCAGACCCATATCAACCCCGAGACGGGGCGGGTCCACACGTCCTATTCCATCGCGGGCGCGAATACGGGGCGGCTCGCGTCGAGCGATCCGAACCTGCAGAATATCCCGATCCGGTCGGAGGAGGGGCGCCGCATCCGCGAGGCCTTCGTCGCGCCCGAGGGGCGGGTGCTGGTGGCGCTCGATTACAGCCAGATCGAGTTGCGGATCCTCGCTCATGTCGCCGGGATCGAGGAGCTCAAGCAGGCCTTCCGCGAGGGGCAGGACATCCATGCCATCACCGCAAGCCAGATGTTCGGCGTGCCCCTCGACGAGATGACGCCCGACGTGCGCCGCCAGGCCAAGGCGATCAACTTCGGCGTGATTTACGGTATTTCGGGCTTCGGTCTCGCGCGCAACCTGCGGATCCCGCGCGAGGAGGCGCAGGCCTTCATCGACACCTATTTCGCGCGTTTCCCCGGTATCCGCGATTACATGGACGCGACGGTCAAGTTCGCCAAGGCCAACGACCGGGTCGAGACCCTGTTCGGCCGCCGCATCCACACGCCCGAGATCAACGCCAAGGGTCCCGGCGCGGGCTTTGCAAAACGCGCCGCGATCAACGCGCCGATCCAGGGCACCGCGGCCGACGTGATCCGCCGCGCCATGGTGCGGATGGAGGCGGCCATCGCCGGCATCGATGCGCGGATGCTGCTGCAGGTGCATGACGAACTGCTCTTCGAGGTAGCCGAGGACCAGGCGGAGCGCCTGATGGCGGTCGCGCGCGAGGTGATGGAGGGCGCGCACATGCCCGTCGTCGACCTGTCGGTGCCGCTGGTCGTGGATGCAGGGCAGGGGACGACCTGGGCGCAGGCGCACTGACCTCTCGACCGCGGGCGGTCCCGGCGCCCGCGGCGCGCAAGCGGACATTTGGCGCACGTGCCGCTCCGCGGGGCCGCCGGTTTCTCGCATGCGCGAAATCCTGCCGCGCCCCTTCGGGCCGTGCCCAGACGGTCTTCGCGACCAATCCGGGCGGCCCGTGCCGTGCGGTCAGGCCGGTTTGTGAACCCGCCCGACGGAACCTGCTCCTCACTCTGCGCCTTGTCCCGTGCCGCATTCGAAAACGGAGAGTTCCATGTTTCATCATTCCAGCAAGCTGCAATACGAAGTTCGCGTCGACAGCCCCGATCCGGTTTTTGCCAAGTACCTCCAGCAGGCGATCGGCGGGGTCGAAGGCGAGATCCGCGTCGCCATGCAGTACATGTTCCAGGCCATGGGCGCGCGCGGCGACAAGCGGTTCCGCGACATGCTGATGATGACCGCCACCGAGGAATTCTCGCATATCGAATTTCTCGGCCATGCCGTCGCGCTGAACCTCGAGGGCGCGCCGCTGAGCCAGCAGGAGGCCGCCGCGGAAGACAGCGTGGTGGGCGCGATCATGGGCGGTATGAACCCGCGCCACGTCCTGTCCTCGGGCCTCGCGGCAATGCCGGTCAACGCGAACGGGGTGCCGTTCGACATGTCCCACATCTACGCCACCGGCAACATCGCCGCCGACATGCTGGCCAACGCGACGGCGGAATCCGCGGGGCGGGTGCTGGCCAGCCGGCTCTACAACATGACCGACGACAAGGGGATGAAGGACATGCTGTCCTTCCTGATCGCGCGCGACACCATGCACCAGCAGCAATGGCTCGCCGTGATCGAGGAGCTCGGCGGCATCGAGGCGGCGCTGCCGGTCCCGAACTCCACCCCGGAGGAGCACGAGGCGATGGAGCATAGCTACTACTTCCTCAACACCTCCCTCGACGAGCCGACCCCCAAGGGCGTCTGGACCGACAACCGCGCGACGATGGACGGGCGCAGCACCTATACCGCCCGCGACAAGGTGGAGCCGGAGGGTCAGGTCCCCGAGCTTGGCAAGGCCCGCAAAGGATCGGGCGCGCAAAAGGAACAGATGTAATCCGTTCCGCGGGGGGGCGCCGGCGCGTCCCCCGCAACGCCGTCCCGTCATCAATTCGAAAGGATATTCCATGCGCGCCGTCACCTATCACGGAACCGGGGATTTTCGCGTCGACACCCATCCCGATCCCGGCATCCAGCACGCCCGGGACGCGGTCCTGCGCGTCACGACGACCGCGATCTGCGGCTCGGACCTGCACATGTATGACGGGTTCATCCCCGAGATGCACAAGGGCGACATCATCGGCCACGAATTCATGGGCGTCGTCGAGGATGTCGGCTCCGAGGTCGGCAATCTCAAGCGCGGCGACCGTGTGATCATCCCCTTCACCATCAATTGCGGCCACTGCCACTGGTGCAAGCGCAAGGAGTTCTCGCTGTGCGACGAATCCAACCGCGAACCGGAGAAGCTCGCCTTCATGAACGGGCAGGCCAGCGCGGGGCTGTTCGGCTATTCCCATCTCTATGGCGGCTATGACGGCGGTCAGGCGGAATATGTCCGCGTGCCCTTCGCCGACGCCACGCACTTGAAGGTGCCCGACGGCATGACGGACGAGCAGGTCCTGTTCCTGACCGACATCTTCCCGACCGGCTGGCAGGCCGCGGTCAACGCCGAGGTGGGGCCGGGCGACACTGTCGCCATCTGGGGCGCGGGGCCGGTGGGCCTGTTCGTGCTGAAATCCTGCCTGCTTCTGGGGGCGGAGCGGGTCTTCGTGATCGACGACGTGCCCGAGCGGCTGGCCTTGGCGCAGGAGCATGGCGCCGTCGTCATCGACCGCTCCAAGGTGAAGCCCTACGACGCGCTCATGGAGGCGACGAAGGGCATGCTGCCGGAAAAGGTCATCGACGCCGTCGGCCTCGAAGCGCATGGCTCCGGCGTCGTCGACACCGTCTACGACCGGGTCAAGACCGCGACCTTTCAGGAGACGGACCGTCCCCATGCCCTGCGCGAGGCGATCATGTGCTGCCAGAAGGGTGGCATCGTCTCGATTCCCGGCGTCTATGCGGCGATCATCGACAAGTTCCCCATCGGCGCGGCCTTCGGCAAGGCGCTGACCTTCCGCATGGGGCAGACCCACGTGATGCAGCACGCGCCGACCCTGCTCGACCATATCCGGGAGGGGCGCATCGATCCGACGTTCCTGATCACGCATCGGGGCAAGCTGAATGACGCGCCGGATCTCTACGAGACGTTCCGCGACAAGAAGGACGATTGCATCAAGGTCGTGCTGACGCCCTAGGGCTTGTCCGGGGCGGGGGATTGCGCCAGTTCCCGGGCCATGCCCCGCGATCAATCCCATACCGGCCTTGTGCCTGACGATCCGGCGGCTTTTGGCCGGCGGATCGGGTGGCCCGGATGCTGATCGCGTTCAACAAGCCGATGAACGTGCTGAGCCAGTTCACCGACGAGGGGAAGTGGCCGGGACTGAAGCGGTGGATCGACCTGCCCGGGGTCTATGCCGCGGGCCGCCTTGACCGCGACAGCGAGGGGCTGCTCCTGCTGACCGATGACGGCCGGCAACAGGCCCGGATCGCGGCGCCCGGCGGGCATCCCAAGACCTATTTCGCGCTCGTCGAGGGCACGCCCGATCCGGCCGCGCTGCGTGCGCTCCGCGAAGGCGTCACGCTCAAGGACGGGCCCACGCGTCCGGCGGGGGTCGAGACGGTGCCCGCGCCCGACTGGCTCTGGCCCCGCGACCCGCCGGTGCGCCTGCGCAAGACCGTTCCCGATGCGTGGCTGCGCCTGACCTTGACCGAGGGCCGCAACCGGCAGGTCCGCCGCATGTGTGCGCATGTCGGCTTGCCGGTGCTGCGGCTGATCCGTTGGTCGGTCGGGGCGTGGACGGTGGAGGGGCTCGCCCCCGGCGAGTGGCGGCGGATGTAGGCGCGGCGCGGCCCGCAAGCGGTGACCTAACCGCCGTTCGCCCTAGCTGCGCAGGGACCGCTCAACGAAAGGATTCACCATGCCCATGTCGAACCCGCTTCCCGGCCAGCCCGCCCCGGAATTAAAGCTGGACCTCATCATCGATGCGGAATGGGATCTGGCCGACCAGTCGCCCGATGCGTTCACGATGATCGTCTTCTATCGCGGCCTGCATTGCCCAATCTGCAAGCAGGTCCTGTCGGACATGCGCCGCGACTACGACGAATGGCTGGCGAAGGGTGTCGAAATCATCAATGTCTCGATGGATACCCGCGAAAAGGCGACGAAGGCGCACGAGGATTGGGGCCTCGATCCGATCCCCATGGGCTATGGCATGTCGAAGGCCACGGCACGGGAGTGGGGCCTCTACCTGTCGGACGGGCGCGGCGAGAGCGAGCCGGAGGTCTTCTGCGAGCCGGGTCTGGCCTGGGTCCGGCCGGACGGGGCGCTCTACCTCGCCGAGCGGTCGAGCACGCCGTTCGTGCGGCCCGACCTCGCGGCGCTGCTGTCGCGGGTCGATTTCATCCGCGACAAGTCCTACCCGCCCCGTGGCACGCATCGGAGCTGACCGTCCGGGTCGTGCGCCCGCGCCCTCCGTCGGGCGCGGGGCCACTCAGTCCGGCAGGGCGGCGGCATCAATGATCGGAAAGAACGCCCCGTCCGATGCGACGCCGAACTGCCCGTCGCGTTCCTCGCCCAGCTCCACCAGCCGGTAGAACGACTTGCGGTCGATCAGCGCCTCGAGCCCGCGCCGCACCTCGACATAGGGTGACGGCTCGCCATCCGCGGCCATCTCGACGCGGATCGGGTGGTCGGGTCCGGCGGTGACGGTGTCGCCGACATTCGTGGTGAAGGTGATCGCGCCGTCGCCCGTTTCGAAATCGACGGCGACGAAGGGCGCGTCCTCGACCCGGATCCCGAGCTTTTCGACCGGGGTCACAAGATAGTGACGATCGTCCTCGCGCTTCAGGATCGACGCGAACAGCCGCACCAGACCGGGCCGTCCGATCGGGGTGCCTTCGTGGATCCAGGTGCCGTCGCGGCGGATCAGGATGTCGATTTCCCCGCAATAATCGGGGTTCCACAGATGGACCGGCGGCGTGCCGCGCTTGCCCTCGTTGGACCCCGCATGGGCCTGCGCCGCCTGCAGGAGCGATGCCGCCGGTCCGCCGATCTCGTTGTGTTCCGCCATTGCCCTTTTCCCCCGAACGCATAAGCCATACCTGTCATCAGATAATCCACGCGGGAGCGATGCAAATGGCCGACGACCTTTTGAACGAGATCGAGGCCCTGGGCACGAGGCTGGTCGAGGCGCGCCGCGCCGTCGCGACCCGGATCATCGGACAGGACGAGGTGGTGGAGCTTTCGCTGGCGGCGATGCTGTCGGGCGGGCACGCGCTGCTGATGGGTCTGCCGGGTCTGGGCAAGACGCGGCTGGTCGAGACGCTGGCCACCGTCATGGGACTGAGCGGCAGCCGCATCCAGTTCACCCCCGACCTGATGCCCGCCGACATTCTCGGCAGCGAGGTGCTGGAGACGGCGGCGGACGGCACGCGGGCCTTCCGCTACATCGAGGGGCCGATCTTCGCCCAGCTTCTGATGGCTGACGAGATCAACCGCGCAAGCCCCCGCACGCAATCCGCCCTCCTGCAGGCCATGCAGGAGCGGGAGGTGACGATCGCCGGCCAGACCCGCAAGCTGCCCGCCCCGTTCCACGTCCTCGCCACCCAGAACCCGATCGAGCAGGAGGGGACCTATCCGCTCCCCGAGGCGCAGCTCGACCGCTTCCTCGTCAAGATCGACGTGGCCTATCCCGACCGCGCCACGGAGCGCGACATCGTCCTCGCCACGACCGGCGGCGCCGAGGCCGATGCGCCCGTCGTGTTCGACGCCGCCACGCTCATCGCCGCGCAGGGTGTCGTGCGCCGGATGCCCGTGGGCGACAGCGTGGTGGACCTGATCCTCGACCTCGTGCGGGCCTGCCGCCCCGATGACGAAGACGCGCCCCAGACGGTGCGCCGCCACGTCGCGTGGGGGCCCGGCCCGCGCGCGGCGCAGGCGCTGATGCTGCTGACGCGGGCGCAGGCGCTTCTGGAGGGGCGGCTTGCGCCCGATCCGTCGGATGTCGCGCGTCTGGCGCGGCCCGTGCTGAGCCACCGCATGGCGCTGAGCTTCGCGGCGCGGGCCGAGGGCGTGGAGCTCGAGAACGTGATTGACGAGGTCGCGGCCCGCGTCACCCGCGTCGAGCGCGCCGCCTGAGCGCGATGGCCGAAACCGCCCTTCATACGCCTGCCTCGCTGCGGGCCCGCTCCGAGGATGCCGCCGCCACGCTGCCGGGTCTGTTGATGTCGGCGGAGCGTCTGGCGGCGACGATCCTGCTGGGAGAGCACGGGCGAAAGCGCGCCGGCCCGGGTGAGGCGTTCTGGCAATTCCGCGCGGCCCAGCCGGGCGATTCCCGCCGCTCCATCGACTGGCGGCAATCGGCGCGCGGCGATGCCCATTACGTGCGCGAGACGGAGTGGCAGGCGGCGCAGACGCTGATGCTGTGGGTGGATGACGCCGCCTCGATGCGCTTTGCCGCGGGCGGGCGGGTGTCCAAGCTGCGCCGGGCGCAGACGCTGGCGCTGGCGCTCGCCGTCCTTGCCGTGCGGGCGGGGGAGCGGACGGGCCTCGCCGCATTGCCCGAGCCGCCGCGCGGCGGACGGGCGCAGCTCATGCGCATGACCGAGGCGCTGATGAAGGGCGGCGAGGTGCCCGATTACGGCGCGCCCCGCCCGCAGGTGATGCCCTTCGCCGCCCGCGCCGTCTTCCTGTCGGACTTCCTCGGGCCGGTCGAGCCGGTCGTCGAGGCGCTGACCTCCGCCGCCGATCGCGGCGTCCAAGGCGTGCTGGTGCAGGTGCTCGACCCCGACGAGGAGGCGTTCCCCTATGACGGGCGCACGGTGTTCGAGAGCATGTCGGGCGCCGTCCGCTTCGAGACGCTGAAGGCGGGGCAGTTGCGCGGCGATTACCTGTCGCGCCTGAAGGCCCGCCGCGCCGCGTTGCAGGATCTGTGCGCGCGCACCGGCTGGCGGTTTCAACTTCATCACACCGACAGGACGGCCGAGGCCGCGCTCCTGTCTCTCTACACCGCGCTTGAGCGGCGGCGATGATCGAGCTTTTCTCCACCACGCTGGCCTTCACCGCGCCGCTTCTTCTCGTGGCGCTGGTCTTGCTGCCGATCCTTTGGTGGCTCCTGCGCGCCGTGCCGCCCGCACCGATCCGGCGGCAGTTTCCGGGCATCGTGCTGCTTCTGGGTCTCAAGGACGACGAGAGCCAGACGGCGACGACACCGTGGTGGCTGCTGCTGCTGCGGATGCTGGCGCTGGCGGCGATCATCCTCGGCTTTTCCGGCCCGATCCTGAACCCGCGCACGGCCGGAACGGGGACCGGGCCGCTTCTGGTGCTCATGGATGCCAGCTGGGCCTCCGCGCGCGACTGGCCCGCCCGGACCGAGCGGGTGGAGACCATGCTGCGCGATGCGGCACGGGCCGGGCGGCTGGCCGCCGTCCTGCCGCTGACCGAACCGCTGCCGGAGGAGATCCCGTGGCAGAGCGCCGCCGCATGGGTGGAGCGCCTGCCCGCCATCCTGCCCGCCGCCCGCGCGCCCGATTACACGGCGCTTGCCGATCTCGACACCGGCGGGGCGGAGGTCGTGTGGGTTTCCGACGGCCTCGCCCGCGAAGGGCGCGATACGGTCGCGGCCCGCGTGATCGAGAGCGGGCGGCCCGTTCTGGGCCTGACGCCCGCCACCTATGCCGACGGCCTGATCGAGTTGCGCGCGATCCGCAGCGGTGACGTGGTCCCGCGCGTTGTCGAGTTGCGTGCGGTCGGGCCGGGGCCGAATGGCGTGACGGGCGTGCTTGGGACGGTGGATGCCGAATTCGCGGCCGGGGCCGACGCGGCCGAGGTTGCGCTGTCGCTGCCGCCCGAACTGCGCAACCGCGTGACCCGCTTCGAGATCGCGGGCGAGCGTTCCGCCGGGGCGGTGTCGCTCACCGACGATGCGCTGGCCCGCCGCGAGGTGGCGCTTCTCACCCGGGCCGAGGACGAGACGCAGGACCTGCTTTCGCCGCTCTATTACCTGCGCAACGCGTTGGCGCCCACGGCGGAGCTGATCGAGGGGGATCTCGCCACCCTCCTGCCCGCCTCTCCGGACGTGCTGGTGATGGCCGATGTCGCACAACTTGCGCCCGCCGAGGCGGCGGCGGTGGCCGAATGGGTCGAGGAGGGCGGGCTGCTCCTGCGCTTCGCGGGCCCGCAGCTCGCCGCCTCCGACGTGAGCCGGGCCGAGGAGGACAGGCTGCTGCCGGTGCGCCTGCGCTCCGGGGGGCGCACCGTGGGCGGCGCGCTGAGCTGGGGCGAGCCCAAGACGCTGCGCGCCTTCGACGAATCCTCGCCCTTCTTCGGCCTGCCGGTCACCGATGAGGTCACGGTAACGAGCCAGATCGTCGCCCAGCCCGATCCGACGCTGGCCGACCGGACGATCGCCGCGCTGGCCGACGGCACGCCCCTCGTCACGCGCAAGACGCTTGGGGAGGGGCAGGTCGTGCTGTTCCACGTCACGGCGAATGCGGATTGGTCGACGCTGCCGATTTCAGGCTTGTTCGTGCAGATGCTGGAGCGCCTGGCCATCTCCACCCGCCCCGAAGCCCCGAGCGCCGAGGCGCTGGAGGGCACGACATGGGTGCCGCGCGTGGTGCTCGACGGGTTCGGCGTGCCGCGCGACGCGGGCGATCTGGGTGGCGTGCCGGGCGAGGCCCTGATCGATCCTGAGCCTTCGGCCGAATTGCCGGCCGGTCTCTATGAGGGGCCGGGGCAAAGTCTTGCGGTGAACGTTCTGGACGCGGAGGCCGATCTGGCGCCGTCGGAATGGCCGGCCGGCACGGTGATCGACGGCCTGAAGCGTGCCGCCGAGACGGAATTGATGCAATGGCTTCTCGCGCTGGCGCTGGTGCTTCTGTCGGTGGATGTCCTCGCGTCGCTGTGGCTCGGCGGACGGCTTCGTGGCGGGGCGGTGGCGGCGATCGCGCTGCCCGTCGCGTTCCTGCTCCAGCCGGAGGTGGCGCAGGCCTGCGGCGCCGCCTGCGTCTCTCCGCCGCGCTTCGGGATCGGCATCGAAGCTGCGATGTTGGCGGGAATGGCCCTCATGCTCCTCCTCACCCTCCGCCTTCGCGGCGTGCTGATCCCCGCGCTCCTCGCGGCGCTTCCCGCGACCGCGCAGGATTCGCCGCCCATCGTGCCCGACGAGGTCGCGCTGGCCTATGTCGTCACGGGTGACGAGAGGGTCGACGAAATCTCGGAGGCGGGCCTCGTGGGCCTGTCCCTCGTCCTGTCGGAGCGTAGTTCGGTCGAGCCGTCCGCCCCGCGCGGCCTCGATCTGGAAACCGACGAACTGGCGGCTTATCCGCTGCTCTATTGGCCGGTAACGGAGTCCCAGCCGTTCCCCTCCGACGACGCCTACGCCAAGCTCAACCGCTATCTGCGCGGTGGCGGCATGATCGTCTTCGACACCCGGGACGCCGATATCGGCGGCTTCGGTTCGAATTCGCCGGCCGCGACGCATCTGCGCGAACTGGCCGCGCCGCTCGACATTCCGCCGCTGGAGCCGCTGCCGCCCGATCACGTGATGACACGGGCCTTCTACCTGCTGCAGGATTTTCCCGGCCGCTATAATTCACGCGACGTCTGGGTCGAGGCCAGCCCCGACGTGGAGCAGGTAAAGGGGATGCCCTTCCGCAACCTCAATGACGGCGTCACCCCGGTGGTGATCGGTGCGAACGACTGGGCCGGGGCCTGGGCGGTCGACGATCAGGGCCGCGCGCTCCTGCCGGTCGGGCGCGGCTATGTCGGGGAGCGGCAGCGCGAGATCGCCTATCGCTTCGGTGTCAATCTCGTGATGCATGTCCTGTCGGGGAACTACAAATCCGATCAGGTGCACGTGCCCGCCCTGCTCGACCGGCTGGGGAACTGACGTGACGCGACAGGTGATCTTCGATCCGATGCTGCCTTGGGCGTTCATCGCGATCCTGGCGGGTGTCGCGCTGGCACTGTGTCTCTTGGCGGCGTGGCGGCGGCTGCCGGGCTGGTGGCTGCGGGCGCTGGCGGTGGGCGTGCTGGCGCTTGCGCTGGCCGACCCGTCGCTTCAGACCGAGGAGCGCGAGCCCCTGTCGGACATCCTCCTGATCGTCGTTGATGAGAGCGCGAGCCAGCATCTGTCGGATCGGCCCGCGCAATCCGCCGCCGCGTTGGAGGGGGTGCTGGAGGAGGCGGCCCGCGACGGCCTCGACACCCGCGTCGCGCGCGTGAGCGACAGTGACGGCGACGAGGGCACGCTGGCGATGGGCGCGCTGGGCGACATGCTCTCCGAGGTGCCCCGCGACCGGGTCGCCGGCGCGGTGATCATCTCCGACGGACAGGTCCATGACGTCGCGCAGGCCCCTGACCTTCCGGCGCCGCTGCATCTGCTGCGCACCGGTCGCGCGGGCGATTGGGACCGGCGGCTCGTCGTCTCGAACGCGCCGGCCTTCGCCATTCTCGACGAGGAATTCACGATCACCCTGCGGATCGAGGATCAGGGCGACGTGCCGCCGGGCATGGGCGACGCTGCGGAGATCCTGCTGGCCGTGGATGGCGGTCAGCCGCGCGCCTACCGCATCCCCGTGGGCGTCGATCTTGAACTGCCGGTGGTGCTGCCGCATGGCGGACGCAATGTGCTCGAATTCTCGGTGCCGGAGGCCGAGGGCGAACTGACGGCGCGCAACAACGACGCGGTGATCCAGATCAACGGTGTGCGCGACCGCCTGCGCGTGCTTCTGGTCTCCGGTGAGCCGCATCCCGGGCAGCGGACCTGGCGCAACCTGCTCAAGGCCGATGCGGCGGTGGACCTGGTGCATTTCACCATCCTGCGCCCGCCGGGCAAGCAGGACGGCGTACCGGTGGGGGAGCTGTCGCTCATCGCCTTTCCCACGCGCGAATTGTTCTCCGAGAAGATCGACGAATTCGACCTGATCATCTTCGACCGCTATCAGCGGCGCGGGATCCTGCCCGCGATCTATTTCGAGAACGTCCGCGACTATGTCGCGCAGGGCGGGGGCCTTCTGGTTGCGGCGGGCCCGGATTTCGCCACCGCCGACAGCCTCTACCGCTCCGAGATCGCGGAGGTCCTGCCGGCGGCGCCGACGGCCATCGTCATCGACACGCCGTTCCTGCCCGCCATCTCCGCGACCGGCGAGAAACACCCGGTGACCGAAGGCCTGCCCGCCGATTACGGCACAGATGGCGACCCTTGGGGCCGCTGGTTCCGGCAGGTGCAGCTCGAGGCGAAGGACGGCGCGCAGGTCGTCATGACCGGCGAGGGGGAGGAACCGCTCCTGATCCTCGACCGGGTCGGGAACGGGCGCGTGGCGCTTCTGGGCTCGGACCATGCCTGGCTGTGGGACCGCGGCGTCGAGGGGGGCGGTCCGCAGGCCGAGCTTCTGCGCCGCGTGGCGCATTGGCTGATGCAGGAGCCGGAGCTGGAGGAGGAGGCACTCGTAGCGTCGGCCTCAGGGCAGGAGATCACCGTGACGCGCCGCACGCTGGGCGATGCGCCGGGCCCAGTGGCCGTCACCGCGCCCGACGGCTCCGAGCGGGTGATGACGCTGGAGCGGGAGGCGCCGGGCCGCTTCGTCGGGCGAATTGCGGGGGCGGAGCAGGGCCTGTGGCGATTCTCGGAGGGCGAGCGCAACGCGGTGATCGGCCTCGGCCCCGCCGCGCCGCGCGAATTCGTCGAGACGATCGCCGCCGACGATGTCCTCGCCCCGGTGATCCGGGCGCATCGGGGCGGCGCGCTCGCCGTGGAGGATGGCGTGCCCGACCTGCGCGCGGTGCGCGAGGGGCGGCAGGCGGCCGGGCGCGGCTGGATCGGCTGGACCCCGCGCAACGCCTATCTGACGGCGGATCTGCGGGTGCTTTCGCTGGTCCCGGCTTGGATGTTCCTGCTTCTGGCGGCGGGGCTCTCCACCTGGGCCTGGCTGCGCGAGGGGCGGCGCTGAGCCGGCAGGGCCCGGACGCAGATCCGACCGCTTGGACGGTTTTGTTTTTGCATCGGGCGGCAATTCGTGCTGATGTCCCGGCAGGATGGAGCCGCGCGGGGGGAGCCGCGCGCCCGACCCAAGCGACATGATCGCACAACAGGGAGAATGACACATGATCGACCGCAGAACGCTTGCCGGCCTTCTGGGCGGTGCCGCGCTCACGCTCGGCGCGATGCCGGCCGCCGCGCAGGAGGTGACGCTCAAGCTGCACCAGTTCCTGCCCGCGCAGGCCAACGTGCCCACCCAGATCCTCGATGTCTGGGCCGATAACGTGGAGGCGGATTCCGAGGGCCGGATCGAGGTCGAGCGCTATCCCTCCATGCAACTCGGCGGCAGCCCGCCGGAGCTGATGGATCAGGTCATCGACGGCGTGGCCGACGTGATCTGGACGGTGAACGGCTACACGCCCGGCCGCTTCCCCTCGTCGGAGGTGTTCGAGCTGCCCTTCATCGTGACCGATGCGCGCGCCGCCTCCTCCGCCTACTGGCAGATGTACGAGGAGCACATGCAGGACGAGTTTCCGGGCGTGAAGATCCTCGGCACCTGGGTTCACGGGCCGGGCATGATCCACGCCAATCAGGAAATCCGCACGCCCGACGACATGCAGGGCGTCAAGGTCCGCGGCGCGACCCGTCTGGTCAACTCGCTTCTGGAGACGCTGGGCGCGACGCCGGTCGGCATGCCGGTCCCGGCCATCCCGGAGGCCCTGTCGAAGGGTGTGGTCGACGGCACCACCATCCCCTGGGAGGTGACGCCCGCCATCAAGATCCCCGAGCTTGTGGAGCATCACACCGAATTCGCGGGCAACCACCTCTACAACGTCGCCTTCGTGCTGGCGATGAACGAGGACAAGTACGAAAGCCTGCCGGACGATCTCAAGAAGGTGATCGACGACAATTCGGGGCTCGAATTCTCGATCTTCGCGGGCGGCACGCAATCGGATGCCGACGGCCCGGCGCGCGAGGTCGCGATCGCCGAAGGCAACAACATCTACACCGTCGAGGGTGACGACCTGACCGCATGGCGCGAGGCGGCGCAGCCCGTCTACGACCAGTGGCTGGTCGAGATGGAGGAGAAGGGCGTCGACGGTCAGGCCCTGATCGACGAGGCGCGCGCGCTGATGGACGCCTACGAAGGCTGAGGCTAGAATATCGTGGCGGGGCCGTGCCGGACAGGCGCGGCCCCTTCGTATGGGAGGGGGCGGATGCTCGCACGGATCGTTGAGGCGCTGGCGCGGACCATGGCCGTTCTGGGCGGGCTTGTCCTGTCGGTGCTGGTCATGATGATCTGCGCCTCGATCCTCGGCCGGTTCCTCAACGGGGTGCTCAACGATCCGCCCTTCGAGGGGACGGCGTTCGCCGCATGGCTTCTGGGCCTCGGCATCGGGCCGATCACGGGCGACTTCGAACTGGTCGAGGCGGGCATGGCCTTCGCCATCTTCGCCTTCCTGCCGATCGCGCAGCTGACAGGTGCGCATGCCAGCGTGGATATCGTCACCGCCGGTCTGGGCGAGCGGGTGAACCGGGTGCTGGCGATGCTGTGGGCGATCCTTTTCGCGGCGGTTCTGGTGGTGATCGCGTGGCAGCTTTATCAGGGGACGCTGTCCAAGGCGCGCTACGGCGAGACGACCTATCTGATTCAATTCCCCGTCTGGTGGGCCTATGCGGCCGCGCTGGTGGGGGCTGCGATCGCGGCGCTGGTCGGCTGCTACGTCGCGGCCGTTCGGGTGGCGGAATTTGCGACCGGCATGGCGATCCTGCCGGATGAGGGACCGGAACATTGACGAACCTCGAAATCGGGCTGACGAGCTTCCCGGCGCTGCTGCTGCTGATCTTTCTGCGCGTGCCGATCGGGCTGGCGATGTTCGTGGCCGGCGCGGTCGGTCTGTGGCTGGTCACCGGCGCGAATACCGTCGCGCTGAGTCGCCTGAAGAACGAAAGCTACTCCACCTTCGGCAGCTACTCGCTGTCGATCATTCCGATGTTCCTGCTGATGGGGCATTTCGCCACTCTGGGCGGCATGAGCCAAGCCCTGTTCCGTGCCGCCGAGGGGTTCCTCGGGCATCGCAAGGGCGGCGTGGCGATGGCCGCCGTCGGCGCCTGCGCGGGGTTCGGGGCGATCTGCGGCTCGTCGCTGGCGACGGCGGCCACGATGGGGCGCGTCGCCCTGCCGGAATTGCGCCGCTACGGCTATGACGGCGGCTTCTCGACGGCGACGCTGGCTGCGGGCGGCACGCTGGGCATCCTGATCCCGCCCTCGGTGGTCCTCGTCATCTATGCCATCCTGACAGAGCAGAACATCGCCAAGCTGTTCCTCGCGGCCTTCATTCCCGGCGTGATCGCGGCTTTGGGCTATGTCCTCGCGATCTCGCTCTACGTGCGGCTGAACCCGTCCGCTGCGGGGACGCGCGATCCGATCCCGATGGCGGAGCGATTCCGCCTGCTCGCGGCGGTCTGGCCGGTCCTGCTGGTCTTCGTGGCCGTTGTGGGCGGCATCTACACAGGCATCTTCACGCCAACCGAGGGCGCGGCGGTGGGCGCGCTCGGTACCGGGCTGATCGCGCTTCTGAACGGGGGGCTGAACGGGCGCACCCTGATCGAGAGCTTCCTCGTCACCGCCAAGGCGTCGGCGATGATCTTCTTCATTATCCTCGGCGCGGCCATCTACAACGGCTTCCTCGCGCTCACGCAGGTGCCGCAGGAGATGTCGGCCTGGGTGGTGGAGCAGGGCTTCGCGCCGCTCACCGTGTTGATCGTGATCCTGATCTTCTACCTGCTGCTGGGTTGTGTGATGGATTCGCTGTCGATGATCCTGCTGACGATCCCGATCTTCTTTCCGGTCATCACCGCGCTCGATTTTGGACTGACCACCGAAGAGGTCGCGATCTGGTTCGGGATCCTGACGCTCATCGTGGTGGAGGTCGGGCTCATCACGCCACCCGTGGGGATGAACCTGTTCGTCATCAACTCGATGGATCGCAACACGCCGATCCTGGCGACCTACCGGGCGGTCATCTACTTCGTGGGGTCGGATCTGCTGCGGGTGGCGATCCTCGTGACCTTCCCGGCGATCACGCTGTTTCTGATCTGATCCGGCAATTACCCATGGGTAATTTCCGCAAGGCACGGAAAAAAGGAAGTATTTTTCGGGGTCACGGCCGCGTCGTCCTTTTCGGGGCGGCACGGTCGCGGCCATATCCGACCCGGACGGAGGAATGCCATGCCACGCGACACGTCTGGACCGCCCCCGGTTCTCGATGTCCTGATCCTCGGTGCCGGGATATCCGGGATCGGCTGTGCCGCGTATCTCAAGCGCGAGGTGCCGGGGAAGAGCTGGCGCATCCTCGAGATGCGCGAAGATCTCGGCGGGACGTGGGACCTGTTCCGCTATCCCGGCATCCGGTCGGATTCCGACCTCTATACCTTCGCCTACGAATTCAAGCCGTGGGAAAGCCGCAACGCCATCGCCGGCGCGGCGGAGATCAAGGCCTACATTGCGGAAACCGCGACGGAGAACGGCATCCGGGGGCGGATCGCCTTCGGCCGCAAGGTCGTCGCCTGCGACTGGTCCTCGGCCGAGGCTCTGTGGACCGTGACGACGCAAACGGGTGCCGATGGCGCGCGGGAGACGTGGCGGGCGCGCTGGATCTTCTCGGCGACAGGCTATTACGACTACGATCGCGGATTCCGTCCGGCCTTCGATGGCGAGGAGCAGTTCGCGGGCCGGATCGTCCACCCGCAGGCCTGGCCCGAGGATCTGGATCATGCCGGCAAGCGGATCGCGGTGATCGGCTCGGGTGCGACGGCGGTGACGCTCCTGCCCGCGCTGGCCAAGGATGCGGCGCATGTTACCCAGATCCAGCGCACGCCGACCTATGTCATGCCCCTGCCGCTGGAGGACCCGCTTGCGAAGGCGCTTCGTCCGTTCCTGTCGAAAACGCGGATTCACGCGATCCTGCGGCGCAAGAACATCTGGCAGCAATCGCTCTTCTTCACGCTCTGCCAGCGTTACCCGGCAGCGATGCGCAAGCTGATCCGCAAGGTGAACGCCAAAAGCCTGCCCAAAGGCTTCGACGTCGATACCCATTTCAACCCGCCCTATGATCCGTGGGACCAGCGTCTGTGCGTCGTGCCGGGCGGCGATCTGTTCCGGACCATTCGCGATGGCCGCGCCGACGTGGTCACGGGCCGGATCGCGCGGTTCACCGCGACCGGGATCGAAATGGCGGATGGCAGCCATGTGGAGGCGGACATCGTCGTCACCGCGACGGGGCTGAACCTCAAGCTGCTGGGCGGTGCCGCCTATAGCGTCGACGGCAAGCCGGTGACGCCGTCCGAGCATGTCATCTTCAAGGGCATGATGCTGGACGGGGTGCCGAACCTCGCCTTGTCCATCGGCTACACCAATTCCTCATGGACGCTGAAGGTGGGGCTGCTCTGCCAGTATTTCTGCCGCCTTCTTGCGGAGATGGACCGGCGCGGCATGGATGTCTGCGCGCCCGAACGCCCCGCGCGGGCGATGGCCCTGCGCCCGCTTCTGGACTTCAAGGCGGGTTATGTGCAGCGATCTCTCGACATGCTGCCGCGTCAGGGCGACACGTTCCCGTGGGAGATGACGTTCAACTACAGCGCGGATGCCAGGATGATGAAGAAGGGTCGTGTAATCGAGCCGGAGCTGAAGCTCTCGCCAGCGCCGAGCCGACGGATCGCGGAGGTCGGATGAGCGGCGAGCGTTTTGCCGACCTGCCGAACGGGGTCCGGATCTGCTACCGCGATACCGGCGCGGGCAAGGGCGATCCGATCCTCCTGATCATCGGGCTCGGCTTCCAACTGATCCACTGGCCTAAGCTCGACTTTGTACGTTTTCACGCACGTCCAGGTCCAGAAAACGGCCTCGTTCGCTATGAACTCGAGCGCGTCGTCGAGAGGCATGACGACGCCACCCATGTCATCGATATCCTCCCATTTGCGCCGGTGTGACCAGTATCCGAGCCGGACCTCGTCTCCGTTGCCGGTCGGCTTCAGGCGGGCAATCGGCGCCTCCGTCTCCAGCAGGTAGAGATGGCAAGAGCCCTTGTTCTTGTAGGAGCCGACACCGCCACCATTGGCGTCGTCGAAAGCTTCGATGCGGGCGACCATTTCATCGTACAGCATGCGCAGATCATACATGAGCACACCTCAAGATGCGTGATTCACTTTGCCGCGGGCCCCTGACTTGCATGGTGATCGGCGAGGGATTCGAAGCATGGGATGCAGCAACATTCCACCTCCCCGCCGCCGACAGGCGTTCCGGTTCCCCAGATCCTGCGCGATTGGCTGCAGGAGCTGCGAATGTGCTTTACAGCTCCCAGCTGGGAACACGTGCTTGTTCTGGTCATGGGTGCAATGCTGGCACCGGGCAAGCGCACCGTCAGCGCCTGCCTGCGGATGACCGGGCGTGCCGAGGCGCAGAATTTCTCAAGCTGTCATCAGCACCTCAACCGTGCCCGGTGGAACACCCACGCCATGGCGCGGCACCTGCTGAGCATGGTCGTCAACCGCCTCGTGCCGGAGGGCCCGGTAGTCATCGGGATGGACGACACCATTGAACGCCGGTGAGGGCGCAGGATCACAGCACGCGGCATCTGTCGCGATCCCGTCCGCTCCAGCCACGGCCATTTCGTCAAGGCCAGCGGACTGCGCTGGTTGAGCTTCATGGTGCTGACGCCGGTCCCGTGGGCGGGTGCCGTAAAGGCCCTGCCGGTCTTCCCCCTGCTCGCCCCGTCACCAACCTTCACCGGGGACGCAGACACAAGCTGCTGAC
>NZ_CYPR01000224.1 GCF_001408515.1 Jannaschia seosinensis | reverse complement strand
TTTCCCTTACGCGGATAGCAAAGGGGATATTGTTTTTACTAAGAAATTCCATCCAGCCTGCGCCGACAAACTCGCGATCGGCAAGCAGCAGACGGATGGTCGTCGCGGGAAAATTCGCGAGATATCGCTCCATCAGGGCGATGCGCATGTCGGTGTCGGAACACCCGCGGCCTTCGATCAGGCTCCAGACCTGGGGGACGCGGAAACGACGGGTGACGACTGCGAGCACGAGAAAGTTCACCTCGGTCTTGCCGATCTGCCAGTTGGTGCGGTCGAGCGCGAGCAGCCACGATTTGTTCAGGCCCAACAGCCGGACCAGAAGCGGGAGCGACCAGTCCTCGTCGAGATGGACGTGCTGGAAGAAGCGTTGCAACCGACGGTATGTTGACGAGGTCAGAGCCGATCCCGGTCGTTCGCAGGCAAGATGGCCGAGGTTCACGCTGCGCGCGCTGACCATGCCGATGACGATCATGCAAATCGTCTCCAGACGGCTCTTGCTCAAGTCGAGATCTGGACGCAGAATATTCGTGAGGGCGGAGATGGCGTGGTGAAGCATCGGATGTTTCCTTGGTCGGAGTCATCCAGTTGAAGCCATCCAGCCGCCCTCAGCCAGCACTGTGTCGTGTAGTGTGGAATCTTTGGCGTCGATAACCAAAAAATACAGAGTTTCAGACGGTTACGCCACCTCCGCCGCCTTCTCGTGAATTATCCGGGTTAACTGCTCAACCGGATTGTCCGTCCCTTCTTTCATCCGGAGGCGCGGCACCCATGTCGGAAAACACATCCATCCTCGAGCTGCCCCTGATTCAGGCGAATCAGGCGCAGAAGCACGTCACCCATAACGAGGCGATCCGGCGGCTCGATGCGCTGGTCCAGCCGGTCGCCGTGGATCTCGACCGCACCGAGCCGCCGGTCGACCCGGCTTCGGGCGACAGGCATCTTGTCGCCGCGGGGGCGACGGGCGAATGGGCGGGACAGGACAACATGATCGCGGTGCGCGAGGATGCCGCGTGGATTTTCATCCGACCGGAGCGCGGCTGGCGGACACACGTGATTGCCGCGGGCGCCGACGCGGTGTTCGACGGGGCGGGCTGGCAGGTTGATGTCTTGGAGCGGGTCGACCGGCTGGGTATCGCCACGGGGGCCGACGACACCAACCGGCTTGCGGTCGCGGGGGATGCCACGCTGCTGACCCATGCGGGTGCCGGCCATCAGGTCAAGATCAACAAGGCGACGGCTGGCGATACCGGGTCGCTCCTGTTCCAGACGGGGTGGTCGGGCCGGGCAGAGATGGGATGCGCCGGATCGGATGCCTTCTCGATCAAGGTCTCGCAGGACGGGGGGCTGTGGCGGGCCGCGCTGGTGGTCGATCCCGCGACGGGCGCCGTGTCCTTCCCCTCGGGCCTGCGCAGCGTGCGCCAGCGGACCTTTGGAAGCCGTTTCCCCTGTCAGGTCGACGGGCAGTGGACGACCTGTCCGGATCCCGACGGCACAGGGACCGATAGCGCGGGTGGCAATGCGGGAACCGGGACGGAGCCGGAGGTCGATTGGCGCTGGATGGGCGTGGCGCTCCGGGCGGGCGAAACGGTGACCGGCCTGCATGCGTTGTTGCGCACAGCCGCCGAAGTTTCCCGCATCGACCTGCGCATCGTGTTTCAGTGCGGGCCGGAGACTGGCGTGTGGTATTCGGATGCGGTCACCGAACGGACGGTGCTGGCTGCGTCGGACGCGGTTGCCGTGGGCGCGGCGTGGACGGCTTATGCCCCCGCCATCACGTCCTTCGTTGCGCCGCGCGACGGTTTCTTGATCCCGTTCCTGCGGCCAAGCGTGGCACCGGCGACGGCGTCCTACATCCAGGCTGCGATGACACTCGACGTCCTCGCATGAGAACGGCGGCGCCGGGCGGTCAATCCGTCAGGCGCCGCACGAGAGCGGGCAAGCCCGAACGCCAGTCGGGCCGCTCGATGCCGAACGTCTCCCGCAGGGTGGTGCAATCCAGCCGGGAATTGGCGGGCCGGGCGGCCGGTGTCGGCCAGTCTGCCGCGGGGATGCCTTCCACCTCCACATTCATGTTCGCCGCCTCGAAGATGGCGCGCGCGAAACCCGCCCAACTCGTGTCCGGGGCGCCGGCAAAGTGATGGATGCCCGAAGGGGCCCCATTCGTCAGCGCATGGGCGATCGTCAGGCAGGCGGAGGCGATGGCAGAGGCCGGGGTCGGGCCGCCGATCTGATCCTCCACGACGCGGAGCCGGTCGCGCGTCGCGCCGACCCGGAGCATGGTCTTGGGGAAGTTCGTGCCATGCGCCGAGAAGACCCAGGAGGTGCGCAGGATGACATATGCCGCCCCGCCTGCGCGCACAGCCTGCTCTCCGGCCAGCTTCGTGCGTCCGTAGGCCCCGAGCGGCGCGGTCGGATCATCGGGGGCGAACGGCGTCTCGCCCGCGCCGTCGAACACGTAATCGGTCGAGATGTGGACGAGGGGGACGCCGAGCACGTTGCAGGCCCGCGCGATCTCGCCCGGCGCCTTGGCGTTCAGGCGGTAGGCGGCATCCTCGGACGCCTCCGCGCCGTCCACGTCGGTCCAGGCGGCGGCGTTGATGACCGCGCGGGGGCGGGCCTGCCGAATGGCGGCCTCGGCGGTGCCGGGAACGTCCAGATCGGCCTCGGCGCGCCCGAGGCAGGTGACGTCGTCGGATGCGGCGGCGAGTTCGCGCGCCACCTGACCGGACCTCCCGAAGACGAGCACGCTCATGCCGTCTTCCCCAGCCGCTCGCCCACGCCCGAGCGGTCCAGAAGCGGGCGCCACCAATCCTCGCGGTCGAGATACCAGCGCACGGTACGCTCCAGCCCCTCCTCCAGCGTGACCGAAGGCCGCCAGCCCAGCTCGTCGCGGATGCGGGACGGGTCGATGGCATAGCGCGCGTCGTGGCCGGGTCGATCCGTCACGAATTCGATCAGCCGGTCATGCGGCGCGGCTTCGGGGCGCAAATCGTCGAGAATGCCACAGATGGTGCGGACGAGGTCGATGTTGCGCGCTTCGTTCTCGCCGCCGATGGCGTAGCTGCGCCCGACCTTGCCGCGCCGCAGAACGGTGAGAAGCGCGTCGGCGTGGTCCTCGACATAGAGCCAGTCGCGGACGTTCAGACCCTGCCCGTAGACCGGGATTGGCCGCCCGTGCATCGCGTTCAGGATCACCACGGGCACGAGTTTTTCGGGAAAGTGGAACGGCCCGTAATTGTTCGAGCAATTCGTCAGCAGGACCGGCAGGCCGTAGGTCTCGTGCCAGGCGCGCACGAGATGGTCGCTCGCCGCCTTGGTGGCGGAATAGGGGCTGCGCGGATCGTAGGGCGTGGTTTCGGTGAACTGCCCCTCGGATCCGAGGCTGCCGAAGACCTCGTCGGTGGAGATGTGGTGGAACCGGAACGTATCGGGCCGGCCTGCCTGCACCCAATGCGCGCGCGCGGCCTCCAGGAGATTGTAGGTGCCGGTGACGTTGGTGGCTACAAAGGCACCGGGGCCGTCGATTGACCGGTCGACATGGCTCTCGGCGGCAAGATGCATCACGGCGTCGGGCGCATGTTCGGCGAACGCCCGGTCCAGCGCGGGACGGTCCGTGATGTCCGCGTGGACGAAGGCGTAGTTCGGCGCATCCGCGACCTCGGCCACGTTCGCCTCGCAGGCGGCGTAGGTCAGGGCGTCAAGATTGACGACATCGAGCCCCGCGCGCACGGCCTGACGGATGACGGCCGATCCGATGAATCCGGCCCCGCCGGTAACCAGAAGCTTCACGATGCGGCCTCGTAGGTGAACGGCGTGTCGAAACTGGCCAGTGCCGGGGCGGCCGCGTCCTTGTCCGAAAGGATCGGATCCGCGTCGAGGCCCCATTCGATGCCGCAACTGTCCCACCGGACCGCGCCGTCACAGGACGGAGCGTAGAAATCGGTGCATTTGTAGACGATTTCGGTCTCGGGTTCGCGGGTCACGAAGCCGTGGGCGAACCCGGCGGGGACCCACAGCATCCGGCCATTCTGCGCGCTCAGCTCCGCACCGGTCCAGCGGCCGTAGGTGGGAGAGCCGCGGCGGATGTCCACCGCCACATCGAAGAGCCGGCCGCGGCCGCAGCGCACGAGCTTGCCCTGCGCGTGAGGGGGCGCCTGGAAATGCAGGCCCCGCAAGGTGCCCGGCTTTTCGGAGAGGGAATGGTTGTCCTGGACGAATTCCGCCGCAAGCCCCGCCTCGGCGAAGGCGCGGGCGTTCCATGTCTCGGCGAAGAAGCCCCGCGCGTCGCCGAACCGGCGGGGCGTGATCAGCTTCACGCCGGGAAGGTCGGTATCTTCGATCTGCATGGTTGCGTCTCTCCGCGTGATCCCGCCGCGCTCATAGCGGGGGGGCGGTCAGAAACGCAACGCCCCGCCGGTTGCGTGCCCGATCCGGTCGGTAACGGCGACAAGGCGTTCCGCGATGCCGGGCTCGGACAGGGCGTGACCCGCGAAGGGCGCGATGTCCAGACGGGCGGCGGGCCAGCCCGCGGCCAGCAGATGCGCCGAGGCGGGCGGACAGATCATGTCGAAGCGCCCCTGCACGATGTCGCCGGGCACCTCCCGCAGCAGGCCGATATTGGCCCGGATCCAGCAATCGTGCTCGAGAAAGCCCCGATGGGTGAAGTAGTGATTTTCCAGCCGTGCGAAGGCGCGGGCATATTCGCCGCCCGGCTCGCCCGAACGTCCCTGACTTGCGACCGAGGCGAGGGCGTTCTCCCACGCGGCCCAGGCGCGGGCGAAGCGGACCTGTTCGTGCGGGGCCGTGTCGAAGAGGCGGACATTGTAGGCGGCGACCAGATCGCCATGCTCGCTCTCGGGGATCATTCCGGCGAAGCGCTGCCACTGCTCGGGCCAGAACGCGCCCGCGCCGCCGCCGTAGAACCAGTCAAGCTCCCGCTGCTCCATCAGGAACACGCCGCGCAGGATCAGATGCGCCGCGCGGTCGCGATGCGTGAGCGCGTAGATCAGCGCCAGCGTCGCCCCCCAGGATCCGCCGAACACGGCCCATTTCTCGATGCCCAGAAGATTGCGCAGGTGTTCGATGTCGTCGACCAGGTGCCACGTCGTGTTGTCGCGCACGCTTGCATGGGGGCGCGACCGGCCGCAGCCGCGCTGGTCGAACAGGATCACGCGCCAGACCTTCGGGTCGAAGAAGCGCCGCATCATCGGGCTGCACCCGCCGCCCGGACCGCCATGCAGCACCACGACCGGCAGGCCATCGGGATTGCCGCATTGCTCGACATAGAGCGTGTGTCCGTCGCCCACCTCGACCATGCGCTGGTCGAACGGGTCCAGGGGCGGGTAGAGCGCGGTGGCGATGCTTTGACGCGGGTTCTGATCCATGCCCGCCCTATATAGACCGGCGGGCGCATGTCACCATGGGGGGTGTGCCCTTGCGCAGCACAGATTCCGCCACGGCAAGAGAGAACGACATGACCACCATCGACGACGCCGAAATCGCGAAGTTCCAGGCCATGGCGGCGGAATGGTGGGATCCGCAGGGGAAATTCAAGCCGCTGCACATGCTCAACCCCTGCCGGCTGGATTACATCACCACGCAGATCGCCGGGGAGTTCGACCGCGACCTGACGGAAGGGCAGCCGTTCGCGGGGCTGCGCGTGCTCGACATCGGTTGCGGCGGGGGGCTGTTGTCGGAGCCGATGGCGCGACTGGGTGCCCACGTGGTCGGCGTCGACGCGGCGGAGCGCAACATTCCCGTGGCCGAGGCCCATGCCGCGCAATCGGGGCTGGAGATTGATTACCGGCACACTTCGGCGGAGGCCCTGGTCGAGGCGGGCGAGCCGTCCTTCGACGTCGTTCTCAACATGGAGGTGGTGGAGCATGTGGCCGACCCGTTGGCCTATCTCACCGCCTGCCAGAGGCTGCTCCGGCCGGGCGGCCTGATGATCTGCTCGACGATCAACCGCAATCCCAAGAGCTATGCCATGGCGATCTTCGGGGCCGAGCAGGTGATGCGCTGGCTGCCGAAGGGCACGCATGAATGGTCGAAATTCATCACGCCGGAGGAGCTCTACAACCTGATCCGGCGCGCCGGGCTCGATCCGGTTGATCGGACGGGGTTCGTCTTCAATCCGCTGACCTGGAGCTGGCGTCTGTCGGAGCGGGATCTGTCGGTGAATTATGTCACCGCGAGCGTGAAGCCCGAGGCGTGACGCTCAGGCGCCGTACCGGGCCAGGAACATCTCGACCGCGCCGTCGATGACGCGGCGCTTTTCGGTGTCGGTCGCGGATTTGCGGATGCCGAAGACCAGCTCGGGGAACAGGCTCGATTTGCACAGCTCGGCGAACTGATCGGCGGCGAGTTCGAGGTCGTCGATGACGAGGTGACCCTCCTCCACCGCGCCACGCAGATACGCGACCATCCGCGTGCGGAAATGCTTCGGCCCGGTCTCGTAGAATTCCCGTCCGAGTTCGGGAAAGCGGTCGCTTTCGGCGACGCACATGCGAAAGATGGACTGGCCGAATTCGGACAGGAAGAACGACAACATCCGCTCCGCCGCGACCGACAGGACCTCGCGCGGATCGCTGTCATCCGACAGCATCGCGTTGGCCTCCTCGATCTGAAGGCTGCACTCGGCCTTGGCCACCTCCATGAAGAGCAGGCGCTTGTCCGCGAAATAGCTGTAGAGCGTGGCTTTCGAGACGCCGGCCGCCCGGGCAATCGCGTCGACGCTGGCCCCCTCGTACCCGTCCGCCAGAAAGACCTGACGGGCGCCTTCGAGCACCTGATCGAATTTTCGACCTTTCTTGATCGGCGTGGCGTCGTTCATTTTGCGTACCTCTCTGCACGGAACATAGACACCGTCGGAACCCGCACAAGCCGCGCGGAACGCAGGGTGCCGCAGGGGAAAGCAGGCGGCGGCGGCGCGGGACGGGCCGGGGTGGCCGCCTTCGGGCCGTGCGGATCACCCCTGGGAACGGATGCCCGCGCCTCCCGCCCGCTCGCAGCGATGGACAGCCCCCACGCCGCCCGGTAGCCCTGCGGCCATGTTCGCCATCTTCCTCAAGACGCTGCCGTTCTTCGCGCTTATCGCGCTGGGATACATGGCGGGGCGGACGCGGTTCTTCACCGCCGAGGCGACGGCCTATCTGACGAAATTCGTGTTCTATTTCGCGCTTTCCGCGATGCTCTTCGAATTCGCGGCGAACCTGTCCCTGACCGAGATCTTCGACCCGCGTTTCGTCGGCGCGTATCTGCTGGGAACGGGCGCGATTTATCTGGTCGCCACGATCGTCGGTCTGCTGCGCCGCATTCCCGTGGCCGAGGCGGCGGTGGAGGCGCAATGCGCCGTGATCGGGAATGTGGGCTTCCTCGGGATCCCGATGTTCGTGCTACTGCTCGGGCCGGCCAGCGCGGGGCCGATGCTGATGGTGCTGGCGACGGATCTCATCGTGTTCTCGTCGTTGATCGTGGTCCTCGTCACCGGCTCCCGGGAGGGGCGGGTATCGGTCCTCACGCTGCGCAACGTCGCGCTCGGGCTGGCGAAGAACCCGATGATCGTCTCGATCGTGGTGGGGATCGCCTGGTCGGCCACGGGCCGCGCGCTCTGGACTCCGGTGGACGAGTTCGTGTCGATCCTCGGGGCGGCCGCCACGCCCGGCGCGCTCTTCGCCATCGGCGCCTCGCTCGCCGGCAAGAGCGCGGAGCGGGTCTCGGTCGCGGGCTGGCTGACGTTCTGCAAGCTGGTGCTGCATCCGGCGGCGGTGGCGCTGATGGCTTTCGTGCTGTTTCCGGTGGCCGATCCCTTCGCCGCGTCGGTCATGGTGTCGGCGGCCGCGTTGCCTGTGGCCGGAAACGTCTACATGCTGGCGCAGCATTATGGCGTCGCCCCGCAACGTGTCTCGGCCGCGATCCTCGTGTCGACGGCCCTGTCCATAATCACCGTCTCGGTCGTGATCGGCCTGCTTACCGGAGGAACCTGAATGAGAATTGTATCCGAAAACCGCTGCTTCGGCGGCACCCAAGGCGTCCATGTCCACGCATCCGAGGCCACCGGCACGGAAATGACGTTCGGCCTGTTCCGGCCGGAATATCCGACGGGGGCGGTGCTTTGGTACCTGTCGGGCCTGACCTGCACCCATGAGAACGCGATGACCAAGGCCGGGTTGCAGGGCTGGGCGGCGGAGACGGGGATGACGGTGGTGTTCCCGGACACGTCCCCGCGCGGGGCGGACCTGCCCGACGACGACGCGTTCGACATGGGGCAGGGCGCCTCCTTCTACGTGGACGCCACCGAGGAGCCTTGGGCGCGGAATTTCCGGATGGAGCGCTACATCACCGCCGACCTGCCGGAGACGGTGTTCGCCGCCTTCGATCTCGACGAGACGCGGCAGGCGATCACCGGTCATTCCATGGGCGGCCACGGCGCGCTGACGCTGGCGATGAAGCATCCCGGCCGCTACCGCTCGGTCTCGGCCTTCTCGCCGATCTGCAACCCGTCCGAAAGCGATTGGGGCGTGCCGCAGCTGACCGCCTATACCGGCGATCCGAAGGCACATGACGCGACGATTCTGATGGCCGAAAGGGGCCTGTCGGCGCCGCTCCTGATCGATACGGGCACCGACGACCAATTCCGGGACAAGCTGGGCACCGCCGCCTTCGCACAGGCCGTGGGCACGCGCCATGCCGAAGCCGTGATCCGCCAGCAGCGCGGCTACGACCATTCCTATTTCTTCGTCTCGACCTTTGCCGCCGACCACGTCGCCTTTCACGCCGAGCATCTTGCATGACCCCGCCCGAGGCCGTGATCTTCGACATCGGCAACGTGCTGATCGAGTGGCAGCCGGAGCGGTTCTACGACGCCCGGATCGGCGCGGAACGGCGGCGCGCGATGTTCGCGGCGGTCGATCTGCACGGGATGAACGACCGCGTCGACATGGGCCAGGGCTTTCGGGACGTCATCTACGAAGTGGCCGAGGCCAACCCGGAATGGCGTGCCGAAATCCGGATGTGGCACGATCACTGGCTCGACCTCGCCGCGCCCGTCATCGACCGCTCCGTGCGCCTGATGCGGGCGCTGCGCGCGCGGGGCCTGCCGGTGCATGCGCTGACCAATTTCGGGATCGAGAGCTTCGCGCTGGCCAGCGGCCATTACACCTTCCTAGGCGAGTTCGACCGCCCGTTCGTCTCGGGGCACATGGCGGTCATCAAGCCCGCGCCGCGCATCTACGAAATGGTCGAGGCCGATCTGGGGCTCTCGGGCGACCGGCTGTTCTTCACCGACGACCGGCGCGACAATATCGATGCCGCCGCCGCGCGGGGCTGGCGGACGCATCTCTTCGAGGGGCCGGACGGACTCGCGGACCGGCTGGTGGCCGAAGGACTTCTGAGCGCGGAGGACGCAGCATGACCATCCCATTCATCGGACCCGAGGCCGAGGCGAAGCTCGACTGGATGGCCCTGACCCGTGCGCTGGCGGCCGGCCACGACCTGCCGCGGGCGGAGGTGGACGACACGTTTCTCTATCGCGGCGACGACACGATCCTCAGCCGGGCGGCCTGGATCGACGGGCTTGGCGCGCTGGTGAAGACGGCGACGATCTTCCCCGGAAACCGGGCGCGTGGAATGCCAACGATTGGCGGCGCGGTGTCGCTATTCTCCGATACCGACGGCACGCTCGCCGCGATGCTCGACTTCGCGCTGGTGACCAAGTGGAAGACGGCGGGCGACTCGCTTCTGGCGGCGACGCGGCTGGCCCGGCCCGACAGCCGCCGGGTCCTGATCGTGGGATCCGGAAGCGTCGCAGCCTCCCTGCACCAAGCCTATTTCGCGGCCTTCCCCGACGCCTCCTTCGCCGTCTGGTCGCGCACGGAGGACAGCGCACGGGCCTTCGCCGAGACGCATGGCATCGATCAGGCGCCCGACCTCGCCGCCGCCGTGCCGGAGGCCGATATCGTCACCTGCGCCACCATGGCGACGGCACCGGTTTTGCGCGGGGAATGGCTTCGGCCCGGCCAGCATGTCGATCTGATCGGCGCCTACCGCCCCGACATGCGCGAGGCCGATGACGAGGCCCTGCGCCGGGCGCGGCTGTTCGTGGATGCCCGGGCCACGACGCTCGACCATATCGGGGAGCTCAAGATCCCGCTGGCCGACGGGATCATCGCGCGCGACGACGTGGTTGCCGATTATTACGACGGCGCTGCCATGCGGCGCGGCTCCGACGAGGAGATCACGATGTTCAAGAATGGCGGCGGCGCGCATCTGGACCTGATGACGGCGCGCTACATCCTCGATGCCGCGGGCTGAGCCCGCTCAGAGATAGCCTTCGGACCGGAACGACAGTTCCGTCGCCTTGCCCACGATCAGGTGGTCGTGAAGCACGATGCCCAGCACACCGGCGGCGTCCCGGATGGCATATGTCATCGTGATGTCCGCCTCGCTGGGCGTCGGGTCGCCGGAGGGATGGTTGTGCACCAGGATGATCGCCGAGGCATTGAGCGCCAGCGCCCGCTTGACCACCTCGCGCGGATAGACGGGCACGTGATCGACCGTGCCCTCGGCCAGCTCCTCATCCGCAATCAGCACGTTGCGCCGGTCGAGATAAAGCACCCGGAACCGCTCCGTATCCTGATGCGACAGGGCCGAGCGCAGGTATTCCAGAAGCGCGGACCAGCTCGACAGGACCGGACGCTTGATGACCTTGGCGCGCGCCATGCGGTGCCCGACCGCCTCGATGATCTTGAGTTGCTCGATAACGGCCTGCCCTGCGCCCTTGACCTCGGCCAGACGCTCCGGCGGCGCGGCGAGCACGCGATTGAGATCCCCGAACACGCGCAGCAGCCGCTTCGCCAGCGGCTTGGTATCGCCACGCGGCAGGGCGCGGAACAGGATCATCTCCAGCAATTCGTAATCCGGCATGGCCGCCGCCCCGCCTTCCATGAAACGCTGCCGCAGGCGCGCGCGATGAGCGAGGCGGTGGTCGCGCTCCTCGTCATCGGTCGCGGCGCCCTGCTCCGGCGCCGCGGGCGGGCCGGCGAACAGGTCGGGAAACGGGGCCTCGTGGAAGGCAGGCGCGGGATCGTGGCTCATACAAGACAGATCGACGCATTTCCATTAAAACGGCGTTAATCGGGAGCTTGCGTCGTGTGGAACCGCCCCGCAGGTGACAGGGTGAAGATCTCCGCCCCCGTCGCTGTCACGCCGATCGAATGTTCGAACTGCGCCGACAATTTCTTGTCGCGGGTGATCGCGGTCCAGTCATCCCCGAGGATCTTCGTCTCGGGCCGGCCGAGATTCACCATCGGCTCGATGGTGAAGAACATCCCTTCCTCCAGAACCGCCATAGTGCCGGGCCGCCCGTAATGGAGCACGTTGGGCGGGGCATGGAATACCCGGCCCAGCCCGTGCCCGCAGAAGTCGCGCACCACCGACATGCCATGCCCCTCGGCATAGCTCTGGATGGCGTGGCCGATATCGCCGAACGTATTGCCGGGGCGCACTGCCTCGATCCCTTTCATCAGCGAATCATGCGTCACCTGCATCAACCGCTCGGCAAAGGGCTTGGCCTTGCCGGCCACGAACATCCGGCTCGAATCGCCGTACCAGCCGCCTTTGACCACGGTGACGTCGATGTTCAGGATATCGCCGTCCTTGAGCGTGTCGTCCCGGCGTCCCGGTATCTTGCCGCCGGGAATGCCGTGGCACACGACGTGGTTCACGCTGATGCAGCTCGCGTGCTGATACCCCTTGTAGCCGATCGTGGCCGATGTCGCGCCGGCCTCGTCCACCCACCGGGTGATGAGCGCGTCGAGCGCCGCCGTCGTCTGCCCGACCGCGACATGATCCGCGATCCGGTCGAGGATCTCCGCCGTAAGCCGCCCGGCCGCATGCATTCCCGCGAAATCCGCATCCTCATGGATACGGATTCCTTCCCTGGTCAATCGGCCACGATGCTCTTCCACGATGCCTCTCCCGGTATTCGCGGCCCGACATAGGCAAAGACAGCGCGATTATCCACCGTCCCCCGCAGTGGCGCGGGAGGACGCCCCGCCCTATACCACAGGGAGCCCTACAGGAGATGCGAGATGCCCAACCCGACCGCCGCCATGCTTGTCATCGGAGACGAGATCCTGTCGGGGCGCACACGCGATGCGAACATGCATCATCTGGCGGGCCAACTGACCGGGCGGGGCATCACGCTGGGCGAGGTGCGGATCGTCTCCGACGATCACGACGCCATCGTCGGCGCTCTGAACGCGCTACGCGGGGGCTGGGACCATGTGTTCACGTCCGGCGGGATCGGGCCCACCCATGACGACATCACCGCCGACGCCGTGGGCGCGGCCTTCGGCGTTCCGGTCGATGTGCGCGACGATGCCCGCACATTGCTGGCCGAGCATTACGCGAAGACCGGGGCCGACCTGAACGCGGCCCGCCTGCGCATGGCGCGCATCCCGCAGGGTGCCACGCTGATCGACAATCCGGTCTCCGTCGCGCCCGGTTTCACCATCGGCAACGTCCACGTCATGGCCGGGGTGCCGAGCGTGTTCGAGGCAATGGTGGCCAGCGTCCTGCCGACGCTGACGGGCGGCGCGCCGCTGCAATCGACCTCCACCCGGATCGAGCGGGGGGAGGGGGATATCGCCGGGCCGCTCGCCGATCTGGCGCGGGAATATCCGGATCTGGCGATCGGATCCTATCCCTACCAGAAGGACGGCCGCTTCGGTGCGAACATCGTGATCCGGGGCGACGACCGTGCCCGCCTCGACGCGGCGACGGCAAGGCTGGGGACGATGTTCGGATGAGCGACGGCCCGCCGGATGTCTCGCCGGATGCCCTGCCGGACGGGGCGGAGATCATGGCGGCCATCCGGGCCACGTGGCCGCCCTCGCGGCTCGACCGGATCGGGCCCTTCGACCTGCCGGCCGAGCGGCGGGGAACGCGCCGCGCCACGTCCGCGCGTCTGAGGCCGGGCGCGGTCGCGACAACGGACGACATCGCCGCCGTGGAGGACGCGCGCCCGGGCACGGTCTTCGGCACGCGGGACGGGGCGGAGGACGCGTTTGCCGATCTCCTGGCGCGGCGGGGCTATGCCATGGAGGGGGCGTCGGTGCTGCTCGCGGGGCCGCTCGACCCGCTGCTGGCCGACCCGCCGCCGCCCGTCAGCGGCTTTCCCCACTGGCCGCCGCTGGCGATCTGCGACGCGCTCTGGGACGCGCATGGCAACGAGGCCGACCGCCGCCGCCCGACTCATCGCGCCCAACATCCGAAGGCGGCGATCCTGCTGCGGCTGGACGATCGCGCGGCCGGTACGCTCTTCGCCGCGATTCACGAGGGGCTCGCGGTCTGTCACATGGTCCTGACGTTGCCGCGCTTCCGCCGTCAGGGCGTGGGGATGCTGGGGATGCGCCATGTTGCCCGCTGGGCCCGCGAATACGGCGCGCATCACGTTGCGATGCCGGTCGAGGCGAACAACGACGCCGCGCTTGCGTTGTATGACCGCGCGGGCCTCGTGCGGCGCGGAGGATACCGATATTGGAGCCCGCAATGACCCAGGAAATGCCGACCGCCCTCGATCTGCCGCCGCTCGACCCGCTGCCGCCCGAGACGCAGCGCTACTTCGACATCTGCGTCGACAAGCTGGGCTTCGTGCCGAACGTCCTGCGCGCCTATGCCTTCGACATCGACAAGCTGAACGCCTTCACGGCGATGTACAACGACCTGATGCTCGGACCGTCCAGCCTGTCCAAGCTGGAGCGCGAGATGATCGCCGTTGCCGTCTCGGCCGAGAACCGGTGCTTTTACTGTCTGGTGGCCCATGGCGCCGCCGTCCGGCAGCTTTCGGGCGATCCGGCCTTGGGCGAGGCGATCGCGATGAACTATCGGATGGCGCCGATCGATGCGCGGCAGCGGGCGATGCTCGACTTCGCCGTTCGCATGACGCGCGCCTCCGCCGAAATCGAGGAGGCCGACCGCGCGCGCCTGCGCGAATACGGCCTGAGAGATCGGGACATCTTCGACCTCGCCGCCGTGGCGGGATTTTTCAACATGACGAACCGGGTCGCCTCGGCGACCGCGATGCGGCCGAACCCGGAATATCACGGTCAGGCGCGGTGATCCGCGCGCTGCCCCTTGTGATGATCGCCATGCCGGCCTGGGCCGTCGAGCCGGTCCTGCCGCCGGACGCGACGGAGACGTTCACGCGGGTCGAGGCGCTCGGCTCGCACCGGGTGGCGACGGGGCCGCATGACGGCACGCTTCCAGTGGAAATCGCCGAGGGCGCCGTGACGCGCCGTGTCTGGCGGATGGCCGCGTCCGACGGAACCTTGGCGATCATGGGACCGTTACGCGATGCCTTGGAGGCCGACGGCTGGCAAGTCGTCTTCGCCTGCGAGGCGCGCGGTTGCGGCGGCTTCGAGTTCCGGTTCGCGATCAACGTGACCCGCGCCCCCGAGATGTTCGTGGATCTGGCCGATTTCCGCTACCTTGCCGCCCGACGCGGTTCGGAATGGGTGACCGCCTTGATCAGCCGGTCGGGCGACGCGGCCTATGTCCAGACCACCGAGGTCGATCCCGATGCGGAGGTCGAAGAGGTGACGGGAAGCGCTCCGGCCGCCGTAGCCCCCGTCGCCGCGCTCCCGCAGGGTGAGGTCGCGACGGCCCTGCGCGAGGTCGGTCACGCGGTGCTGTCGGATCTGGAATTCGAAACCGGGTCCGCCGCTTTGCAGGGCGCGGAATACGAGTCCCTCGCCGCGTTGGCGGAGTGGCTGGCGGACAATCCGGATGCCACGGTCGCGCTGGTCGGGCATACGGATGCGCAGGGCGGGGCGGCAGGCAATCTGGCCATCTCGCGCCGCCGGGCCGAAAGCGCGCGCGATCTGCTGATCCGCCGCCATGGCATCGCCTCCGGTCGCCTCGAAACCCACGGCGTCGGCTCTTTTGCACCGATCGCCCCCAACGACACCGAAGCGGGGCGCGAGGCGAACCGGCGTGTCGAGGCGGTGGTGACGTCGCAGGATTGATCCCGGCCGCTCCGGTCCGGGAACGACGGAAGGCCTCACCAGTCGCCCGGGCCCTTTTCACGAAAGCTGTCGACGAGGAAGTCGATGAAGGCGCGCACCTTCGGCTGCGTGTAGCGGCCCGGCGGATAGACCGCGTAAACACCCTGCGTCTCGGGCGCCATGCCTTTGATCGCGGGCACGAGGCGGCCATCCTTCATCGCTTCCGCGTAGAGGAAGTCGGGGAGGAACGCGATGCCCAACCCGTTGATCGCCGCGTTGAGCAGCGACTGCCCGTCATTCACCGTCAGCCAACCGGCGGACCGGACCTGACGTTTCTCGCCCGAAGGCGCCGTCAGCTTCCAGACCGAACCGGTCGCCTGATTGGAATAATGCAGAAGCTTGTGTTCGTTGAGGTCGTCGATCCGCCGCGGGCGGCCATATTCCTCAAGATATTGCGGCGAGGCAATCATCTGCTTGTGCGTCTCGGCCAGCTTGCGCGCCCGGAGGGAGCTGTCCTCCAGATCGCCGATGCGCACGGCTAGGTCGAAGCCTTCTGAGATCAATTCCACATAGCGGTTGTCGAGGAGCATGTTGACGGTAATCTCGGGATATTCGTGCAGGAACGCCCCCAGAATCGGCGACAGGTGGTTCACCCCGAAATCCGTCGCCACGGAGACCCGCAGGATACCCGATGGCGCGCTCTGCATCGACGTGACCAGCGCATCGGCCTCGCCCGCATCGTTGAGGACGCGGCGCGCGCGGTCGTAATAGGCCAGCCCGATCTCGGTCGGCGAGACGCGGCGGGTGGTTCGGTTGAGAAGGCGGGCGCCCAGACGCGTCTCGAGCGAGGAGACATGTTTGGAAACGGCCGATTTCGAGATACCCAGCTTGCGGGCGGCATCGGTGAAACCGCCTTGATCGACGACCGTTGCGAAGGCTTCCATTTCTGACAGTCGATCCATTTTGGCAGGCCTTTGACTAGATCAATTTGTCAAAGACAGATGCCGCCGGATTGCGGCGACACCGTGCCCCGGACCGGCCAATCATGGGATCGTTTCGGGATTAAACCGGGGCAGGAAACGACGAAGGTGTCTTATCAACCTTTTGTTAACAATCGCATTATTCGAATGACGCCATTCCGTGGCACACTACACGACACAGTGCTGGCTGAGGGCGGCTGGATGGCTTCAACTGGATGACTCCGACCAAGGAAACATCCGATGCTTCACCACGCCATCTCCGCCCTCACGAATATCCTGCGTCCAGATCTCGACTTGAGCAAGAGCCGTCTGGAGACGATTTGCATGATCGTCATCGGCATGGTCAGCGCGCGCAGCGTGAACCTCGGCCATCTTGCCTGCGAACGACCGGGATCGGCTCTGACCTCGTCAACATACCGTCGGTTGCAACGCTTCTTCCAGCACGTCCATCTCGACGAGGACTGGTCGCTCCCGCTTCTGGTCCGGCTGTTGGGCCTGAACAAATCGTGGCTGCTCGCGCTCGACCGCACCAACTGGCAGATCGGCAAGACCGAGGTGAACTTTCTCGTGCTCGCAGTCGTCACCCGTCGTTTCCGCGTCCCCCAGGTCTGGAGCCTGATCGAAGGCCGCGGGTGTTCCGACACCGACATGCGCATCGCCCTGATGGAGCGATATCTCGCGAATTTTCCCGCGACGACCATCCGTCTGCTGCTTGCCGATCGCGAGTTTGTCGGCGCAGGCTGGATGGAATTTCTTAGTAAAAACAATATCCCCTTTGCTATCCGCGTAAGGGAAA
>NZ_CYPR01000223.1 GCF_001408515.1 Jannaschia seosinensis | reverse complement strand
TTCCCGGCAAAGACCGCGGCCAACGCACGGCGCTTCCTGCGCGATCTGGAGCGCGCCTGCCCGTTCCGCATCCGCACCATTCTCACCGACAATGGCAAGGAGTTCACCGACCGCCTTTTCGGCCTGCGCAAGCGGACTGCCACGGGAGAGCACGCGTTCGACGCGCTTTGCGCCGCCCTCGACATCGACCACCGCCTGACCCCGCCGAAGTCGCCGCAGACCAACGGAATGGTCGAGCGCTTCAACGGCCGGATCGAAGAGGTCCTGCAGAGCCACCATTTCCGATCAGGCGAGGACCTGGAGATCACGCTCCACCGATACGTCTGGCTCTACAACCAGCAGCTCCCGCAATCAGCGTTGGCCAGCAAGGCGCCCTTGCAGGCCATGAAGGACTGGCACAAAATCAAGCCAGAGCTGTTCAAGAAACAGCCATACTACCTTCCGGGATGTGACATATAGCTACTATTCGATATTTTTCCAGTTAGCTTTCACGTTCGCGCCTTCCGAAACAGCCGCTTGAAGTTGAGTTCCGTCTGCACGGCGAACTCGGCGTAGTCCATTCCAAGCGCCTCCGCCCCCTTGCGCGCCGTATGTGCGACGAAAGCCGGTTCGTTTTGCTTGCCGCGATGTGGCGGGGGGGCGAGGTAGGGACTGTCCGTCTCGACCAGGATGCGGTCGCGGGGGGCGTTCGCGAAAATTGCGCGCAAGTCGGCGGACCGCGGAAATGCTGCAATGCCGGACATGGATAGGTAAAAGCCGAGATCCAGCGCCGCCTCGGCCAACGCTCTTCCGCTGGAGAAGCAGTGCATCACGCAGTCATAGGCTCCGGCGCGGTGCTCTTCGGTCAGGATACGTGCCATGTCGTCGTCGGCGTCGCGGGCGTGGATGATCAAGGGCAGCGAGGTCCGGCGTGCGGCTTCGATGTGGATGCGCAGGCTTTCCTGCTGCACGGCCTTCGTGTCGGCGGTGTAATGGTAGTCGAGGCCAGTTTCACCAATTCCCACCATCTTGGGATGGACGGCCAGCGTCACAAGATCCTCGACCGTTGCCATCGGCTCCTCTGCGGCAGACATCGGATGGGTGCCGGCTGCCCAGAAGACGGGGGCATGCGCCTCGGCGATCGCCCGGACCTGCGGAGCCTGCCGCAGCTTGGTGCAGATCGTGACCATTCGGTGCACGCCCGCGTCGGCGGCGCGGCTTAGAAGGCTGGGAAGCTCACCCTCGAATTGCGGGAAATCAAGGTGGCAGTGGCTGTCTGTGATACGTGGCTCCATGCGGCGCTGCTAGGCCGGGCGGCCGGGCTGCGCAAGTCGGAGGCGTCGGATCAGACGCGGCGCGACTGGGCGTCGATGCGCGCGAGCGCATCCCACACGATGGCTGTCGGATCGACATTGACGGCGCGGGCATGGGCGGCGCGATCGTCGATTTCCTGCGCAATGCGCGCCCAGGCGCGGGCGGCCACGTCATGAGGTGCAAGGCGGGCGAGAGCTTTGGCCTCCGCGCCCTCGGCATCCTGCGGTACGCCGATCAAACCCGCTCGTGCGGCACGATGCAGCAGCCGGTCCAACGCGGCGAGCGTGGCCTCAAGCCGCTCGGTCCCCGCCTTGCCGGCGCAGGCATCGGCAATTGCGCGGGCCGCACCACGATCGAGGCTGGGCGTCGCGAAGAGGTCGGCGACCTTATCGTAAATCTCTGCCCCGCCGCGCGCGAGCCGAAGGGCTGCACCGGTCGAGCCTTCGGCCATAGGAGTAATTGCCGCGGGGTCGCCGCCGGCTTGTTCGACCGCTGCCGACAGCGCATCGAGCCCGAGCGGGCCAAGCCGCAGGACCCGGCAACGGGAGCGGATGGTGGGCAGCAGACGGGCGGGCTGATGCGATACAAGAAGCAGCGTCGCACCGGTCGGCGGCTCCTCCAGGAGCTTCAGGAGGGCATTTGCGGCGGACGGGTTCAGATCGTCGGCCGGATCCACGATCACCACGCGTCGTCCCCCGGAAGACAGGCCGAAGAAGCCGCCCAGGCGACGCACCTCGTCCACCGTGATCTGGGTGGCCAGCTTCTTGCCCTTGTCGTCCCACCCGCGGCGCAGGAGCATCAGCCCCGGCTCCGACAGGGCACGGATACGGGGCAGGGCAGGATGGCCGGGCGTGGGGTCGAGCGTATCGGCCCGCGCGGGCGGATCGGTCAGCAGGAAGCGTGCGATCCGCCAAGCCAGCGTCGCCTTGCCGACGCCGTTCGGCCCGGTCAGCAGCCAACCGTGGTGCGGTCGGCCGCTATTCCACGCCTCGAGAAAGGCCCGCTCCGCAGCTTCCTGGCCGAACAACCGATCCGTCATTCGGGGATGGGGCGCGTCCGGGGCCCGGTCGGCTTCGGGAATGTCCTCGCTCACAGGGCGGCCTCGACCCGGGCGGCGACGGTGGCGAGATCCGCCATGCCGTCGATGACGCGGATCCGGTCTGGGAAGTCGCGGGCCAAAGCAAGAAACCCCTGTCGCAGCTTGTTCTGGAACGGCAACCCGAACTCCTCGAACCGGTCCTCGCCGGATTGACGGGCGAGGCCGCGTGTCAGTGCCACGTCAGGATCCATGTCGATCACGAAAGTCCGGTCCGGCTCCCGCCCGATGACGAGGGTGTGAAGCCGGTCGACCAGTTGGCGCAGGTCGCCGCGTGTCGCCCCCTGATAGACGCGGGTGGAGTCGGCGAAGCGGTCGGATACGATGAACGCTCCGCGCGCGCGGGCCGGTTCGATGACACGCTCCAGATGGTCCCGGCGAGCCGCGTTGAACAGCAGAAGCTCCGTCTCCGGGGACCAGCGGTCGGTTGCCCCCTCGACCAGCAGACGACGGATCGCCTCGGCACCATCGCTGCCGCCGGGTTCCCGGGTCAGGACGACTTCGTGGCCGCGTGCCGACAGCACCCCGGCAAGATGCCGGGCCTGCGTGGTCTTGCCGGAGCCGTCGATGCCTTCGAACGAGATGAACATGGCGGCCGCTCTAGCAGGCGGAGCGGGTAGGCGGAACAGGCCCGCCGCGCTTATTCAAGCCGTTCCATCGCTTGGCCGATCAGGTCGCCCGCAACCTGCATCCCCGCGATCTGCACCCGGCGCAGCGGGCCGGCGCGCGGCACGTCCACGGCGGCGACGAGCGGTACCTCGATCGGCGGCACCCCCGGATGCGTCAGCGTCAGCGTGGCCAGCTGCGTCCCCGCGGCGACGGGCGCGGAGACCGGGCCGTCATAGACGATCTCGCCGCTCATTGCCTGCCGTCCGGTCACGGGCAGCAGCACCGTCAAACTGTCGGCCGGCATCAACGGCACCATCGCCCGCTCGCCCATGAAGACTGCCGCCTCCATGACCGGTGCGTCGCCACCTTCGAACAGCGTCTCCTCGGCGAATTGGCGGAAGGCCCAGTTGACGATGCGCTCGCTTTCCTCCGCGCGCCCCGCTTCGGTTTCTATACCGGACAAGACGAAGGTCACACGGCGATCGCCCTGCACCGCGGAGCCGACGAGACCGTAGCCCGCCTCCTGTGTATGGCCGGTCTTGAGCCCGTCGGCCCCGATACCGAGGCTGAGCAACGGGTTGCGGTTGAAGCGGTTCGACGGGGAGCGGCCGTCGAAGGCGAACTCCGTCTCGGCGAAATAAGGATAGTACTGTGGAAACTCCGTCACCAGCCGTTCGGCCAGAAGCGCGAGATCACGCATCGACATCACGTGACCGGGCGCGGGCCAGCCGTTGGAGTTGCGAAAGACAGAGTTCTCCATCCCAAGTTCACGCGCGCGGGCAGTCATCATGTCGGCGAAACCGGCCTCGGTTCCGTCCGGGCTCAGCGCCTCGGCGAGAACGGCGGTCGCGTCATTGCCCGACAGGACGACGACGCCACGGATCAGATCCTCGACCGTGACCCGGTCGCGGGAATCGAGGAACATGGTCGAGCCGCCATAGCTTGCGGCTTCGACGCTGACGGGCAGGACGGTCTCGAGCGTCAGGCGGCCATCCTCCAGCGCCTCAAACACCATGTTCAGCGTCATCAACTTGGACATCGAGGCCGGCGGCAACGGAACATCGGCGTTTTTCGAAAGAAGGATCTGACCGGTATTGTGGTCGACCACGACGGCCGAGCCCGCTGTCGTCTCGAAACCCTGCGCAAGTGCGGGAAACGCGAAGACGAGGGCGGCGAACAGGGGCGGAAACGTCTTGCGGAGCATGATGGCTTCTCCGATCTGCTGCAGGGATGTGTGGGTCTATATGGGGTCAGCCATCGACGACGAAAGCGTCGCCGAAGCCAAGATCGCCAACTTTGCGAATAATTTCCGCTCCATTCGCCCGATCCGCAACCGGGCCGACGAGGATGCGCCAGAACTGCTCCCCGTTGCTCACCTGAGAGACGACGCGGGAGGAGAGGCCCGCCGCCGAGACGCGCTCGCCCGCGGCCTCCGCATTCTGTTTGGATTTGAACGTGGCGACTTGGATATACGTGCTGCTTATGGGCGCGGCAGGTGCCGATTCGGGGGCCGGCGCGTCCTGCGCAATCGCGGGTATGGTTGCGCCTTCTGTCACGAAGGACCCTTCCGGCGTCGCAGGCAAGGAGGCCTCTGTCGTTGCGGTACCCGTGGGCGCGCGGCCCCGCCCGAAGATGCGGGCGAAAAACCCTCCCTGTCGCCGCGGCATTTCGGCCGGGACGATCATCGGAAGATCGCTTTCGGCCAAAGTGGCTTCTTCAGATTCCGTGACGGCGACGCCCTGTGGGGGCACGTCTTCGAGCGCATCGACACGTCTTTCGGCCGACGATGTCACGTCAGCAGGTGCCTCCTCGCGGCGAAGCGCGACGACTTCGAGTTCGGTCGGCGCCCCGGCCAGAACGCCGAGCGCCAGTGCGGCTTCGGAACTGAGCTGAAGGTCGGGGCCGGCCATCTCGCGCTCCCGCTTGAAGAGGGCGCCGATTACCTCCGCGCCGTTTGCAGGGTTCCGGATCACGACGCGCTCGGGGTCGCGTACATTAGGTGCCGCCACCCAGACGCCGCCAAGCGATGGCCGTCCGTCCCAGAGTGCGGCTTTGGACGCCTCAAAGATTTCAGGAGCCTCGACGTCTTGCCCCTGAAGGGATACGGCCCCCGCTTTTGCGCCCACCCGCGTCGCGCGCCCGTCGCCGTCGCTTGGCTGGCATGCGGAGACGAGCGCAATCAGCGCGATCAAAGTGATAACACGCGAGAAATAAGGCGCACGCGCCCCGTCGATTGCCTGTCGCACTGTCTTAGCCCCGTGCTGCTTTGCCGCTTGGCGGTCCGTTGGCCGAACCTGCCTTGTGGAAAAGTCGTAGGGCAAAGAGCGGCCTGTGGAAAGCCCGTCGAGACCGGCGATGTGGCCGCAGTGTCTCATGTGCGGGCGTCGCCGCACCGAGGCTCTCGATTCTCGACCTTCCAACTGGCGACGTCGGCGTGCGGTCTTGCCGCCGCATCTGGCTTTCGGGCTCGTAAATTATGGCAAACGCGGGCGCGCTGCGCCCTGAACCCGTTGCAGGATCGTGGACCTGGCGCTGCATGCTCATGTCCAGTTGCACGAGTTTCAGCGTCTCGATCTGTCTGATCGGATCTTCGAAGTTGATGCCTTTAACTATCTGCCGCGTTTCGGCGTCCTCGATCCGAGAGCGCACCCGACGTGACGCGACACCTCGGAGGCGACGATGCGCCCCCAGGAGAAGCCCCAAGAGGCGAGAAAACCTCCCAGTTCACGCTCCCACATCGCCCACCCGGCACCCGATCCTGCAGGCGAATTGCGGCCTGATGGGGAACATCGCCTCCACTAACTTGGTTTGGTTTGTTAACCAACAGGGAGAGCGACCATGGCTGAACGCCGTACAACACCACCTAATCCGCGCGGCGCCGAGAGGGAACAGGTGCCGCCTCCGGGCGGCGCAGCCGTCCATCGTGCCGATCCGAGTACGGCAAAGCACATGGCAGCGTTTAGCGCGGGTCTCGGGGCATGGTTGATCCTTGCGCCGTTTTTGCTTGGCTACGACACGGCGGGTGCGCTGTGGAACGATGTTGTTTGCGGCATCATCGTGCTTGGCCTCGGTATTTTGCGATACACCAAGCCTCTTGAGAATGTCGGCGCCAGCTACACGAATGCCGGTGTCGGGTTTTGGCTCCTTTTCGCGCCGTTCTTCCTGTTGCCTTACGAGGTCGCCGCGTACTGGAACGACATTGTCGTCGGGGCGCTTCTGATCATCACAGGACTTGGGAGTGCGCTCGCCGCACGTCGCGCAGCCGCAATTCGCTGAGTCGTTTGCCGAAACGGAAAAGGCGGGCAGAATTGCCCGTCTTTGTCATGCAATACTGGAGCGAAGAAAGGTGTCAGCCGGCTGAGGCGGACTGATTCTTCGTGTCGTCGGAGTGGATCAGGAGCGGCTTTACCTCCCGGCGCACTGCCTCCTCGTTCACAACAACTTCCTCGACCGTATCCATTCCCGGCAACTCGAACATCGTGTCGAGCAGGATGTCTTCCATGATGGACCGAAGGCCGCGGGCGCCGGTCTTCCGCTCGATCGCACGCTTGGCAATTCCGGTCAGGGCGTCCTCAGTGAACGTCAGACGCGCACCTTCAAGTTCGAACAACCGCTGATACTGCTTCACAAGCGCGTTCTTCGGCTGCGTCAGGATGATGACGAGCGCTTCTTGATCGAGATCGGTCAGCGTGGCGATCACGGGCAGGCGCCCGACGAATTCCGGGATCAGACCGAACTTCAGCAGATCCTCGGGCTCCAATTCCTTGAATGCTTCGCCGATGGTCACCTCGTCCGGCGCTTTCACGTCGGCCCCGAAGCCCATGGCTGACCCTTTGCCACGCTGCGCGATGATCCGGTCGAGACCGGCAAACGCGCCTCCGCAGACAAACAGGATGTTGGTCGTGTCGACCTGCAGGAACTCCTGCTGAGGATGCTTGCGCCCGCCCTGCGGCGGCACGGAGGCGACGGTGCCCTCCATGATCTTCAGAAGCGCCTGCTGCACGCCTTCGCCCGATACATCGCGGGTGATCGATGGATTGTCCGACTTGCGGGTGATCTTGTCGACCTCGTCGATATAGACGATGCCGCGCTGCGCCCGCTCGACGTTGTATTCCGATGCCTGAAGCAGCTTGAGAATGATGTTCTCGACATCCTCGCCCACATATCCGGCTTCGGTCAGCGTGGTGGCATCGGCCATTGTGAAGGGCACGTCCAGGATGCGCGCCAGCGTCTGGGCCAGAAGCGTCTTGCCGCAACCCGTCGGGCCGATCAGCAGGATGTTCGACTTGGCCAATTCGATGTCCGACTTGGCGGAGTTGTCGAGCCGCTTGTAGTGGTTGTGCACGGCAACCGACAGAACGCGCTTGGCGTGTTCCTGACCGATCACGTAATCGTCGAGAACCTTGCAGATTTCGCGCGGGGTCGGCGTACCTTCGGCGGTCTTCAGACCCGCCTGCTTGGTTTCTTCGCGGATGATGTCCATGCACAATTCGACGCATTCGTCGCAGATGAACACCGTCGGCCCTGCGATCAGCTTGCGCACCTCATGCTGCGATTTGCCGCAAAAGCTGCAATAGAGCGTGTTTTTGCTGTCGCCGGAATTCGAGTTGTTGGCCATCGTCGCCTCCTAGGTCCGTGCGGCTAGCCCGTTGCCGCTGACCGCGGAGCACCCTCGCTCCGCCGCTTTCGTAAATCCGATATCGCCCCGAACCTAGGCGGATCGTCCGGGGGCCACAATGGCAAAATCCCCGCCTTACCTCGCGCTATCGTGCAGGTCGCATCGGCCGCCAAGCGCTTTTCCGGCGGCCGATACGCACCCGAAGCCCGCGTCAGGCCTTGGTGGTGGGATCGTCCGGCGTGGAGGCATCGCCGCGGTTCTCGACGATCTCGTCGATATGCCCCCAATCCTTCGCTTCCTGCGGCGTCATCCACAGATCGCGGTCGAGCGCCTTCTGCACCGTGTCGTAGTCCTGCCCAGTATGCTTCATGTAGAGTTGGTAGATACGCTCACGCGTCTGCTCGATATGCTTGGCCGAGATCAGGATATCGGCCGCCGTACCCTGCGATCCGCCCGACGGCTGGTGCACCAGAACCTCCGAGTTCGGCAGCGAGAACCGCATTCCCTTTTCGCCGCCCACGGAAATGACCGACCCCATCGACGCCGCCATTCCGCAGACGAGCGTGCTGACGGCGGGGCGAATGTATTGCATCGTATCGTAGATGCTCATGCCCGCCACGACGCTGCCGCCGGGGGAGTTGATGTACATGCTGATTTCCTTCGACGGATTCTCCGCCTCCAGATGCAGAAGCTGCGCGACCACGAGTTGGCTCATGCCGTCATGGACGGGGCCGTTCACAAACACGATCCGCTCCTTCAGGAGGCGCGAGAAAATGTCGTAGGCCCGCTCCCCGCGAGAGGTCTGCTCGACCACCATCGGCACGAGGTTGTTCTGGAAATGATCGACTGGATCGCGCATCTGTCTGCCCTTCGCCTGTGTGGTGCCGCGCGGTTGGCGGAACCTCCGGTTGGGGACATTATGTGTCCGGTCGAGGGGCTTCAAGGCGCGGTGGCCGGCCCCGTGACTAGAGCCCGCGGCAAAGACACGCCGCGCCGGTGCCATGGCGCGTTTGCGGCGTTGACCGTCGCGCATATGGCGACAATACCCGCGCCATGTCCCATGACGCAATCCTGACGGCGCTCGCCGACCCGACCCGCCGTGCCGTCCTGGAGCGTTTGCGCGACGGTCCGATGCCCGTCGGCCGCATCGCGGATGCCTTGCCGGTCTCCCGGCCCGCCGTATCGCAACATCTGCGCGTGCTGCGCGATGCGGGGCTTGTGTCGGTGCGTTCACAGGGGACGCGGAACCTTTACGCGCTGGCCGGGGCGGGGGCGGCGCCGTTGGTGGAATGGCTGAGTGCCCTGTTTTTGTCCGGCAAATCGGAAGATGAGGAGGTCCCCGATCTTCCGGGCCTGACTCGCGGCCTCTCAACACGGTTGACACCCGCCGAAGCGTGGCAGCTTTTCTGCGAGGACATCGCTATCTGGTGGCCCGTCGCGCGCGTGTCGCTCTCGGCGCGTTCCGAGGGCGCTCTTCCGCAGGTCATCACCCTGGATGCGCGGCCGGGCGGCGCACTCCGCGAGGTGTTGTTCGACGGCTCGACCGGGGATTGGGCCACGGTGCGTGAGATCTCGGCACCGACGCGCCTTGTCCTCGATTGGCATCTCGGCATACCGACCCCCTCGACGGTCACGCTCTGGACGCAAGCAGAGCAGGGCGGAAGCCGTCTCATGCTCCACGACGAGTCCGAGGCAACGGGGGAACTCTGGGATGCGGTTCTGGAGCGTTTCTCCGCAGCCGCGAATTCCAGCCTGTCCAACTTCTAGCGCATCCACAGGCCTTTGCGCTTCAACAGGTTGCGGATCGCCTGCTCCTTGCGTGGGAGGTCGTCGCGGTCAAAAAGTGCGCGGGCCTTGGTACCCTTCGGCTGGTAGATGAAGCGCCGGAAGGGCTCGTGCTCCTTCAGGACTTTCTTGATCCTGTTCGGAGCCGCCGCGGCTTCGACGGCCGCGATGACATCGTCGGGTGCGGTCGCGTACATCAGCGAAACGTGGCGGTAATGGAACGAATGGCTGCCGTCGAAGATGCCATCGGCCACACCGCCTCGGTCGCCAGGCCGTCCTCCGTTCAGCTCATGGATGACCAGCGGCAGCGCGGCTTGGTCGAGCCAAGGGTCGAGCTCCTGCGTAACGATCTCGTCCGGCGGGTCATCACGGATCATCAGCGCCGCATCGCGAAAGGCACGGTAAAACGCCTGCGGGTCGTCGCCCAAAAACCAGCCCGCGTTGAAATAAAGATAGCGGCGCCAGTGATTGTCGGGCCATCTCGTGTCGAGCGTATCCGCCAGCCGCCCGCCGCGCCGTTCATGAAGAACGCCCCACATGTCGTTGAAATTGGGTCCGTAAAGGTCGACCTGCGGCCACGTTCCCTCACGTTTCATCGACGCAGAGGGGCGGGTGAAGTCGATGACAATATCGGCCAATTCCGCCGTGATTACTGTATCTGTGTCGAAGAACACGAACGGCCCGGCGGGCATTGCCGCCAGAGCCTCGATCTTGTTGCCGTAGGAATAGGCGCTTCCGAAGTGCCGATTCTCGAAAGGCGCGATCTCGGCATCGAGCGATTGCAGGAGGTTGCGCTGCGCGCTGTCTGGAATTCGCGGATCGTCCGGCCACAGAGGCCCCGGCTGCGGTTCCGCGACGATCAAGCGGCCGGGGGTACTGTACCCTCAGGTCTGGAAATTCGCTTGAGACGCGGGGCGTGAGCTCGTGCTGGGGCGCCCCCCAGCACGAGCTGCCCATTCTGGTATTCCATGGATTTGCAACACAACCATGGAGAAGAACGAATGGACAGGCGGAAGGATACGGCGCTTGAGGCGGTCTTGGAACAGTTGATCGAGCACGGGCCCGGCGAGATCGCATCGGTGTTCGCGCGGGCTTTCGAGCTGGCGATGCAGA
>NZ_CYPR01000222.1 GCF_001408515.1 Jannaschia seosinensis | reverse complement strand
GAGATGATCCGGTTCTACTGCCACTCGTTTGCACGCCCNCCAAGCCGAATCGTGCTCGACATCGACGATACCTTTGACGCGGTGCATGGCCACCAGCAGCTGCGCCTGTTCAATGCGTTCTACGACGAGTTCGGCTTCCAGCCGATCGTCGTGTTTGACGGTGAGGGCCGGCTCGTGGGGACACTGCTGCGCCCGGTCCGCCGCCCCAATGGGGCCGAGAGCGCGGCCCACATCCGCCGGTTGATCCGGCAGATTGCCAGGCATTGGCCCGAGACAGAAATCCTGCTGCGAGCCGACAGCCACTACTGCACCCCGCAGGTTCTGGACCTGTGTGACAGGCTCGGGCTGCGCTATGTCTTCGGTTTGTCAAAGAACGGCCGTCTGGCGCAGAACATCTCGGCTCTGGAAGCGTCGACAGCGGCGCGCTACGCCCGAACGCCGGGCCAGAAGCTGCGCCGGTTCAAAACCTTCTCCTACGCAGCCCGCTCGTGGTCGAAACCCCGCCGCGTCATCGCCCGCGTCGAGGTTGGCCCCATGGTTCGGGACACCCGCTACATCGTCACCAACCTCGAGGGCGGTCGCGGTAAGCATCTTTATGAGAAGATCTACTCCGCTCGCGGCCAGGCCGAGAACCACATCAAGGCGTGGAAGGCCCACCTCGCAGCAGACCGGACGTCGTGCTCGAAAGCCAACGCCAATCAGATGCGCCTGATGCTGCACGGCTGCGCCTACTGGATTTGGTGGAAGCTCCGCGCGGCTTGCCCAAAACGTTCACCATGGCGCCGCGCCCAGTTCGACACGCTGCGGCTGCATCTCGTCAAACTGGCCGCCACCATCGTCGAAAAGAAGACCCGGATCATCGTGACCCTGCCGGCATCGTGTCCCCGAAAGGGACTTCTCCTCCTTCTCTTCGACGCCCTCGCCCCACCGAAAACAGCCTGACGCATGCGCCCCGACAAACCCAGAAACATCAACCCGTATCGCCCAAGACCCAAGTCACCGGCCGGCATGCCAACCGGACGCAAACACCGGGTGCGCGCAAGAAAACCGAGACCGGGGAAACCATCCCACGGAGCACAAGTCCGCAGCTTCATGAATTATGCGGGCTAAAATCCGGACCATCCGCAGGGTTCCGTCATGGCGCTCCCGATTGACCGGACAACCGGTTGTTTTACGGATCCCAGGCCATGCGGTGCTCCGCCAAGAACCGATGTCGCCTGGTCGCGCAGCGGTTGCAGGCCTGTCCATCTGTGGCTAGGGTTGACTCAAATCCGTTGGGGTGCCCCGTTGAGGGCTGAGAGGCGCGAGTCAACCCATCGAACCTGATCCGGGCAATACCGGCGTAGGAAACGGAGATCGATCTGGCGAAGCTCGTGGCCCTCGCTTTTTCATCCTCCTGCCTCCGCCGGCGGGAGAAACGATGAAGCCACATCCATCCGCACTCACCATCGCAGGGTCCGATAGCGGCGGCGGCGCCGGCATTCAGGCCGATCTCAAGACATTCTCGGCCCTCGGGGTCTATGGCACGAGCGCGATCACCGCGATCACGGCCCAGAACACGCGCGGCGTTCTGGCCGTGGAGGCCGTCTCGCCGTCCCTGGTCGCCGCGCAGATCGCAGCCGTTCTGGAGGACATTCCGCCGGACGCGATCAAGATCGGGATGCTGGCCTCGCCGGAGATCATCAAAGCGGTGGCCGCGGCGCTGGAAGATTACAAGGGCCCGGTCGTTCTCGACCCCGTGATGGTCGCTAAGTCGGGCGACGCGCTTCTGGCCGCAGAGGCCGAGGCGACGCTGATCGCGTCGCTGGTGCCGCGCGCGGACGTCCTCACCCCGAACCTTCCCGAAGCGGCTCGCCTGCTGGGCCAGGACCATGCCCATCAGGCGGAGGATATCGCGGCACAGGGTCGGGCGCTGCTCGAACTGGGTGCGCGGGCCGTGGTGATGAAAGGCGGTCACGGGGCGGGACTGTCCTGCATTGACCGTCTGGTGACACCGTCCGGCCTGACGGCAATGGAGCAGCCACGGCTGGCCACGCGCAACACCCATGGCACGGGATGCACCCTCTCCTCGGCCATCGCGGCGGAACTGGCGAAGGGCGCCGAGCTTGAACCCGCCGTTCGACGGGCGCAGGACTGGCTGCATCACGCGATCCGCGCGGCGGACGGGCTGGACATCGGCAGCGGGCACGGGCCGGTCCATCATTTCCACGAGATCTGGCCGTGATGCAGGCGACGGTTCTGGGCGCCGGCGTGGCGGGCCTGTGCGTGGCGACGGAACTGGTCGCGCGGGATTGTGCTGTGACGATCGTCGATCCGGCGCCGCGGCCGGGGCCGCATGGCTGCTCGTGGTGGGCCGGGGGGATGCTGGCGCCGTTTTGCGAAGGAGAGACGGCGCAGGAGCCGGTCGTCCGCCTCGGGCAGGAGGCCTCCGACTGGTGGGCGCGGCAGGGTGTCCGCGTGGTGCGGAACGGCACGCTCGTGGTGACGCTCGGGCGGGACCGGCGCGAACTCGACCGTTTCGCGCGCCGCACCGAGGGGCATGAGAGGCTCGACGCCGCCGCCCTCGCCGCGCTGGAGCTGGACCTCGAGGGCCGGTTCGACCGGGCGCTGCTTTTCCCGTCCGAGGCGCATATAGATCCGCGCGCCGCCTTGATCCACCTCCGCAATCGGCTGCGACGCGAGGGCGTCACCTTCGTCGCGGAACGCGGCGACGCGACGGGTCTGACCTTCGATTGCCGGGGATTGTCGGCGCGCGACGCCCTGACGGATCTGCGCGGCGTGAAGGGCGAGATGGCCGTGTTACGCCAGCCCGAAATCCGCCTGACACGTCCGCTGCGGCTGCTCCACCCGCGGTTCCCGCTCTACGTCGTTCCGCGCGGAGACGGCGTGTTCATGCTCGGCGCCACCCAGATCGAGAGCGACGACCGCAGGCGTCGCGTCCGGTCGGTGCTGGAGCTTCTCTCCGCCGCCTATGCGCTCCACCCCGGCTTTGGCGAGGCGGAGCTGCTGGAGATCGGCGCCGATGCCCGCCCCGCCTTTCCCGACAATCTGCCCCGCCTGCGCAGGCGGGGCGAGACGATTCACGTCAATGGCCTCTTTCGGCACGGCTTCCTCCTGGCGCCCGCGCTGGCGCGAATGGCGGTGGAGGCGGCCTGCGACGGCAGCAATCCGGAGTTGATGGATGAAGATCACGGTTAACGGCACCGCCACCGACGTGCGGGCGCAGACACTCGCCGCGGCTCTCGGCGAACTCGGCTATGGCGGCGCGAAGGTCGCCACGGCCGTGAACGAGAATTTCATCCCGGCGGCGGCGCGGGAGGAGACCGATCTCGCCCCCGGCGACCGGGTCGAAATCGTGGCCCCAAGGCAGGGAGGCTGAGATGCAGCTTTACGGAACCGAAATCGCCTCGCGCCTGATGCTCGGCACCGCACTCTACCCCTCGCCCGCGGATCTGGCCGAAGCGTTCCGCCGCTCCGGCGCAGGCATCGCCACCGTCTCCGTGCGTCGGGAGGCCGGGGGAGAGCGGGCCGGCGCGGCCTTCTGGGATCTGGTTCGCGATCTGGGCGTGAAGGTGCTGCCCAACACCGCCGGCTGCCACTCGGTCCGCGAGGCCGTCACCACCGCGCGGATGGCGCGCGAACTCTTCGACACGCCCTGGATCAAGCTTGAGGTGATCGGCCATGCCGACACGCTCCAGCCCGATCCGTTCGGTCTGGTGGAGGCGGCGCGGATCCTCACCGAGGACGGCTTCGAGGTGTTCCCCTACACGACCGAGGACGTGGTGCTGGCGGACCGTCTGCTCTCGGCGGGTTGCGAGGTGCTGATGCCGTGGGGCGCGCCGATCGGCACCGGACTGGGCCTGACCAACATCTACGGCCTGCGCACGCTCAGGGCACAGTTTCCCGACGTGCCGATGGTCGTGGATGCCGGGCTCGGGGTGCCCAGCCAGGCGGCAATGGCGATGGAGATGGGCTTCGACGCGGTGCTTCTGAACACTGCGGTGGCGAAGGCCGGCGATCCTTCGGCCATGGCCGAAGGCTTCGCCCGAGGGGTAGAGGCCGGTCGTCTGGCCTACGAGGCCGATCCGATGGAGCCGCGCGACATGGCCGCGCCCTCCACCCCGGTCATCGGGCGGGCGTTCCTGGAATGAGCCTCGACCGTTTCTATCCGATTTTCGACGGCCTCGACTGGCTGGAGCGGACGCTCCCCTTGGGCGTGAAGCTGGTGCAGTTGCGCATCAAGGACGTGGCCGAGAACGATTTGCGGGAAGCTGTGGCGCGGGCGCAGGCTCTCTGTCGGGCGCAGGATGCGGTGCTCGTCGTCAACGACCATTGGCGCATCGCCATCGACGAGGGCTGCGACTGGGTGCATCTGGGGCAGGAGGATCTCGACACCGCCGATTTGCCCGCCATCCGCCGAGCCGGCGTGAAGCTCGGGATCAGCACGCATGACCATGCGGAGCTTGATCGGGCCTTGTCGCTTGCGCCGGATTACGTGGCGCTCGGGCCGGTCTATCCGACCATCCTGAAGAAGATGAAGTGGGAGCAACAGGGCCTCGACCGGGTGACGGAGTGGAAGCGGCTGATCGGTGCCATGCCCCTCGTCGCCATCGGCGGCATGAGCGTCGAGCGCGCGGCGGGCGCCTTCGATGCCGGGGCGGACATCGTCTCGGCCGTCACCGACATCACCCTGAACGACGACCCGGAGCGGCGCGTGCGGCAGTGGATCGAGGCGACGCGATGAGCCGCTATGACCGCCAGGTTGCCGTGCCCGAACTCGGCCCCGAGGGGCAGGCGCGGCTGCGGCATGCGCATGTCCTGGTGATCGGGGCGGGCGGGCTTGCGGCTCCGGTGCTGCAATATCTCGGGGGCGCGGGCGTGGGGCGTATCCGGCTTGTCGATCCGGACCGGGTGGAAGCCTCCAATCTCCATCGTCAGACGCTGTTTCGGGAAACCGATATCGGCACGGCCAAGGCGGAGGCGGCCGCGGGCCATGTTACCGCGCTGAACCCCGAATGCCGGGTGGAGCCGGTTGTCAATGCCTTCAATCCCGCCAATGCCACGACGCTCTGCGACGGTGTCGATCTGGTTCTCGACTGCGCCGACAGCTTCGCGGCAAGCTACGTCGCCTCCGACACGTGCCGGGCCGGCGGCATACCGTTGATCAGCGCGTCGGTGATCGGGCTGGAGGGGTATTGCGGTGCCTTCTGCGGCAGCGCCCCGAGCCTGCGGGCGGTCTTTCCCGACCTGCCGCAGCGCCTGGGCTCCTGCGCCGAAGACGGCGTGCTGGGGCCGGTCGTCGGGGTCGTCGGCGCGCTTCAGGCGCAGATGGCGCTGGCGCTCATTGCGGATATTGCCCCGTCGCCGCTGGGCCAGCTCGTCACCTTCGACGGGCGGACCTTCCGGTCCGGCGGCTTCCGCTTCGATACCGCGCCCGAGCCCGCATCCCGGCCGCGCTTCCTCGCCCCGTCACAGATCGCCGATACCGACTTCCTCGTGGACCTTCGCGCCGAGGAGGAAGCAATGCTGGTGCGCCCCGATGCACGGCGTCTGCCCGTCACGGCCTTCGGGCCGGACGGCCCCACCCCCGATCCCGGCCAGCGCGCCGTGCTCTGCTGCCGCTCGGGCCTGCGCTCGTGGCAGGCGGCAGAGCGGCTCGCGACCGGCTGGGAAGGAGAAATCTGCCTCGTCGCCCTTGGCGACCCAACTGGAGACACCCGATGAAAGCCACCCTGACCGCAATCGCGCTCCTCGTCGCGATGCCCGCCGCCGCGCAGGACAAGATGACCCTGATGCTCGACTGGTTCGTCAATCCCGACCACGGGCCGATCATCATCGCGCAGGAGCAGGGCTACTTCGCCGAACAGGGCTTGGAGATCGAGGTGATCGCGCCGGCCGATCCCGCCGATCCGCCGAAGATGGCCGCCGCCGGGCGCGCCGATCTCGCCATCTCCTATCAGCCGCAACTGCACTTGCAGGTGGCCGAGGAGATGCCGCTGATCCGGGTCGGTACGCTGGTCGCCACGCCGCTCAACTGCCTTCTGGTGCTGGAGGACGGGCCGATCGACGAGATCGCCGATCTGAAGGGCCGCAAGGTCGGCTTTTCGGTGGCGGGCGTGGAGGAGGCGCTGCTTTCCTCCATTCTGGAGAACAACGCCCTGACGATGGACGACATCGAGCTCGTTAATGTGAACTGGTCGCTGTCGCCCGCGCTCATGTCGGGTCAGGTGGATGCCGTCATCGGCGCCTTCCGCAACTTCGAACTCAACCAGATGGAGATCGAAGGCATCGACGGCCGGTGCTTCTATCTCGAAGAGGAGGGCCTGCCCGCCTATGACGAGCTGATCTATGTCGCCAATCCCGAGACGATGGATGCGGATCTGATCCGCCGCTTCCTCGCCGCGACGGAAAAGGCGACGCAGTTCATCGTCAATCACCCGCAGGAAAGCTGGGAGATCTTCGCGGCCACCTCGGCGGAGTTGCAGGACGAGTTGAACGAGAAGGCCTGGGCCGACACGATCCCCCGCTTCGCGCTGCGCCCCGAGGCTCTGGATCAGGGCCGCTACGCCCGCTTCGAGGCCTTCCTGAACGAGGCCGGGCTCGTGGAGGGGACGCGTCCCGTCTCCGAACTCGCCGTCGATCTGGGGGCGCAGTGACCTACGGCGTCACCTTCCCGCTCTGGCGTGAAGCGGCCGGAGAGACATGGCGGAACTACACCCGCCATGCCTTCGTCGAGGGGATGCGGGACGGAACGCTCCCCCGCGAGGCGTTCCTGCGCTACCTTGTGCAGGATTACGTCTTTCTCGTGCATTTCTCCCGCGCCTGGGCCTTGGCCGTCACCAAGGCCGAGACGCTGGAGGAGATGCGCGCCTGCGCCGCCACGGTCCATGCGCTGCTCGACGAGGAGATGCGGCTTCATGTCGAGACCTGCGCCGCCGAAGGTATCTCCGAGGCCGATCTCTTCGCCGCCGAGGAGGCGCCGCAGAACCTCGCCTATACGCGCTATGTACTCGACGCGGGGCATTCCGGCGACTTCCTCGACCTGATGGCGGCGCTTGCGCCCTGTGTGCTGGGCTACGGCGAAATCGGTGCGCGTCTTGCGGCGCATGCCGACGAGACGGTCTATGCCGAATGGATCGCCACTTACTCGGGTGAAGATTATCAGCGCACGTGCCGCGACGTGGGCGCCATGATCGACGCTGCGGTGGCACGCCGTCTGGGGCCGGCGCCCGAGGAGAGCCCGCGCTGGCCGCGCCTCGCGGACAGGTTCCGCACGGCGACACGGCTCGAGGTCGGGTTCTGGGACATGGGTCTGTCGGGGTGATGACGGCGCCGTCGCTTCGCCTGTCGGGCACGGCGCGGATCGACGGCGCGCCGATCTTCGGGCCGGTCGACCTCGAGGCGCCGGCGGGCCGCTGGACCTGCCTGCTCGGTCCGTCGGGCGTGGGAAAGTCGACGATCCTGCGCCTGCTTGCCGGCCTTGGCGAAGAGGTCACTTTCGAGGGCGAAATGACGGCGGCGAGTGGCGCGCCGGGCGAAAACCTCGTGGCGTTGATGGCGCAGAGCGACCTGCTGATGCCCTGGCTCGACGTCACGGCCAATACCATGCTCGGAGCGCGGCTGCGGGGCGAGGCGCAGCCGCGTGATCGCGCGCGTGAGGTGCTGGAACGGGTCGGCCTCGCCGCACACGCCGCCAAGCGCCCCCATGCGCTCTCCGGTGGTCAGCGGCAGCGCGTAGCCCTCGCGCGAACGTTGCTGGAGGACCGACGGGTGGTTCTGCTGGACGAGCCGTTCTCCGCACTCGACGCCCGCTCGCGCGCCTTGATGCAGGACCTTGCGGCAGAACTTCTGGCAGGACGCACGGTCCTGCATGTCACCCACGACACCGCCGAAGCCGCACGGCTCGGAGAGCGCGTCCTGCTGATGACGCGGGACGGCATTGCGCTGGTCACGCCGCCCGAGGCTCCGCCGCCGCGCCGCTACGACGCGCCCGAGACGCTTGCGTTTCAGGGCCGCCTGCTCCGGCAGCTGATGGAGGCACGGTGATACGGGTGCCCCATGCCGCCGGCGTGGCGCTCCTCGGCATACTGGCCTGGCAGGCGATCGTCACGCTCGCCGGTCTGCCCCGGTTCATTCTACCCGGCCCCCTCGCCGTCTTCTCGACCCTCTGGACCAGCCGGAATCTGATCGCCGAACACGCGCTCATCACCGCGATCGAAGTTCTCGTGGGCCTCGGCCTCGGCGCCGCACTCGGTTTCGCAACGGCGATCCTTCTGGCCGCCTCCCCTCTCGCGCGGTCCCTGCTGCGCCCGATGCTGGTCTTCAGTCAGGCCGTTCCGGTTTTTGCCCTGGCGCCCATCCTGACGCTCTGGCTGGGATACGGGCTGTGGTCCAAGGTCGCGATGGCGCTGCTCATCATCTACTTCCCGGTCACATCCGCGTTCTTCGACGCGCTGATGCGGACGCCGCCGGGGTGGCTCGAACTCGCCCGGATCATGAATGCAACGCCCGCCCGAATTCTGATGCGCATCCGTGTGCCGGCGGCGATGCCCGGCTTCGCCTCGGGCCTGCGCCTCGCCGCCGTCTACGCCCCCATCGGCGCGATCATCGGGGAATGGGTCGGGGCGTCGCAGGGGCTGGGTTACCTGATGCTGCTGGCCAATGGCCGCGCGAAGATCGACCTGATGTTCGCCGCGCTGATCGTCCTGGCCGTCCTGACGCTTCTGCTTCATGCCGCCGTCGACGCGATCTGTCGGCGCCTGTGGGAGGGTTGAGCAGGCGCCGTCATGTTGCGCGGGCACGCAGCCGCGGAACGGGGCACAGGTCCTGTGCGCGCCTGTCATTGCTGCAATGCTCCCGATCCCGTTGCATGGCGTCAGAACGTCGCCACATGCCACTCCAAGAAGGATTTTTGGCACCGACGGCCTATCATCAGGTATCGGACCACAGGAAAGACGAACGTGATGCACTACCGATTTGCCGCGGCGCTTCTTGCGTTCGTTGCGCTTGCCGCTCCTGCGATGGCGCAATCTCTTTCCGGCGATGTGGAGCGGGACGGCAAAGGTGGGCTCATGACGATGGTCATGCCCAATTCACAGGTGGAGAGTGATCGCGCCGTCACCGAGGAGCTGACCTTCGAGCCTTGGGACATGCTGCACGCGCTGGCCCGCGACGACGTCGTACTTCTGATGCGTCATGGCCCGACCGATTGGTCGAAACGTGACGCGACCGATGTCGCGCCCACCGATTGCGAAGATCAGCGCGTGACGACGGAAACAGGTCGGCGCCAGATGTATGAACTGGGCGCCCTGATGGTTGCCAATCATCTGACGCCGGGTCGGATCGTGGCCAGCGAATGGTGTCGAAATCAGCAGACGCTGGAAGCGATGCTGGACGGGATGCGCGACGCCGATCCGGATGCGCTCGAGAACGTGCAGATCGACACGATCGCGGATCTCAACCTGCTTTTGTCGCTGCAAGGTGCTCCCGACGTGGCCGCTATGCGGGAGATCATCGCCGATTGGGACGGTGGCGCGGGTCATGGGCCGCTGCTCATTATCTCGCACTTCACCAACATTCAGGAACTGACCGAGCGGGCGGTGTTCGAGGGTCAGATGCTCGTGCTCGACCCTGCAGATGGCAATCGCGTGTTGGGGCAATTGCGCCTCAGATCGGCACAGCCGGATGTGGGACATTTCCAATGAAGCACCGCATTACGAGCGTTGCCGCGGCACTTGCGTTCGCCGCCGCCCTGCCTGTTTCGGCGCAGGATGCGGCCGGGATGCCCAAGTGGAAGGGCGAGATCGAGCCCGTTTCCGGATTCGCCGGACAGATGTCGATGTCGATGGAGACGGACGCGCCCGAGGAGATGGTCGTCGAGGAAGTCATCAGCTTCGAGCCGTGGCAGATGCTGGACGACCTGTTCCGCGACGATCTCGTCTTCATTATGCGCGGCGGCCCCTCCGAGTGGGATGTGCGGGACGCCCCCGGCACCGCCCCGAGCGATTGCGAGGATCAGCGTCTCCTGACCGAAACTGGCCAGGATCAGATGCGCCAGCTCGGTGCGCTGCTCATCGTCAACGGATTGCGTCCGGGAGAGGTCCTTCTCTCGCAATGGTGCCGTGCCCAACAGACCTATCTTGGCCTTGAGGAGGGGATGCTGGAGGCCGACATGAATGCGCTGGATGGCGTCGAGGCGCGGGTGGATGCTGCATTGAATCCGCTCGGGAAACTTGCCGGTCCCGAAGATGCGGAGGCGCTGCGCGAGATGGTGATGGCTTGGGACGGCAAGGACGCCGGCGGCCCGCTCCTCCTGATCACCCATTTCGACAACATCGTCGAGTTGACCCGCTTTCGCGTCTACGAGGGTGAGGTGCTTATACTAGATCCGACGCGAGACGGTCGGGTGCTGGGCTACCTCCGGCTCGGCAGCGCGGGCCCGGACGCGGTTCGGTTCGACCCGGATGTCGTGGCCTTCGCGCGAGAAGGTGTGTCGCCAGAAGACGACGATGCCGAGGCGGCAGATTGAGTGTCTGCTTCCGGCTGATCGGATTTTTTCTGGCGGTGGGCGATGCGATGCAGCGATGCTGCGATGCTGCGATGCAGGGGCCTCGGCATCCAAGGGGCCTGCGAAATGACTTATTGGCTACACGGCGCGCATTTTCAGTCCCTACGTTGCCATGAACCTTTTCTGCGGGCTGCTTCCGGGGCCGAAGCGTGGGCAATAACGGCTGCAGGCACGCTGTCATGCATCGATCTCCTGTCATGCCTCCCCAAGCGTTGGGGACAGCGTCCCGTTCAAGAGTTCATTGCCGAGCCGGCCGTTGAATCTCTCAATAAAGCCGGTCCTTGTATGGGTTTGAAGGCGATCTAGTGCCCGTCGGCGCCGGTGCGCTGGCAGCAGGTGGGAATTGCGATCGAGTTAAGGTCCGTGCCGGCGGCGTCCAAGACCGAGGCGATCCAGCCGTCTGAACCGCCCCGGTTCTGCGGGAGGCTCCAACTCTTGAGTAAGATGGAGCTATCATGAGCAAAACGACGAACAAGTTTTCCCCCGAGGTCCGCGAGCGTGCGGTTCGTATGGTTCTCGACGACGAGGGTCAGCACGAGTCCCGCTGGCAGGCGATGGCCTCGATCGCCGCGAAGATCGGCTGCTCGACCGACACGCTCAATGCCTGGGTGAAGAAGGTCGAGGTAGACAGCGGCACGCCAGCGGGCATTCCGAGCGATATGGCCGAGAAGCTGAAGGCGCTGGAGCGGGAGAACCGCGAGCTTCGCCAAGCGAACGAGATACTGCGCAAGGCATCAGCTTGTTTTGCGATGGCGGAGATCGACCGCCGGTCGAAGTGATGGTGTCGTTCATCGGCAATCCTCGTGGGAAGCATGGGGTCGAGCCGATCTGCAACGTCCTGCCGATCGCCCCTTCCACCTACTACGATCACTTGGCCAAGCGGGCCGAACCGACCCGGCTGTCGGATCGGGCGCGGCGTGACGAAGCATTGCGGCCCGAGATCCGGCGCGTGTTCGAGGAGAACTGGCGTGTCTACGGCGTTCGCAAGGTCTGGCGACAATTGGGGCGAGAGAGCATCGATGTCGCCCGCTGCACCGTGGCACGGCTGATGAAAGACATGGGGCTTTCAGGGCGCTCGCCATTGTCCTCGGACCAATGGCGGACAAGGCTCGCTCCGCGGCAAGCCGCTCCGGACGACGATCCCGGACAAGAAGGCGCCATGTCCACTGGACCAGGTGAACCGGCAGTTCCGTGTGCCTGCCCCGAACATGCTGTGGGTGAGCGATTTCACCTACGTGGCCACGTGGAAGGGCTTCGCCTACGTCGCCTTTGTCATCGATGCCTATGCCAGGCGGATCGTGGGTTGGCGGGTCAGCACCACGGCCCACGCGGGCTTCGTTCTCGATGCCCTTGAACAGGCGGTCCACGAACGCCGGCCGACGAAGGGAATGGGGCTGGTCCACCACTCGGACCGCGGCTCCCGATACCTGTCCACCAAGTATACAGAGCGGCTCGGTGAGGCGGGCATCGGACCATCCGTCGGCAGTGTGGGCGACAGCTACGACAACGCACTGGCCGAGACGATCAACGGCCTGTTCAAGGCCAAGGTCATTCACCGGCGCGGTCCGTGGCGCAGCTTTGAAGCCGTGGAATACGCGACCCTCGAATGGGTGGACTGGTTTAACAACCGCCGTCTGCTCGAGCCCATCGGGAATATCCCGCCCGCTGAAGCCGAAGCCAACTTTTACGCAGCTCTGGATACCAAAGCCGAGGCTGCGTAACTAACAAAACTCAGCCTCCGGCAAACTCGGAGCAGTTCAGGGCTCGTTGTCGGTCTGGTTCGATCCCGGCGCGGTCTGGCATGCGGAGAGATCTGGCAAGCGAGGCCGGCCTGAGACTTTCTCTGATGCGGCGACTCAGACCTGCCTGACGCTGAAAGTGCTCTTCGGTCTTCCGCTTCGCCAGACGGGTGGACTGTTCGAAAGTCTGGGCCGGATGGCCGGGCTCGACTGGCCTATGCCGGATTTTTCGACGCTGAGCCGCCGTTAGGCGAGGATTGCAGTGCAGATCCCGTATCGTGCGTCCGGACAGCCGCTGAGCCTGCTCATCCCCTCTCCGGACATTGCTGCGCAATGCCCTGTCGGGCAGTGGACAGCACCGGCATCAAGTCTTGCGGTGACGGCGAGTAGGCTCCGCCCGTTCAGGGCTGAAACGATCCCCCGGATCGTTTCCGGTACATCTTTTACCCCGCAAGCAGATAGTGTCCCAGCGGTTGGTGTAGGAGGCCGCGGGCGAAGCCCTTGGCGTAGCGTAGCGCGCGGCCGGGTGTGACGCTGGTGGTCACCGTCGATCTTCGTGAAGGTTCGGGTTGCGAGACTCGAAACCAAGAACGGAGACGACGATGACCGACGACAGAATGGCGCTGCTTGAGCTGGTTGAAAAGGAGGCCGATGGCGATCTCGTGCGCGAGATGCTGGCTTTCGCGGCCAGGCGGATCATGGAAGCGGAGATTGAGACCAGAACTGGCGTAGCAAAGGGCGTGCGTTCGCCGTCGCGTGAGGTTCAGCGAAATGGATACCGCGAGCGGGACTGGGACACCCGCGCCGGACGGATATCGCTGGAGATCCCGAAGCTGAGGAAGGGAAGCTACTTGCCGAGCTTTCTTGAACCGCGTCGGACAGCCGAAAAAGCACTCGTGGCTGTGATCCAGGAGGCTTACGTGCAAGGCATCTCGACGCGCTCGGTGGACGACCTGGTGAAGGCCATGGGCGCTGGCGGCATGTCGAAGAGCCAGGTCAGCCGGCTCTGCGGTGAGATCGATGAGCGGGTGAACGCGTTCCTGTCGCGGCCGCTGGAGGGCGAGTGGCCCTACCTTTGGCTCGATGCCACGTACCTGAAGGTGCGTGACGGCGGGCGCATTGTCAGCCGCGCCGCGATAGTGGCCATTGCGGTGAACGAGGACGGCAAACGTGAGGTGCCGGGCGTGGCCACCGGCCCTTCCGAGGCCGAGACGTTCTGGACCGGCTTTCTCCGCTCGCTGGCCGATCGCGGCCTGCGGGGCGTGAAGCTGGTCGTTGCCGACGATCACAAGGGGCTGCGGGCGGCTGCGCGTCGGGTGTTCGACGCGACCCACCAGCGCTGCCGCGTTCACTGGATGCGCAATGCGCTTGCCCATGCCCCGGCCAAGCAGCGTACGGCGGTGGCGGCGATGCTGAAGACGATCTTCGCGCAGGAGACAAAGGCCGAGGCCGAAGCCCAGTGGGAAGTGGTCGCGGATGCGCTTCGCGAGAAGCAGGAAAAGCTCGGCGCGTTCATGGACGCCTCCCGCGACGACGTCCTGGCCTACATGGACTTCCCGCGCGAGCATTGGACCCAGATCGCATCCACGAACCCAATCGAGCGAGTAAACCGCGAGATCAAGCGGCGCGCCGATGTCATCGGGATCTTTCCAAACGACGAAGCCATTGTTCGCCTGGTCGGCGCTCTGATGCTCGAGACAAACGACGAATGGACAGTCGCCCGGCGGTACATGTCGCTTGAAAGCCTCGCGCGCGTCACCGACAATGCAGACGTCAGATTGCCCACCGTGGCCACCTGATCAGCTTCGGACCTCTCCGAAGGTCGGCGCTCCTACACCACGCAATGGGGCACTATCCTTTTTCACCGATGGACGCTGCGTCCAGCGAAGCGCGGGACCAGTCCAACGCGCCCGCCGGGTCGAGCCGTTCCAGCGGGATGCGGTGCAGCAGGTCTACGCCCGCCCGCCTGCTGCCAATCCCGCAGGCGCCGCCAGCAGGTCATGCCCGAGCTGCCGAACACCTCGCCCGGCAGCATCCCCCGCGGTAGGCCCGAACGGAGCACGAATACGATCCCGCGCAGGGGGACCCGGTCCGACACCCTCGGGCGACCGCCCTTCGGCTTCGGGGGCTCATTGGGCAGCAACGGCTCCGCCACGACCCACATCTCATCTGTTACAAGCTCAGGTCTCATGAGCAGGGAGTCCACGAGACGCAGATCGGTCTCGGTAGGCGCTTTTAGCCCGGATAATTCACGAGAAGGCGGCGGAGGTGGCGTAACCGTCTGAAACTCTGTATTTCTTGGTTATCGACGCCAAAGATTCAGATTTCAGCAGGACGACCTCCGCCATGGCTCAATCTACGTGCTTCACGCCCCGCCTGTCACCCCTCAATGGCAAGCCGATCCTGCTCGGGTTTGACGGCGCCGACATGAGCTCCGACGCCGGACTGACCCTGCTGCGCGAGATCGAGCGCAGGGCGGGTCTGGCGCAGCGGCTCGCAGATTGCCTGCACGATCCGCGTGACCCGGCGAAAGTTCAGCATAGCCTGTGCGACATCATCCGGTTCCGGATCATGATGATCGCGGCGGGGTATGAAGACGGCAACGACGCGGCAGCCCTGCGGTACGATCCCAGCTTCAGGATCGCGCTGGAGCGTGGCCCGGAAACAGGGCCGGCCTCGTGTTCGCAGCCGACGATCTCGCGCATGGAAAACCTGCCCGACACCCGCGCCCTTATCCGCATGGGCCGCGAGATGATCCGGTTCTACTGCCACTCGTTTGCGCGCCCTCCAAGCCGGATCGTGCTCGATATCGATGATACCTTTGACGCGGTGCATGGGCACCAGCAGCTGCGCCTGTTCAATGCGTTCTACGACGAGTTCGGCTTCCAGCCGATCGTCGTGTTTGACGGTGAGGGCCGGCTCGTGGGGATACTGCTGCGCCCGGCCCGCCGCCCCAATGGGGCCGAGAGCGCGGCCCATATCCGCCGGTTGATCCGGCAGATTGCCAGGCATTGGCCCGAGACAGAAATCCTGCTGCGAGCCGACAGCCACTACTGCACCCCGCAGGTTCTGGACCTGTGTGACAGGCTCGGGCTGCGCTATATCTTTGGTTTGTCAAAGAACGGCCGTCTGGCGCAGAACATCTCGGCTCTGGAAGCGTCGACGGCGGCGCGCTACGTCCGGACGCCGGGCCAGAAGCTGCGCCGGTTCAAAACCTTCTCCTACGCGGCTCGGTCGTGGTCGAAACCCCGCCGCGTCATCGCCCGCGTTGAGGTTGGCCTCATGGGGCAGGACACCCGCTACATCGTCACCAATCTCGAGGGCGGCCGCGGCAAGCATCTTTACGAGAAGCTCTATTCCGCTCGCGGCCAAGCCGAGAAACACATCAAGGCGTGGAAGGCCCACCTCGCAGCAGACCGGACGTCGTGCTCGAAAGCCAACGCCAATCAGATGCGTCTGATGCTGCACGGCTGCGCCTACTGGATTTGGTGGAAGCTCCGCGCGGCTTGCCCAAAACGTTCACCATGGCGCCGCGCCCAGTTCGACACGCTGCGGCTGCATCTCGTCAAACTGGCCGCCACCATCGTCGAGAAGAAGACCCGGATCATCGTGACCCTGCCGGCTTCGTGTCCCCGAAAGGGACTTCTCCTCCTTCTCTTCGACGCCCTCGCCCCACCGAAAACAGCCTGACGCATGCGCCCCGACAAACCCAGAAACATCAACCCGTATCGCCCAAGACCCAAGTCACCGGCCGGCCTGCCAACC
>NZ_CYPR01000221.1 GCF_001408515.1 Jannaschia seosinensis | reverse complement strand
GAGGCCGTCGCGGTGGCCCTGCGAAAGGCGCTGCTGGTGTCGCTGGATGATCTGCTGGCGGTTGTGCGGGAGTTCCTGAACCCGAACGCCTCGCGCTCGGGGCTGGACCGCTGCCTGCGCCGGCATGGCGTGGGGAACCTGCGCGACCTGAAGACCAAGGCGGCCAAGCCGAAGCACAGCGCCTTCAAGGCCTACGAGCCGGGCTACCTCCACATCGACGTGAAATACCTTCCGCAAATGGTCGATGAGACCCGCCGCCGTTACCTCTTCGTGGCCATCGACCGGGCGACCCGATGGGTCTTCATTCGTGTCTTCCCGGCAAAGACCGCGGCCAACGCACGGCGCTTCCTGCGCGATCTGGAGCGCGCCTGCCCGATCCGCATCCGCACCATTCTCACCGACAATGGCAAGGAGTTCACCGACCGCCTTTTCGGCCTGCGCAAGCGGACTGCCACGGGAGAGCACGCGTTCGACGCGCTTTGCGCCGCCCTCGACATCGACCACCGCCTGACCCCGCCGAAGTCGCCGCAGACCAACGGAATGGTCGAGCGCTTCAACGGCCGGATCGAAGAGGTCCTGCAGAGCCACCATTTCCGATCAGGCGAGGACCTGGAGATCACGCTCCACCGATACGTCTGGCTCTACAACCAGCAGCTCCCGCAATCAGCGTTGGCCAGCAAGGCGCCCTTGCAGGCCATGAAGGACTGGCACAAAATCAAGCCAGAGCTGTTCAAGAAACAGCCATACTACTTTCCGGGATGTGACACTTAAGGTAGATGGATGGCAGATACGCAGGGCGTTCAGACTCCAGTCACTCCGGCCAGCAGCAAGACGATAGCCCCAGAAAGATGCATGATCTCACCTCACCTTAGCCGGAGTATCCTGAAATAAAGTACGCCGCCCGAGATGGACGGCGTTTAGGTGCGCAGGCAGAGACCTGCGTCAAAGTTGCGCCTTTCAGGCGCTGATCAGACGCTTCGCGCCTGATGTTTCTTCCGGATCGCGCAGCACGTAGCCACGGCCCCAGACGGTCTCGATGTGCGTCTCTCCACCCGTCGCCTCGCTCAGCTTCTTGCGCAGCTTGCAGATGAAAACGTCGATGATCTTGAGTTCCGGCTCGTCCATGCCACCGTAAAGGTGGTTGAGGAACATCTCCTTGGTCAGCGTCGTGCCCTTTCGTAGCGAAAGAAGCTCCAGCATCTGGTACTCCTTGCCAGTCAGGTGCACGGGTTTGTCGTTCACTTCGACCGATTTGGCGTCGAGGTTCACGGCCACGCTGCCGGTACGAATTATCGACTGCGAATGGCCTTTGGAACGCCGTACGATGGCGTGGATGCGTGCGATCAATTCGTCGCGGTGGAACGGCTTGGTCATGTAATCGTCTGCACCGACGCCGAATCCGCGGATCTTGCTCTCTGTGTCGTCCGAACCTGACAGGATAAGAATCGGCGTTTCGATCCGGCTCATCCGAAGCTGCTTGAGCACGTCGTGGCCGTTGATGTCCGGCAGGTTCAGGTCGAGGAGGATCAGGTCGTAGTCGTAAAGCTTCGCCAGATCGATGCCTTCTTCCCCCATATCCGTCGAATAGACATTGAGGTTCGCGGACCCGAGCATCATTTCAATGCTCTTCGAGGTCGTTGGATCGTCTTCGACGAGCAGGATGCGCATGGCTCTCTCCGAGAAATCGCTGGGACTTGGCCCAACCTTTACCCAAATGGTTAACTTATCGTTACCATGAGTGACTCCCAAGGTGGAACATAGCTTAAGATTGTCGATACTTCTGCAGCAACGTCGTTTTCAGCCCATTGGTCCCGTGACTGACCATCGCCCGTTCCCAGCCTTCGAACTCCTCGTCCGACAGGTCGTAGCGCTCCAACGCCTCCTCCCGATCGATCAGGCCGGATTGCACACCCCGCACCACCGCTTCTTTCCGGCGGGCGACCCAGCGGGTTGTGCCCGGCGGCGGTAAATCGGCGCGTGTCATCTGATCGCCGTTGGGCAGCGTCACCACCCGCGGCCCCGGCTCTTTCCTGATAAACATCGGTCCATCTCCTGATCGTCTCGATGGCCCTTGCTGACCTCCGCGGCGTTAATCGAGAATGAAGCGGCGGGTTGTGAATATCGCAGATTTTTCTATATCGCATCGACATTAACCGGAGTTCGACATGCCGCGCGACCTGCCCCTCAACAGTCTCGGGATCCCGAAACCGCCCGAAGAGACCCGTGTCGTCGTCGCCATGTCCGGCGGCGTGGACAGTTCTGTTGTCGCGGCCGAACTGGCGCTTGAAGGTTACGACGTGATCGGCGTGACGCTGCAACTCTACGACCACGGAGCCGCGCTCGCGAAAAAAGGAGCCTGCTGCGCCGGGCGTGACATTCATGATGCGCGTCGTGTGGCGGAAACGATGGGTTTTCCGCATTATGTCCTCGACTACGAGAACACGTTTCGCGAGTCAGTCATCGACGAATTTGCCGACTCTTATCTCGGCGGCGCAACGCCCGTGCCCTGTATCCGCTGCAACGAGCGGGTGAAGTTCCGCGACCTGCTTGAGACAGCGAAGGATCTGGATGCCGATTGCATGGCGACCGGCCACTACATCCGTCGCGAGATGGGAGCGAAGGCGGAACTTCATCGCGCGGCCGATCCCATACGCGATCAATCTTACTTTCTTTTCTCGACCACGCAGGAGCAACTTGACTACCTGCGCTTTCCCTTGGGCCACCTGCCCGACAAGGCCGCGACGCGCGCATTGGCGGCCAAGCACGGGCTGCCCGTGGCCGACAAGCCCGACAGTCAGGATATCTGCTTCGTCCCGAACGGGAATTATGCGGCGGTGATCGAGAAACTTCGGCCCGGTGCAGCCGAACCCGGCCCCATCGTCGACATGGAAGGCCGCGAACTGGGTCGCCATGACGGCGTGATCCGCTACACGATCGGACAAAGGCGCGGTCTCAATATCGGCGGCTTGGCAGAGCCGCTATACGTCGTGAAGCTTGATCCAGACAGGCGCGAGGTCATTGTAGGCCCGAAATCGGCACTCGCCACGCGCCTGGTTCCACTGCGCGAGATCAACTGGCTGGGCGACGCCCCCTTGGACAGCCGCGCGGAGTGGCGTGTGGGCACCAAGGTGCGGTCAACGAAGCCGCCGATGGAAGCGATCCTGCGCCCTCTCGGTCCAGATGCCGCAGAAGTCGAGCTATTGACACCTGAGGAAGGGGTTTCACCGGGTCAGGCCTGCGTGTTCTACGATTTGGACGGCACGCGCCTCTTCGGTGGCGGGTGGATTTGGCGCGGATACTGAGCGGCGGTCGGCTCGCGTCACCTTATCGCTAATTTAGGAAACCGCTTCCGGCGCTCGCCGGCAGGGAAAAGCTGGACCGGCAGACCCACTGCCCCCGCACGTTCCGGACACGCAGACAACAAATCTGCCGTCGACCCAAAAGGAGCAGCGCGCCGAGCGCACCCATTAACAGGCTGCTGAAAAAGGCCGGTCTCGACGCGGTTTCGAGAACATGATTCACCTTCGTCACTGCAGTGGCGGAGAGGGCGACGATGCGCGGGACGGACGAGGCGAGCGGATCGCTGTTCAGCTATGTGGATCTTGATGAGCGGGTCCCTTCGGGTCATCCGCTTCGCAAGATCCGGCAGATCGTGAACGACGCGCTGGCGAGCCTCGATGCCGAGTTCGACGCACTCTACACCGACTTCGGCCGCCCCTCCATCGCGCCGGAGCGCCTGATCCGGGCGAGCCTTCTCCAGATCCTGTTCTCGATCCGCTCGGAGCGGCAGATGATGGAGCAGATGGATTACAACCTGCTGTTCCGGTGGTTCGTCGGACTTGGCATCGACGACCCGGTATGGGTCCCCACGGTGTTCAGCAAGAACCGCGACCGGCTGCTGACCACCGAGATGTCGCGCAAGGTGATGGCGGCGATCCTGGCACATCCGGAGGTCCGACCGCTGCTCTCGAATGAACACTTCTCGGTGGACGGCACGCTGATCAAGGCGTGGGCGTCCATGAAGAGCTTCCAGCCGAAGGAAAGCGCACCGCCGGATCGCGACGACGATCCAGGCGATCCGCCGCCTCCGCCAGCTAAAGAGGCCGCCGCAGACACCGACCATCAGCTTCAGCAGACCGAGA
>NZ_CYPR01000220.1 GCF_001408515.1 Jannaschia seosinensis | reverse complement strand
CGCTGCCAGTTCCATCTCGCGCGCAACGCCATTCATCACGCTCCGAACGTCGAGAGCCGCAAGCGCATCGGAGCCGAGCTGCGCACCGTGTGGAATGCCAGCACGCTCGCCAAGGCAGAAACGGCCTTGGCAGAGATCGTCGCCAGCTATCGCACCTCTGCGCCGAAGCTGGCCGCATGGCTGGAGGAAAACGCGCCCGAGGGGCTCGCGGTCTTCACGCTGCCCGAGCACCATCGCCGCCGGCTGCGCACTTCAAACCCGATGGAGCGATCCGTCCAGCAGGAGCTCAAGCGGCGCACCGTAAAGGTCAGGGTCTTTCCCAGCGACGACGCTCTGCTGCGACTGGTCAGCGCCGTCCTCGTAGAGATCGACGAGAAATGGGCCTCCGAGACCAAGGCCTACATCAAATGGGAATGCCAGGATGCATGACCCGCTCTCAGCAGAATTTCCAGACCGCAGGTTGCTCTATCAGATTTTCCCTTACGCGGATAGCAAAGGGGATGTTGTTTCTATTAAGAAATTCAATCCATCCTGCGCCGACAAACTCACGATCGGCAAGCAGCAGACGGATGGTCGTCGCGGGAAAATTCGCGAGATATCGCTCCATCAGGGCGATGCGCATGTCGGTGTCGGAACACCCGCGGCCTTCGATCAGGCTCCAGACCAGGGGGACGCGGAAACGACGGGTGACGACTGCGAGCACGAGAAAGTTCACCTCGGTCTTGCCGATCTGCCAGTTGGTGCGGTCGAGCGCGAGCAGCCACGATTTGTTCAGGCCCAACAGCCGGACCAGAAGCGGGAGCGACCAGTCCTCGTCGAGATGGACGTGCTGGAAGAAGCGTTGCAACCGACGGTATGTTGACGAGGTCAGGGCCGATCCCGGTCGTTCGCAGGCAAGATGGCCGAGGTTCACGCTGCGCGCGCTGACCATGCCGATGACGATCATGCAAAGCGTCTCCAGACGGCTCTTGCTCAAGTCGAGATCTGGACGCAGAATATTCGTGAGGGCGGAGATGGCGTGGTGAAGCATCGGACGTTTCCTTGGTCGGAGTCGTCCAGTTGAATCCATCCAGCCGCCCTCAGCCAGCACTGTGTCGTGTAGTGTGACCTCCGCCGCCTTCTCGTGAATTATCCGGGTTAATTCGATGCTTTATCACTTGAGAGGTCGAACATGGCGGCAGTGGAAGTGACCTGCCACGGAATTTTCCCTCCACCGTCGATCAGAGTCCGGCCCAACCTGAGGACGGACAATGAAGCGAACGAGATTTACGGACGAGCAGATCATCGGCATCCTGGCCGAGCACGAGGCTGGCGCGAAGTGCGCAGACCTGTGCCGCAAGCACGGCATGTCGGAAGGCACCTTCTACAACTGGAAGGCCAAGTTCGGAGGCATGACGGTATCTGAGGCCAAGCGGCTGAAGAAGCTCGAGGATGAGAACGCGAAGCTGAAGAAGCTAGTGGCTGAACAGATGCTCGACCTCGCCGCGATGAAGGAGCTGGTTTTAAGAAAGTGGTAACGCCCGCTGTGAAGCGCGAGGCTGTCGCGCACCTGAAGGCCCTGCTCGGACTTTCGGAACGGCGGGCGTGTCGAATTGTGGGAGCGGATCGCACGATGATCCGCTATCAGGCGCAGCGCGCGCCCGATACGGAGCTGCGCGGTCGGCTGCGGGACCTGGCGAATGAACGTCGCCGTTTCGGTTATCGCCGGCTCTTCGTCCTCTTGCGCCGCGAGGGCGAACCTTCGGGGATCAACCGGATCTATTGGCTCTACCGTGAGGAAGGGCTGACGGTGCGCAAACGTAAGGCACGGCGCAAGGCTGTCGGGACGCGGGCCCCGATCCTGGTCGAGGCGCGGGCGAACGCGCGCTGGTCATTGGATTTCGCCACGACCAGTTCGCCAACGGCCAGCGCTTCCGGGTGCTCAACGTGGTGGACGACGTCACCCGTGAATGTCTCGCCGCGTTTCCGGATACCTCGATTTCGGGGCGCCGTGTCATGCGTGAACTGACGGCCCTGATCGAGCGCCGCGGGAGGCCCGACACGATCGTCAGCGATAACGGCACGGAACTGACCTGTAACGCCATCCTGCGGTGGTGCTCCGAGCACCGGATCGAGTGGCACTACATCGCGTCCCTGACCTGAGACCCGTATCTTCCTCCAGTTTGAGGTAGAATCCGCTCCAATTGAGGAGACGGATGATGAAGCGATCGAGGTTCAGCGAGGAGCAGATCATCGGGATGCTGAAGGAGCAGGAGGCCGGGATGTCTACGGCCGATGTCTGCCGGAAGCACGGGGTCAGCTCAGCGACGTTCTACAAATACAAGGCGAAGTATGGCGGGCTGGAGGTCTCGGATGCGCGACGGCTGAGGGCGCTTGAGGACGAGAATGGCAAGCTCAAGAAGCTCTTGGCCGAGGCGATGCTCGACAATGCCATCCTGAAGGATGTTGCGGCAAAAAAACGGTAACGCCCGGTGTGAAGCGGGAGGCGGTGGCGCATGTCGTGGCGGTCCACGGCGTGAGCCAGCGCCGGGCGTGCCAGGCCCTGGCCGTGGATCGGTCAAGCGTGCGCTATCGCAG